>NZ_BAABFP010000001.1 GCF_039541115.1 Angustibacter luteus
CGTCTACGACGACACCAACCTGCCCGCGCGCATCCGCCGCAACGGCGCCTGAAGCACCTCGGGCACTATTGGGTAACGCTTTCCGCTACTTTGGGTGAGAATTTGTTACTCTAGGTCGAGAGAACTAGTCCGTTTGACCACAAAGAGGCACCGCCAGCGCAAGTCCGTATAACGATCCGACTTTGCATAGCACCCTGTGACCTGACACTCTGCCCGGGTGATCGGCCACCACCCAAACGGACTAGTTACTTCGAGACCGACGAGCGCGGGGGCGCATCGTCTCCAGACCCCAGCCCGGCACGCGGCTGCCCGGGAGGGACACCGCGCGCCACGCGTGCTGCGCCCGCTGCGCGGTCAACGTGGCCCGATGGCGGCTGTCGCCGTCGTCGTGGCGATGCTCAGCTCGATCTGGGCCGCGTCGGGCAACGTCGCGTTCGGGGGCCCGACGACGACGTTCGCGGATGGCTTCGACCGCACGGTGCAACACGGCCTCGGCTCCGCGGAGCAGGGCGGCGCCTGGCAGCTGGGCGGCAGCTCCGCCGGGACCTCGGTCGCGAGCGGTGCCGCCCACCTGGCGCTGGCCACCGGCGCCGGCGTCGACGCCGAGCTCAAGTCGGTGACCACCGCGAGCACCGACCTGCTCAGCACCCTGGCGATCGCCCGCCCGAACACCAAGGGCGGCGGCACCTACGTGACCTTCGTCGGACGCCGGGTCGGCAGGGACCAGTACAGCGCCGTGCTGCGCTACCGGTCCGACGGGCAGCTCGCGCTGTCCCTGTTCGGCGGCCCTCCGGTCTCGACGTCCAACCTCGGCGGGGTCATCGTCCCCGGCGCCACCGCCGCGGCCCAGACGCCGCTGGTGGTGCGGCTGAGCGTGCAGGGGCTCTCGCCCACCAAGCTGGCCGCCAAGGCCTGGCCCGTCGGCGCACCCGAGCCCGCCGCGTGGATGGTGAGCCGTTCGGACAACCGCGCCTCGCTCCAGCGCGCCGGCTCGGTCGGGCTGTCCGTCTACCAGTCCAGCGGCAGCCCCGGCGGTCAGGATGTCGTGGTGAGCGACTTCCGCAGCAGGGGTACCGGGACACCCGTCCCGGAGCCGACGGCGACCACCACGGCACCGACGACCACCACGACGGCACCCAAGCCCACCACCAGCACCACCACGGCGAAGCCCACGACCACCACGACGGCACCCAAGCCCACCACCAGCACCACCACGGCCAAGCCCACGACCAGCACCACCACCACGGCCACGCCCACCACGACGACCGCTCCGGCACCGCCCTCGGGTGGGCGGCCGGGTGCCTCCAACACCGGCGTGCCGGCCGGCACCGCGCTGACTGTGCACCAGGGTGATCTGACGATCACCACGGCCGGTGCCGTGGTGCAGGGGCTGGACGTGCGTGGGTTCGTGAAGATCAGCGCCGCCAACGTGACCTTCAAGAACTCGGTCGTCCGGGGCCGGCCCATCGCCGGCCAGACCGCCGCCCTGGTGAGCTCGAACAGCCCCGGGGTGGTGATCTCCGACGTGGAGCTGGCTCAGGCCACCGCGCAGCCCGGCGTGGACGGGCTGAAGGGGTACGGCTTCACGGCCCGTCGGCTGAACATCCACGCTGTCAACGACACGGTGCAGATCTATGGCAGCAACACCTCGCTGACCGCGTCCTGGCTGCACGACAACCTGCACTACGTCAGCGACCCGACCTGGGGCGGCAAGGGCAGCCACGACGACAGCATCCAGGTGCAGGGCGGCTCCAACATCAAGCTGACCGGCAACGCGCTGTCCGGCGCCTACAACGCCGGGCTGATGGTCACCCAGGACGTGGCGGCGACGCGGAACCTGACCTTCACCGGCAACTGGGCCGACGGTGGCGGCTGCACGGTGAACATCGCCGAGAAGTCGTACGGCCCGCTCCAGGGGCTCGTGGTGAACAGCAACCGGTTCGGCCGCAACACCCGGGTCGCCGACTGCCCGGTGATCACCCCGGCGACCACTCCCATGGTGGCTGACGGCAACGTCTACGACGACAACGGCCAGCCCGCCCGGATCCGCCGCAACGGCTGACCCGCGCAGCACCCTGAGCCAGGGCCGACCCGCACCGCCGGGTCGGCCCTGGCTCGCGTCGTACCGGGGCAAAGGCCGGCAGCCGGCCCCGTCCTGGTGGACGGAGCCGGCTGCCGACGGTGGAGCGAGGTGCTTCAGGCGCCGTTGCGGCGGATGCGCGCGGGCAGGTTGGTGTCGTCGTAGACG
>NZ_BAABFP010000002.1:900000-1106616 GCF_039541115.1 Angustibacter luteus
GCGGGTGCTCTGCGCGTCCTGCCACGACACGCTCACCGGGATGGCCGCCGGGATCGTCGCCGGCGGTGGGACCGCGGAGGCGATCGCCACCGCGGGCTGGTTCAGCCGACTGCGCGCGCGTCGCCGCCCGCGCGGAGACGGCTAGCCCCCCGACTCAGCGGGCGGAACGCCGGCGCAGCCCGGAGGCCACCATGCCCAGGCCGAGCAGCGCGACCACCGGCCCGACGACCGCCCACAGCGTCTCGCCGGACATGCCGCTGCCGCCGATCCACCCCATGCCCTGCCCGAACCAGAGCGCACCGACCACGACGAGCAGCACGCCGACCAGGATCCGCACCACGTCACTCACCCTCTCGTTCCACCGACAACGTCAGACCAGCCACGCGCAGGCGCTGCACGAGCGCGTCGCCGATGCCGGTAGCCGGGGTCAGCACGCCCGCAGCCTCCGGCAGACCAGAACCCTCGGCCAGCGCCAGCGCGCTCTCGCCGAGCATCACGGCGGTGGCCGCATAGCCTGGATCACCTTGCGCCGCAACGGTTGCGACGTAGTCGACGCCGGACGTCGTGGTGCTGCGCACCCGCATCCGGAAGAACCCGGCGGCACGCTTCTCGGCACTCGGCCCCTCCCCCGGCGAGGGCAGCAGCCGGTCGACGAGCCCGCGCATCCGGGGCTTCTGCATCCCCGCCAGCACCCCACCCAGAACGCCGGTGACGGCGTTCGCGGTCACCCGCGCCCTGGTCCCGCGGCCGTACCCGGCGAGCTCGCGGTAGCGGAACGAGCGGCCGTAGGCCCAGCCCTGCAACGCGTTGCTGCGCCGCACGATCCGGGTGTTGAACGACGCCATCACGAACGGTCCGACCCAGCCGCCGAGCAGGTCGGACTCGAACACCGCCACCCGGTCCCGCTCGTCGCCGAGGTCGGGCTCGTCGTCCCGGTCGGGGCTGAGGGCGTACGGGTCGACGACGATGCGCCGCAACGACTTCTCGGACTGCACCGCCTCGACCTGGGCGCGCATCGAGTCGATCGTGCCGCCGCTGAAGCCGCCCTTCATGACCGCGACGAGCGTGGTGTCGGTGAGCTCGCCGGCGCCATCGGCGGCCGCCGCCTGGTGCAGCAGCAGCACACCGAGGTCCGAGGGGATCGAGTCGAAGCCGCACGCGTGCACGATGCGCGCGCCACTGGCCCGGGCGGACTCGTCGACCGCGTCGATGCTGGCCCGCACGAACAGCACCTCACCGGTCAGGTCCGCGTAGTGGGTGCCGGCCGCCGCGCACGCCTTGGCCAGCGGCAGCCCGTACCTCAGGTACGGACCGACCGTGGTCGCCACCACCCGGGTGCGCCCCGCCAGCTCGGCCAGCGCGTCGTCGTCCGCGCCGTCGGCGACGATCAGCGGCCAGTCCCGAGCGCGCTCCCCGAGCGTGCGGCGCACGGCCTCGAGCCGCTCCAGTGACCGGCCCCCGAGACCGATCCGCAGACTGGCCGGGGCGTGCTCGGCCAGGTAGTCGGCCACCAGCCGGCCGACGAAGCCGGTGGCCCCGAACACAACGACGTCCAGGTCTCGCTCGCGTGGGCTCATGCAGCGACGATGGCACGGTGGATGCGCTGGGGCGACACGGGGTAGGCGGTGCGCATCGTCGGGGCGAACAGGCTGACCCGTAGCTCCTCGAGCATCCAGCGCACCTCACGCAGCGCCGGGGACGGCTCACGCCCGGGCGGCAGGGCCGCCAGCGCCTTCTCGAGCTCGTCGGCGGCCATCTCCACCTGGGACTGCGAGCCGCGGTCGCGCGCCGGGTCGGTGGGGAGCCGGTCGAGCCGGACGGCCATCGCCTTGAGGTAGCGCAGCAGGTCGGGCAGCCGGGCGGCCCCCGCCTCTCGCACGAAGCCGGGGTGCACGAGCCCGTCCAGCTGGGACTGCAGGTCGTGCATGGCCGGGAGCAAGGTCATGGACGTCGTCCCGCGCAGCCGGGACTGGACGTCGTACGCCGCCGCCAGCACCTGCTCGACCTGCTCCACGACCGCCAGGGTGCGCTGGTCCAGCCCGCGGCCCACGACGTCACGCACGGCCGCGAAGGACGCCTTGTCCCGCACCGAGTCCGCACCACCCGCCTCGGCCACGAGCGCGTCCACCGCGGCATCCGTGCAGTCGTCGACGAGCTCCGTCGCCGTGGCGTGCTTGGCCCGGGACAGCACCAGCTTGCTCGCGTTGGACAGCTGCGACAGCACGTACGGCACCGGCGAGCGGGCCGACGACCGCAGCAGGCGCCGGACGCCGGCGGTGTGCGCCGCCCGCGCCTCGCCGGGCGTCGTCAGCACCCGGACCGCGACCGTCTCGCCCTCGTCGACGAGGGCGGGGAACCCGACGACCTCGTGGCCGTCCACGACGGTACGGTGCTCGGTCGGCAGGACGTCGATCGTCCAGTCCTGCAGGCCCGTCCGCTCGATGCTGTCCGGACGCCGCGCGATGGCCGCGCGCAGCTGGGGCTGCAGCCGGTGCTGCAGGGCGGGCAGGTCCTGCCCCTCGCCCAGGACGCGACCGCGGTCGTCCTCGACCCGGAACGTCACCCGCAGGTGGGCCGGCAGCGCATCCGGCGACCAGTCGTCGGCACCGATCCGGGTGCCGGTGAGGTCCTCCAGGGCGCCGGCCAGGACGTCGAGCAGCGGCCCGTCCGCCGGACCGACCCGGGCCAGCACGTCGGCTGCCCGGTCCGGCGCCGGGATCAGGCTGCGCCGCAACGACTTCGGCAGCCCGCGGATCAGCGCGGTGACGAGCTCGAGGCGCAGGCCAGGGATCTGCCAGTCGAACGGCCGGGTCGTCAGCTGGCCCAGCACCGGGAGCGGCACGTGCACGGTCACCCCGTCTGCCGCGGTGCCGGGCTCGAACTGGTAGGTCACCGCCAGCTCGACGCCACCGGCGGCCCAGGTGGTCGGGTACGCGTCGTCGTCCACCGCTCCCGCCTCGTCGCGCACCAGCAGGTCGGGCGTGAACGACAGCAGCTCGGGCTCCTCGTGGCGGCGCTGCTTCCACCACGCGTCGAAGTGCCGGCCGGACACCACGTCCGCTGGGACACGCGCGTCGTAGAACTCGAAGATCACCTCGTCATCGACCAGCAGGTCGCGTCGGCGGGTGCGCTGCTCGAGTGCCTCGACGTCGGCGAGCAGCTCGCGGTTGCGGCGGAAGAACCGGTGGTCCGTGCGCCAGTCGCCCTCGACCAGGGCGTGCCGGATGAACAGCTCGCGAGCCAGCTCCGGGTCGACCTGGCCGTAGCCGACCAGCCGGTCCACCACCAGCGGGACGCCGTACAGCAGGACCCGTTCGCGGGCCATCACCGCTGCCCGCTTGCTGCTCCAGTGCGGTTCGCTGTAGGTCCGGGTGATCAGGTGCGGCGCCAGGGCTTCGGCCCACTCCGGCTCGATCCGGGCGACCGTGCGGCCCCACAGGCGGGACGTCTCCACGAGCTCGGCCGCCATGACCAGGGTCGGCGGCTTGCGGGCCACGGCGGACCCGGGCCAGATCGCGAAGCGCGCCCCACGCGCGCCGAGGTAGTCGCGCTGCACCGTGTCGCGCAGGCCGACGTGCGAGAGCAGGCCGGACAGCAGCGCGCGGTGCAGGCGGTCGGCGTCCACCGACCCGTCCTCGTGCAGCCCGCTGGACCGCGCCAGCCCGAGCTGCTTGACCACCTGCTTGAGCTGGGCGTGCACGTCCTGCCACTCGCGGACCCGCAGGTAGTGCAGGTACTCGCTGCGGCACATCCGACGGAAAGCATTGCCGGACAGCGCCTTCTGCTGCTCGCGCAGGTACTCCCACAGGTTCAGCCAGGACAGGAAGTCCGACGTCGGGTCGCGGAACCGGGCGTGCTGCTGGTCCGCCTGGGCCTGTGCGTCCGGCGGGCGTTCCCGCGGATCCTGGATCGACAGGGCCGCGGCCACGACGAGCACCTCGCGCAGGCACCCTTCACGATCGGCCTCGATGACCATGCGGGCCAGGCGCGGGTCCAGGGGGAGCTGGGCGAGCTGGCGACCGGAGTGGGTGAGCCGCTTGCGCGGGTCGGGCTGGTCGGGGTCGATGGCGCCGAGCTCGTGCAGCAGCTGGATGCCGTCGCGCACGCTGCGCCGGTCGGGCGGCTCGACGAACGGGAACGCACCGATGTCCCCCAGGCCGATCGAGGTCATCTGGAGGATGACCGAGGCCAGGTTGGTGCGCAGGATCTCCGGTTCGGTGAACTCGGGCCGGGCCTCGAAGTCCTCCTGGCTGTAGAGCCGGATGCAGATCCCCTCGGCGACCCGGCCGCACCGCCCGGCGCGCTGGTTCGCGGATGCCTGGGACACCTTCTCGATCGGCAGGCGCTGGACCTTCAACCGCCTGCTGTAGCGGGAGATCCGGGCCGTTCCGGGGTCGACGACGTACCGGATCCCCGGCACGGTCAGCGAGGTCTCGGCGACGTTGGTGGCCAGCACGACCCGACGTCCGGTGTGCGGCTGGAACACCCGGTGCTGCTCGGCGGACGACAGCCGCGCGTACAGCGGGATGACCTCGGTGAACCGCAGCTCCAACGCGCGCAACGCCTCTGCGGCGTCGCGGATCTCGCGCTCACCCGACAGGAACACCAGGATGTCGCCCGGACCGTCACCGGTGAGCTCGACGACCGCGTCACAGATGGCCTGCACCTGGTCGCGGTCGGGGTCGGCGTCCGGGTCGTCTGGGTCGACGACCGGCCGGTAGCGCAGCTCGACCGGATAGGTGCGGCCGGAGACCTCGATCACCGGCGCGTCGTCGAAGTGCCGGGAGAAGCGCTGGGGGTCGATGGTCGCCGACGTGATCACGAGCTTGAGGTCGGGCCGGCGCGGCAGCAGCTGCTTGAGGTAGCCGAGCAGGAAGTCCACGTTGAGGCTGCGTTCGTGCGCCTCGTCGATGATGATCGTGTCGTAGCGGGTCAGCATCCGGTCCCGTTGGATCTCGGCGAGCAGGATGCCGTCGGTCATGACCCGCACCAACGTGTTCGGGCCCGCGCGGTCGGTGAACCGCACGCTCCAGCCGACCTGCTCGCCGACGTCGACCCCGAGCTCCTCGGCGATCCGCTCGCTCACCGTGCGAGCGGCGATCCGGCGCGGCTGCGTGTGCCCGATCATGCCCTCGACACCGCGTCCGAGCTCGAGGCAGATCTTCGGCAGCTGGGTCGTCTTGCCCGACCCGGTCTCCCCCGCGACGATCACCACCTGGTGGTCGCGGATGAGCGCGGCGATCTCGTCCCGCACCGCACTGACCGGCAGGTCCGGGTAGGCGATCACCGGGATGGTCGCGCGGCGCGCCTCGACCTGCGCCGGGGTCAGCCGCGGCCGGCGGTCCCTGTGCGGGCCTCGCCCACTCCGCCGCCGCTGCTGACCCACGACGTCCACCATAGGCGCGCCGCGCAACCCGTTTCCGGAACGGGGCGAACGTGCATGATCACGCCGAAGGGGCGGCGCCGCCGCTGCGATGATCATGCACGTTCGCCCGCCGTCAGGGGCGTCAGCTGTTCTTCCTGGCCTCGCGGCGCTCCTTGCGCGCATCCCGAACCTGCTGTCGGAACTCGTGCCAGGCCTTCGCGTCCGCCGGGTGCGCCTTCGCCCACGCCTTCAGCTCGGCCTTGCGCTGGTCCGGCGTCATCCCGGCGACCTTGGTGAGCTCGGCGACGACGGCCGGGTGGGCATCGGCGAACCGCTGCCACGTGTCGAGCCGGTTCGCGAGCGCCGTCCCGGCCTTGGGGTGCACGGCCAGGAAACCGCACAGCTCCTTCTGCTGCGCGTCGGTCAGACCCTTGAAGGGCGCGGACGACGAGGTCGGCGTCGGCGTCGGACTGCTGCCGGACGCCATGGCCGGCACGGCGACGGCTCCCCCGGCGATGACGGCGGCGGCCGCCACGGCCGCGATGGTGGTACGTCGCATCTGAACTCCTCGCGCTGTCGGTGGACGCCGCCGGTCGCGGCGCCGTGATCGACGGTAGGGGCGTGGTGTGCGACGCCTGTTGGTCGAATGTTCGGGGTGTGTGAGCGATGCTGGGGCGGTGACGAGGCGCAGCGCGGGGATCCTGCTGCATCGCCGCGGGCCGGACGGCGCGCCGCAGGTGCTGCTCGGGCACATGGGCGGCCCGTTCTGGGCGCGCAAGGACGACGCGGCGTGGTCGATCCCGAAGGGCGAGTACGGCGACGACGAGCGCGCCGAGGACGCCGCCCGGCGCGAGTTCGTCGAGGAGCTCGGTCTCGCCGTCCCGCCGGGGGACCTGCGCCTGCTGGGCGACCTCACGGTGTCCGGGGGCAAGGTGCTCACCGTGTGGGCGCTCGAGGGCGATCTGGACGTCGCCGCCGTCGTCCCGGGCACGTTCGAGCTGGAGTGGCCGCCACGCTCCGGCACCGTGCGGGAGTTCCCCGAGATCGACCGGGCCGAGTGGTTCGAGCTGGACGTGGCGGCGACCAAGCTGGTCAAGGGTCAGCGGCCCTACCTCGACCGGCTCGTCGCCGCCCTCACCCCCGACGTGTGACGGTGCGTGCGGGACGGGTCCCCGTCAGGTGGCGTACTTCCACTCCGCCGGGTGCTTCGGCGACGAGCCCTTCGGGTTGTGGCCGCCGCGATCTCGCGAGTCCACGTGGATCACCTTGCTGGTGGACTGCTTGAACCCGAGCCCGGCGAAGAGCTGCAGCTTCTCCTTCTGGTCCACCGTGAGCTGGCCGTCGATGTCGGACGCCGCACCGAACAGGTGCTGGCTGGACGAGACGCCACCCACCTTCTTGTTGTACTGCTTGCAGCGGCACCCAGACACGATCCGGATCGCCTTGTCGCCGATCTCGTGCCGGTAGGCCTCGAGGCGGCGCACGTGCGTACGCAGCATCCAGATGCGCCGGCAGCTGTCGAAGACGCCGCCGTCCTTGCAGCGGAACTCCAGGTACGAGAAGTGCGCGCTCATGTCGGGCTTGTGCGCCTTGTGCCGCGCGTACGAGATCCGCAGCGCGTCGCTGGTCTTCGGACCGAACGTGCTGTCCACCTTCAGCGCCGGGCCGAGGTTCCACCCCCGCTGGAAGCCGTTCACCGCAATGGTGAAGTGCTTGTTCGCGTTGTCGAAGCCCAGCCTGGTCAGCATCGCCTTCGCCTGGGCATTCGTCAGCTGAGCAGCCATCACGCACCCCCGGGCGAGGCGACGTCGTCGAAGAAGTCGACGTCGAGGCCGAGGATGTCGGCCTCGGTGAAGCCGGTGACGTCCGCAGCGTCGAGGTCCGCGTCGTCCACGAGACCGTCGATCGTGTCGTCGTCCGGCAGGTCCTCGTCCGGGTCGTCGTCCTGGCCGTCCACCACCAGCGGCGCGTCCGGGTCCACGTCCGGGTCGAAGTCCGGGTCCGCCGTGTCCGGCTGGTCGATCCCGGCGCCGACCTCCGTGAGGAAGTCGGACTCCTGAACGGCGACCACCGCCGGGAGCTGCTGTGGATCCTCGACCGGCTCTAGCGGGCCAACCACGAACATGGAGTCACTTCGGTCGACTCCACCACTCTCGTCGTCCTTCATGCCCATCGACCTCCCCTGGCCGCATCCATGGAACTCCTGTCCGGGAGCGGGCACAAGCGAAATGACGATCTACGCGAGGACGGTCGTCACCGGCATCGAGGAGTCCGCGGGCAGGTCCAGCGCGGACGGCGCGCGCCCCCGCCGCACCATCGAGGAGCCCAGCGCGGCGACCATCGCGCCGTTGTCGGTGCACAAACCGGGACGAGGTACCCGCAGCGTGATGCCGGCCGCCGCGCACCGCTCGGCCGCCATGGCCCGCAGCCGCGAGTTCGCCGCCACGCCCCCGCCGACCAGCAGCGTGTCGACGCCCTCGGACCGGCAGGCGGCCACCGCCTTGCGGGTCAGCACGTCGACCACGGCCTCCTGGAAGCTGGCCGCCACGTCCGCCACCGGCACCGGCTCACCGGAGGCCGCCCGCTGCTCCACCCACCGGGCCACCGCGGTCTTCAGGCCCGAGAACGAGAAGTCGTAGCGGTAGCGCTCGAGGTCCTTGGGCCGGGACAGCCCGCGCGGGAACCCGATCGCGGCCGGGTCGCCGTCGCGGGCCACCCGGTCGATGTGCGGTCCCCCTGGGAACGGCAGCCCGAGCAGGCGGGCCACCTTGTCGAACGCCTCGCCGGCTGCGTCGTCGATGGTGGCGCCCAGCGGCCGGACGTCCCCGGTCACGTCCGGGACGAGCAGCAGCGACGAGTGCCCGCCGGACACCAGCAGGGCCATCGTCGGCTCGGGCAGGGGGCCGTGCTCGAGCTGGTCGACGGCCACGTGCGCGGCCAGGTGGTTCACCCCGTACAGGGGCTTGCCCAGCGCGATCGCGAGGCCCTTCGCCGCAGCGACGCCCACCAGCAGGGCGCCCATCAGACCGGGGCCGCTGGTGACGGCCAGGGCGTCGACGTCGTCCAGCCGGACTCCGGCCTCGCGGCACGCGCGCTCGATGGTCGGGGCCATCGCCTCGAGGTGAGCGCGGCTGGCCACCTCGGGCACCACGCCGCCGAACCGGGCGTGCTGCTCGACGCTGCTGGCCACCGCGTCGACGAGCAGCGTCTCCCCGCGCACGATGCCGACCCCGGTCTCGTCGCACGAGGTCTCGATGCCGAGGACCAGCGGGGCGTCAGCGTTCATCGCGGTCACCTGTCGAGGCTAACCGCAGCTGCATCACCCAGGCGTCCGCGGGCCCGTCCGGAGTCCGGTAGTAGTCGCGCCGGACGGCGATCCGCTCGAACCCGACACCGTGGTAGACCCGTTGTGCAGCAGCGTTGTCCGCCCGCACCTCAAGCATCATCCGGGCTGCGCCCCGCCCTTCGGCGAGCGCGACGAGCTGCTGCACCAGGAGGCGCCCGAGACCCTGGCCCTGCCGGGTGGGTGCCACCGCCACGGTCATCACGTCGGCGACGCCACCCGCGACCGACACCCCGGCGTACCCGTCGAGGCCCTCTGGGCCCTTAAGGCCCTCGAGCACCAGGTAGTCACGCTGCCCTGAGGGGCCGGACTGCGCGAGCTCGGCCCAGAACGTCTCGGCACTCCAGGCCTCGTGGGCGAAGAGCGCGTCCTCCAGCGGCAGCAGGGCCTCGACGTCCCACCAGCGCATCCGGCGAACGGACGGCGCCCGGGGGTCTGGGCCGGGCCCGGTCATGACAGGACGGTCTTGCGCGGACCACCCTCGTGCACGTCGGGCCGGCGCAGGTACCGCGGGGTCAGGTCACTCAGGTCGGCGCCCTTGTCCAGCAGCTGCACGGCGAGGTGCGCCAGCGCGGCGGCGGACGGGTCGATCGGGCCGATCGACAGGCCCAGGTGGTCCGGGTAGAGGTCGGCGCCCCGACCGACGACCGGCCGGCCGCCCACCGGCACGTCGGCCGGCCGGCTCACCGCAGGGCCGTGAACCCGTTGCGGCACAGCGCCGACCGATCCGTCGGGCCGCTGCTCGTAGGCCGCCCAGTAGACCTCGCGCCGGCGGGCGTCGGTGGCCACCAGGAAGTCTCCCTCGGGGACGACGGCGTCCTCCTGGACAGCCCGCAGGGCCAACGCGTCCAGGGTGCACAGCCCGTGCGCACGGATCCCCAGTGCCGAGGCCATGGAGATCGCCGTGACCAGCCCGACCCGCAGGCCCGTGAACGGCCCCGGCCCGGTGCCGACCGCGATGTCCGTGAGGTCGCCCGGCCGCACCCCCGCGTCGCCGAGCACCTGCTCGATCCCCGGCGCGAGCAGCTCCCCGTGCCGGCGGGCGTCCACCGCGAGTGACTGCGCGACGACCTCGTCGCCGTCGTGCAGCGCGACGGTGACCGCTGGGGTGGCGGTGTCGAACGCCAGCAGCAGCATGCTCAGGACCCCAGCTCGACGTCGGCCCAGCGTGGCCCGATGCCGGTGATCCGGACCTGGCGCGGCTCGTCGTGGTCGGCGCCGTCGTCCCGGTCGTCGTCGGGGTCGCCGTCCTCACCCGGTCCGGGCCGGTCGTCGTCCCCGTGCGGTCGCTCGATCGCGACGTGCAGCCGGTCGGTCGCCAGGTCGTCCACCAGCCCGTCGCCCCACTCGACGACCGTGACGCTCTCGTCGAGGGAGGCGTCCAGGTCGAGGTCGTCCACCTCGGCGATCGTGCCCAGCCGGTAGGCGTCCACGTGCACCAGGGGCGCACCACCGGTCTGGCTCGGGTGCACCCGTGCGATGACGAAGGTCGGCGAGGTCACCGGGCCGCGGACGCCGAGGCCGTCGCCGATGCCCTGGGTGAACGTCGTCTTGCCCGCGCCCAGGTCACCGGTCAGCACCACCAGGTCGCCCGGGCCCAGCACGGTCGCCAGCCTTCGGCCGAGCCCGTGCATGTCGTCCCGGGTGGCGACCGTGAGCGCGGCGAGCTCGGTGGTGGTGGTCTCGGCCTGCTCGCTCACGGCCGCCATGTTACGGCTCAGCCGTGCGGATGGTGCAGCTGCTCCTGCACGAGGTCCGCGAGTGCCCGTTGCCCCTGCGCGTTGGGGTGGAAGCTGCCCGGGTTGACGGGCGTGTATCCGTTGGCCTGCACCGAGAGGTCGTTGAACCAGGGATCGGAGCTGCCCAACCCGTGGCCCTCGAACGCCTCGCGCGGGTCGACGAACTCGACGCCCACGCCGGCCTCGCGGGCGGCGTCGGCGAGCATCGTGTCGAGCTGGTCGGCCTTCTCGTTCATCCACACCTGGCTGTCCGCGAACAGCAGGTCCCGGAAGTTGTCCGAGGGGTCGGCGGGGAACAGCCGCGGGTAGCCGACGACGACGATGCGCGCGTTCGGGGCCTTCTCGTGGATGCGCCGGTAGGTCGCGATGAGCCGGGCCTTGGTGTCCACGAGCCCTTGCTGGAACGTCGCCTCGTTCTTGCCCTGGCAGGTGGATCCGTCGAGCACGCAGTCGGCGAGGATGTCGGCGAAGCCCAGGTCGTTGCCGCCGATGGAGAACGTCACCAGGCTGGTGTCGTCGTCCAGGCCGTCCTCCTGTGCCTGCTCGCCGCTCTGTCCCGAGTTCGGGTCGGTGAACTCGTGGATCTCCGCACCGGAGCACGCGACGAAGCTGGACCCTCCGGCGAAGTCGTTCTCGGCGGCCACGATCGAGCCGTAGGCGTTCGCCGAGCGGTGACACCCGTTGTGGTACTGCGGTTCCCGGTCACCGGGCCACCAGAGGTGGCTGTCCATCCAGTCGGCGAAGTCGCGGTCGTCGCGGTCGGTCGGCTCGTCGTAGTCACCGGCCCCCTCGCCGGACGAGAAGCTGTCGCCCATCGCCACGTAGTGCCCGGAGGTGGCCTGCTCGTAGGGGGTCCTGGAGGGATCCGCGGTGCCCGTGGCGCAGTCCACCTGGCTGAACACCTGGCAGAAGGCGTTGGACGTCGCCGCCGCCGCCCGCGCCGCGATCGGGGTGAACCCGAGCCCGGCGACGACCAGGCAGATCGCGACGACGAGCCCGGCGTACTCGATGGTGCTGGCCCCGGCGTCACCGAGCCTGCGCCGGGTGGCCCACCCCCGGGTGCCCCTCATCACGGGTCAGCCGTGCAGCAGGTCGGCGGCGGCGGTGGCGGCCTGCGTGGCGGTCGCGGCGTCCGGCGCCTGCTTCAGCGCGTAGGACGTGACCAGCGCGACGGTGCGGCCGCTGCGGATGAGCACCACGTCGGTGGTGATCGGAAGCTGGGTGTCCGGGGCCTGCCGCCAGGCGACGGACTCGTCACCGAGCTGCGGCACGTCGAGCGGCTGCACGGCGACCCGGACCGCCGCGGAGCTGCCCGAGGCCGGCAGGTCGTAGCTGCCGCAGGTCTTGAGCGCCTCACGCAGGTCGGCCAGGACGTCGGTCGCGGAGTCGTCGTCGTACACCCGGACCCGCTGCTCGACGAACGGGCCGAGGGGGCCCTGGGAGAACCGGGCGCTGGCGGTCTGCACCGGCTTGGTCGGCTCGAGGTCGACCCCGCAGACCTGTTGGCGGTAGGTCGATGCCTGCCCGGCGCTGGCGGCGAACCCGGCCGGCAGGTCGTCGGCGCCGACCAGCAGGGCGTTCGCGGACCGGGCGGTGCTGCCTGGGGTGCCTGGGCTGCCGGCGTCCGACGTCCGGGCCCCGCATCCGCCGAGCAGCAGGGCCACCAGCCCGACCAGGACCCCGACGGCGATCGCGGCGACCAGGGAGATCAGCTTGGACGTGCTGGGCTGGGCGAACATGGTGGGCTCCTCACCGACGGTGAGACCGAGCCAACACCCGCGAGCCGTTCCGGCAGTGGGCCTGCGGGTTCAACCCGAGACCTCAGTCGGGCCCACCCCTGGACCCACTCCGGGCCCACCCCAGGACCCACCCCGACCCCGCACCATTCGCGCTACCCATGGCCATGCGGCCCCGAAAACCACGTCAAGCGCGAATGGTGCGGAGGGTGGGTGCCGGGGGGGTGGGTGCCGGGGGGTGGGGGTGCGGGTCAGGCCCGGCGGGGACGGCGCAACCGACGTCCGCGGCGTCCGCGCCCGACGGCCCGGTCGGCGCGCTCGAGCAGGTCGCCGAGGTGCAGGTTGACGACGTCCGGGTGCTCGAGCATGACCATGTGCCCGGCGTCCGGGACCAGCACGTGCTCGGCGCCAGGCAGCCGGCGGACGATGGCGTCGCTGTGCTCGACGGGCGTCAGCAGGTCCTCCTCGCCGGACAGCACGAGCGCCTCGATGCCGTCGAGGGCCGCGAGCGCCTCGGCCTTGTCGTGCAGGTCGAAGCCGGGCAGGAAGCCGGACACCACGTCGATCGGGGTCGCCGCGATCATGGCTGCGGTGAACCGGACCAGCTCGGGCGGCACGGGCGAGGCGTAGGAGTAGCGCTTGACGACGAACTGCTCGAGGTCGCTGCCGATGCGCCGGGTGCGGTCGACCAGCCTGGGCGTCCGGGTGAGTCCGACCAGGGCGACGGGAGCCACCTTGTGCGCGACCTTGCTCACCGAGCCGGTCAGCCCCCAGCTGACGTCGGCCAGGCCGCCGGAGCTGGTGGCGACCAGGGCCACCCCGACGATCCGCTCGCGGATCAGGTCCGGCTGCTCGCCAGCCAGCGCCATCACCGTCATGCCGCCCATGGAGTGGCCGACGAGCACCAGCGGGCCGGTCGGCGCCACGGCGTCGATGACGGCGCGCAGGTCCGCGCCGCACTGGTCGACGGTGTAGTGCCCGCTCGGTCCGGTCCCGGAACGTCCGTGGCCGCGCTGGTCCCAGAACACCATCCGGTAGCGGCCGCGCAGCCACTGCCGCTGGAAGTGCCAGATGTCCTGGTTGAGGCAGAAGCCGTGGCTGAACACCACGGTCACCTCGGACGCCGGAGCGTCCGACCCGGCATCGCCCGATGGCAGGGCGCCGTCCACGTCGAGCTCGTCGACCTCCACGTGCAGCTGGGTGCCGTCGTCCGCAGTGACCCGGGTGGGACTGCCGCGCAGCGAGCCGTACGCCTCGCCCTCGCCGGTGCCGGCCACCCGCCCGGCGGTCCAGCGCTCGGCGGCGAGGCCGAGGGCAGCGCCGACACCGGCCGCGGCCAGCCCGGCGCCGATCCCGAGGACGGCCTTCGACGGCGACCTCACACCGCACCGCCGACGTAGGTCCGCGGCACTCGCGAGCCGATCCTGGTGACGATCTCGTAGCAGATGGTGTCGATCGCCTCGGCCCAGTCCTGGGCGGTCGGCTCCCCGTCGCAGCCCGCCCCGAAGACGACGACCGGGTCCCCGGCGGCCAGCTCCGCGACGTCCGGACGGTCATCGAGGTCGACGACGACCTGGTCCATGCTGACCCGGCCGGCGATGACGTGCCGACGTCCGGCGACCTGCAGCGGTCCGACGTTCCCGGCGGCCCGTGGGATGCCGTCGCCGTAGCCGAGCGGCACCAGGGCGAGGGTGGTGTCCCGCTCCGTGACGTAGGTGTGGCCGTAGGCGACGCCAGAGCCGGCCGGGACCCGCTTGACCAGTGACAACCGGGCTCGCAGGGTCATCGCCGGCCGCAGGCCGAAGTCGGCGGGCGGGCCCACGTCGGGCACCGGTGAGAGCCCGTACACGGCGAGCCCGGGTCGGACCAGGTCGTAGTGCAGGTCGGGGCGGGTCAGCGCCGCCGCCGAGTTCGCCAGGTGCCGCACCTGCGGGCGGGCGCCGCGGTCGTGCGCGACGGCGAGCGCCGCCTCGAACGCAGCGGCCTGCCGGTCGGTCGTGGGGTGCCGGGGGTCGTCCGCCCAGGCCAGGTGGGACCAGATCCCCACCAGGTCGAGCACGCCCTCGGCCTGCAGCCGCAGTGCGTGGTCCACCAGCTCGGTCCACTCGTCGGCGGTGGCGCCGCCGCGGGACAGGCCGGTGTCGATCTTCAGGTGCACCCGGGCGGTCCGACCGGTGCTGCGGGCGGCTGCAGCGATCTCGTCGAGGGCCCAGGGCGCGTTCGCGCTCAGGTCGATGTCGGCGGCCACCGCGGCGGTGAAGTCGTCACCGGGCACGTGCAGCCAGGACAGCAGGCGGCCGGTGTCGCCGGACGCACGCAGTCTCAGCCCCTCGGCGAGCTGGGCGACCCCGAGCCAGGTCGCGCCGCCCGCCCGAGCCGCCTGGGCGGACGGCACGAGGCCGTGCCCGTAGGCGTCCGCCTTGACCACGGCCATCACCTCGGCGGACGGCGCCAGCGCCCGCAGCGACGCGACGTTGCCCCGGATGGCAGCCAGGTCGATCTCGGCCTCGGCCGGCAGGACCGGGCGGTTCGCGTCACTCACGTCGGCCAGTCTCTCAGGGCGGCCACGGCGCCCGGCACCGCGTCGAGCAGCCGTCCGGCGTCCAGCGGGCCGCCGGCGCTGGCCAGGGCCCCCGCCCGGCCGTGCACGGCCGCTGCCACGGCACCGGCCAGCAACGGGTCCAGCCCGGCGGCCAGCAGCGTCCCGGCCACGCCGGCGAGCACGTCCCCGGAGCCCGCGGTGGCCAGCCAGGCAGGCCCGTCGCGCTGGGTGAGCACGGGGCCGCCCCCTGCTGGGCTGCCGCCGGGTGGGACGACGACCGTCGTCGCACCCTTCAGCAGCACGGTGGCGCCGGTCAGCCGCGCGGCAGCGCGGGCGTGCTCGAGCGGGCGGGCCTCGACGTCGGCCCGCTCGGTGGGCTCGCCGAGCCGGGTCAGGAGTCGGGCCAGCTCGCCGGCGTGCGGGGTGAGCAGGGTGGGCGCGTCCCGGCGCGGCGGGAGCAGGTCGAGCGCACCGGCGTCGACCAGGCACGGCAGGTCCGTGCCCAGGGCGTCGCGCACCCGGTCGGCCTGACCGTCGCCGGCGTCGGGGTCGAGGCCCGGACCGAGCACCCAGGCCTGCACCCGTCCGTCGCCGGGCACCACCTCGGGCCAGCGGGCGCGGACCAGCGCGGTGGGCTCGTCCGGGCCGACGTAGCGGACCATCCCGGCGCCGCTGCGCACGGCCGCGCCGGTGCACAGCACCGCGGCGCCGGTGTAGCCGCGGCCGCCGGCCACCACGCCGAGCACGCCGCGCCGGTACTTGTCGTCGCCCGCGTGCGGCCACGGCCAGGCGGCGGCCAGGTCGGCGACGTCCAGGCTGGCGACCTCGGTCGCGGTCAGGTCCGCCGGGTCCAACCCGATGTCGACCAGCTCGACCCGGCCGGCGTGCTGCCCGGCGGGCGGTAGCAGCAGGGCGGCCTTGAGCACGCCGAACGTGACGGTGACGTCGGCGCGGACGGCACCCGACCCGACCGCACCGGTATCCGGGTCGACCCCGCTGGGCAGGTCGACGGCGACGACGCAGGCGTCCGGTGCGGCCAGGTCCAGCAGGGCCGCGGTGGCGTCGTCCAGGCCCGGACGGCCACCGATGCCGAGGATCCCGTCGACGACCACGTCGGCCCGCCCGAGCAGGTCCCCGAACCCTGCCTCGAGCCCGCCGTCGGGCACGTCGGCCACCCGGTGCACCCGACCACCGGCGGCCCGGAACCCGGCCAGCCCCTCCTCGTGCACGGCGCCGGCCACCAGCACGGCGTCCACCCGCGCCCCGCGGCCGCGGAGCCGGGCGCCCGCCCACAACGCGTCACCCCCGTTGGCACCGGCCCCGACGAGCAGCACCACGCGGGCGCCGTACACCCCGCCGCGGGCCGCGGAGAGCTCGCCGACGACGACCGCGGCCAGCCCGGCGGCGGCGCGCTGCATCAGCGTCCCCTCGGGGAGCAGGGACATCGCCGCCCTTTCGGCGCGGCGGACGGCCTCGACGCTGACGGCGGATCTCACGGCCCCATCCTGGGGGGCTCAGGCCGACTCTGCCACCACGACCGCGCTGGCGATCCCCGCGTCGTGGGACAGCGACAGGTGCAGGTGGACGACGCCCAGCTCGTCGGCGCGGGCCGCCACGGTGCCGCTGACCTGCAGCTCCGGGCGTCCGGTCGGGTGCGAGCGGACCGTGGCGTCCAGCCAGTGCAGGCCGGCTGGGGCCCCGAGGGCCTTGGCGAGCGCCTCCTTGGCGGCGAACCGGGCGGCCAGCGAGGCGAGCGGCAGCCGTCGCTCGGACTCGGTGAACAGCCGGTCCACCAGCTTCGGTGTGCGCTCGATGGTCGCGCCGAACCTGGCGACGTCCACGACGTCGATGCCGACCCCGACGATCACGGCGGGCCGCTACTCGACCGTGACGGACTTGGCCAGGTTGCGCGGCTGGTCGACGTCCAGGCCCTTGGCCATGGCCAGCTCGCAGGCGAAGACCTGCAGCGGCACGGTCGTCACCAGCGGGGCGAGCAGGGTCGGAGTACGCGGCACCCGGATGATCGTGTCCGCGTAGGGGACGACGTCGTCGTCCCCCTCCTCGGCGATCACGATGGTGCGCGCGCCGCGGGCCCGGATCTCCTGGATGTTGGACACCACCTTGCCGTGCACCGAGTCGCGCCCGCGGGGCGAGGGGACGACGACGAAGACCGGCAGGCCCTCCTCGATCAGCGCGATCGGTCCGTGCTTCAGCTCCCCCGCCGCGAAGCCCTCGGCGTGGATGTAGGCGAGCTCCTTGAGCTTCAGCGCACCCTCGAGCGCCACCGGGAAGCCGACGTGGCGGCCCAGGAACAGCACGACCTTGGCGCTGGCCATCTCGCGGCCGAGGGCCCGGACCGGCTCGATGCCGTCGAGCACCTGCTGGATCTGGTCCGGCACCTCGGCGAGCAGGCGGAGCAGCTCGCGCACCTCGTCCTCGTACTTGTTGCCGCGCAGCTGGGCCAGGTAGAGGCCGAGCAGGTAGCAGGCAGTGATCTGCGCCAGGAACGCCTTCGTGGACGCGACGGCGATCTCGGGCCCGGCGTGCGTGTAGATCACCGCGTCGGACTCGCGCGGGATGGTCGAGCCGTGGGTGTTGCAGATCGCCACCACCTTGGCGCCCTGCTCCCGGGCGTGCCGGACGGCCATCAACGTGTCCATCGTCTCGCCGGACTGCGAGATCGCGACGACCAGCGTCTTCTCGTTGACGACCGGGTCGCGGTAGCGGAACTCGCTGGCCAGCTCGACCTCGGTCGGCACCCGGCACCAGTGCTCGATGGCGTACTTGGCGACCTGCCCGGCGTACGAGGCGGTGCCGCAGGCGATGACCACGATCTTGTCGACCGAGCGCAGCACGGCCTCGTCGATCCGCAGCTCGTCCAGCACGAGGTGGCCGTTGGCGTCCGTGCGTCCGAGCAGGGTGTCGGCGACGGCGCGGGGCTGCTCCTCGATCTCCTTCATCATGAAGTTCGGGTAGCCACCCTTCTCGGCGGCCGAGGCGTCCCAGTCCACGTGGTACTCGGTGGTCTGCGCCGGTGCCCCGTCGAAGCCGATCACGTCGACGGAGTCCGCAGTGATCGTGACGACCTGGTCCTGGCCGAGCTCGATCGCCTCGCGGGTGTACTCGATGAACGCCGCGACGTCGGACCCGAGGAAGTTCGCGCCGTCCCCGCGACCGACCACCAGCGGGGAGTTGCGGCGGGCGCCGACCACCATGCCGGGCGCGTCAGCGTGGACGGCGAGCAGCGTGAAGGCGCCCTGGAGGCGGTTGCAGACCGTCCGCATGGCCTCGGTCAGGTCGCCGAGCTCGGTGAACGCGCGACCGACCAGGTGCGCCGCGACCTCCGTGTCCGTCTCGGACGTGAACTCCACGCCGTCCGAGGCGAGCTCGGCCTTGAGCGTGGCGAAGTTCTCGATGATCCCGTTGTGCACGAGCGCGAGGCGACCATCGGCGCTCAGGTGCGGGTGCGCGTTGGCGTCGGTGGGTCCCCCGTGGGTGGCCCAGCGGGTGTGCCCGATGCCGGTCACCCCGGACGGCAGCGGCTCGTCGGTGAGGGCCTTCTCGAGGTTGGCGAGCTTGCCGGCGCGCTTGTCGACGCTCAGCGTGCCGCCGGCCTCGATGACGATGCCTGCGGAGTCGTACCCGCGGTACTCCATCCGACGCAGACCTTCGAGGACGACGTCCAGCGCATCGGTTCCGTCTAGGGGGCCGGTGTACCCGACGATTCCACACATGCCCGCAAGGGTAGCCTTGCCCGCCGTGGCCACCGGCAACGGCGCCAGCCTGCCCACCCCGTACGTCGAGCTCGACCGTGCGGCGTGGGCCGAGCTCCGCGCCCAGACCCCGCTGACCCTCAGCGCGCCCGAGCTCGAGCGGCTGCAGGGTCTGGGCGACCGCGTCGACCTGGCGGAGGTCGAGGAGGTCTACCTGCCGTTGTCCCGCCTGCTCAACCTGTACGTCGGGGCCGCGGCTCAGCTGCACGGGGTGACCCGCGACTTCCTGGGCGAGCGGCACGACCGGGTGCCCTTCGTGATCGGCGTCGCCGGCTCCGTGGCGGTGGGCAAGTCGACCACCGCCCGCATCCTGCGCGACCTGCTCGCGGCCTGGCCGGACACCCCGTCCGTCGAGCTGGTCACCACGGATGGCTTCCTGCTGCCGAACGCGGAGCTCGAGCGGCGGGGGTTGTTGCAGCGCAAGGGGTTCCCGGAGTCCTACGACCGGCGAGCGCTGCTGCGGTTCGTGGCCGGCGTGAAGTCCGGCCGGGCCGAGGTCGCCGCCCCGGTGTACTCGCACCTGACGTACGACATCGTGCCCGGCGAGCAGGTGGTCGTGCACCGGCCGGACGTGCTGATCGTCGAGGGGCTGAACGTGCTGCAGCCGCCCCGGCTGGACGCCCAGGGGCGTTCCGGGCTGGCGGTGAGCGACTTCTTCGACTTCTCCGTCTACGTGGACGCCAAGACCGAGGACGTGCGCGAGTGGTACGTCCAGCGGTTCCTGCGGCTGCGGGCGACCGCGTTCGCGGACCCGTCGTCGTACTTCCACCGGTACGCCGCGCTCAGCGACGACGAGGCCGTGGCGACCGCCCGCGACATCTGGGCGCGGATCAACGAGCGCAACCTGGTCGAGAACATCCGACCCACCCGCGGTCGGGCCACCCTGGTGCTGACGAAGGGTCCGGACCACGCCGTGACCCGGATCCGGCTGCGCAAGCCCTGAGTCAGGTGAGCGTCTTCTGCCACTCGGTGTTGACGCCGATCGGCGCGAAGCCCAGCTCGCGGTTGACCCGCAGCATCGGCGCGTTGACGTCGGCGTTCCAGGTCACCACCCGCGCGACGGCGGGCATGCGGTCCCGCAGCGCACGCAGGTTCGCGGCCTTGACCAGCTGGCCGAGCCGATGGCCCCGGTGCTCGGACAGCACCAGCGTGTCCCACTGGTAGGCGACGTCCGGGGTGTGCTCGGCCACGGCCATCGCGGTGAACGCGACCGCCTGGCCGCTGGCGCGGTGCACCGCCACCGTCTCGACGACGTGCCGGCCCATCGCCCGGGCGACCCGGAACGTCTCCCGAACCCGCTCGGCGTCCCAGACCTCCTCCTCCACGTCGACCTCACCCATCGGCGCGTCGGTGGCCATCCGCTCGGACAGGTGGGCGCGTTGGTCGACCCACGCGTCCGGGACGTCGTCCCACCAGGTCAGCAGGTCGTACTCGGTGGCGTGCCGCGCCCCCTCGGCCTCGAGGCCGGCCAGCAGGGGGTCGAGGTCGCCGTCCGGCAGGTCGAGGTCGTAGCGGGTGGTGACCAGGGCCGGGGCGTACCCGTGCCGGGGCGCGAACGAGTACGCCGCAGCATCCGGGTTCGGGGCGAGGTCGGACTCCAGGCAGAGCGTCCGGCGTCCGGCCTCGACGGCCCGGCGCTCCAGCTCGGTGAGCAGCGCGCGGCCGATCCCCTGCCGCCGCCACCGCGGGTGCACGCTGAGGAACAGCGCCGCGAAGTGCGTGTTGTCCAGCAGGGGGAGGTGGATGGCCGCCTCGCCGACCACCTGGCCACCAGCGCCCAGCCCGACCCCGCCATCGGTCGGCGCCACCGCGGCGAGCCGGTGGATGCGACGGGTGGTCACCTCGCGTTGCATCTCGCGGACCTCGTCGATCGAGTAGACGGTGTGCCGGTCGCCGAACTCCGCCCGCGCACTGGCCATGCCGACGGCGACCCAGCCCTCCAGGAGCGCCACCGAGACGGCGTCCTCGGCCAGGGGGTCGAGCTCGACGATGCGCACGTCACTCATGGCCCCGACCCTGCCAGCCGCCGCGACCGGGTCGCACCCGAATATCCGTCTCGCGCCGGTGCGGCAGGATGGGCCCGTGCTGCAGCTCCGGCTCGTCGTCCCGTCCGCCGTCCGCGAGCCCGTCGAGCGGTTCCTGCTCGACGACCCCCGCGTCGTGAACCTGGTCGTCATCGCGGACGCCGCCCTCGACCCGCCGGGGGACGCCGTCAGCTGCGACGTGGCCCGCGAGGGCGCCAGCGACATCATCGCCCGGCTGCGCGAGCTCGGCCTGGACGACGGCGGCACCGTGGCGATCCAGGACATCGTCGCCTCGCCCTCGCGGGCCGCCCGGCGGGCCGAGCGGGCCGCCCCCGGCAATCCGGACGACGGCGTGGTCTGGGACATCGTCACGGACACCGCGTTCGAGCAGGTGCGCCCGTCGTGGACCTTCTACGCCTTCCTCACCCTCGCCACCATGATCGCGTCCATCGCCGTCATCGAGGATTCGTCCATCCTCGTGGTGGGCGCCATGGTGGTCGGTCCGGAGTACGGCGCCGTCTCGGGTGTCGCGCTCGGGCTCGCCATGCTCCACCGGCACCTCATCGGCGGCGGCGCCCGGCTCCTGCTCTTCGGGTTCACCTTCGCCATCCTGGTCACGGCGGCGTTCGCGCTGGTCTGGGCCGCGCTGGGCTGGATCGACGGCGACACGCTGTCCGCGCCGCGCCCGCAGACGGGCTTCATCTGGCGCCCCGACCACTGGTCGATCGTCGTCGCCGTCCTGGCCGGGATCGCCGGCACGCTGTCCCTGACCGCCGGCCGCACCGCGGTCCTGGTCGGGGTCTTCATCTCGGTCACCACGGTGCCGGCAGCCGGGAACCTGGCCCTGGCGCTGGCCCTGGCCGACCCGTCCGAGCTGCGCGGATCGGCCGAGCAGCTGCTGATCAACCTGGTCGGGATGATCGCCGCCGGCACGATCGTGCTGGTGCTGCAGCGGTGGGTGTGGCGGCGCTGGGGTCGGCTGGTGCGGTTCAACGCGCGAGGCAGGCTGACCAGACCGGGCGGTGGCTCCTAGAGGGCCAGGTGCTCCCGGACCACCACGGCCAGCCGGTCGGCGACGTCCTGGGCCTGCTCGGCCTCCGGCGCCTCGACCATCACCCGCACCAGCGGCTCGGTGCCGGACGGACGCAGCAGGACCCGACCCCGGCCGGCCAGCTCGGACTCGGCCGCCGCGACCGCGGCGAGGACGTCGACGTGGTCCGTCGCCCGCGCCTTGTCGACGTCTGCGACGTTGATCATCACCTGCGGGAGCCGCTCCATGACGCCCGCCAGATCGGCCAACGAACGCCCCGACTCCGCCACCCGGGAGGCCAGCAACATGGCCGTGAGCAGGCCGTCCCCGGTGGTCCCGTGCTCGGTGAGGATGACGTGGCCGGACTGCTCGCCGCCGAGCGAGAAGTCGCCACTGCGCATCCGCTCGAGAACGTAGCGGTCGCCCACGGCGGTCTGCTCGACGGTGATGCCCTCGCGCTCCATCGCCAGCAGCAGGCCGAGGTTGCTCATCACGGTCGCGACGAGCGTGTCTGCCCGCAGCTGCCCACGCTCGCGCAGGGCCAGGGCGAGCACGGCCATGATCTGGTCACCGTCCACGAGGTGACCGGCCGCGTCCACCGCCAGGCAGCGGTCGGCGTCGCCGTCCAGCGCGACCCCGAGATCGGCGCCCAGCGCCACGACCGCGGCCTGCAGGTTCCCCAGGTGCGTCGACCCGTACCCGTCGTTGATGTTCAGCCCGTCGGGCTCGCCACCGATCACGTCCACCTGGGCGCCGGCGTCGCGCAGCAGGCGCGGCGCGACCTCGCTCGCGGCGCCGTGCGCGCAGTCGACCACGACGTGCACGCCGTCCAGCCGGTGCGGCAGGACGGACAGCAGGTGGGCGACGTACTCGCGCGCGGCGACGTCGTCGCGGCGCACCCGGCCCACGGCGGCGCCGGTCGGACGCTCCCACGGCTCGCCGCGGCGCTGCTCGATCGCGTCCTCGATGACGTCGTCGAGCTTGTGGCCGCCGCGCGCGAAGAACTTGATGCCGTTGTCGGGCATCGCGTTGTGCGAGGCGGACAGCATGACGCCCAGGTCGGCCTTGCGGGCAGCCGTCAGGTAGGCGACGGCCGGGGTGGGCAGCACCCCGACGTCCAGGACGTCGATCCCGGCGCTGGCCAGGCCGGCGACCACGGCCGCGGACAGGAACTCGCCGGACGCCCGCGGGTCGCGGCCGACCACGGCGAACGGGCGGTGGCCGGCGAAGGCCCCGGCATCAGCCAGGACGTGCGCGGCGGCGACCGACAGGTCGAGCGCCAGCTCAGCCGTCACATCGCGGTTGGCGAGCCCACGAACGCCGTCGGTACCGAACAGTCGAGCCACAGGGGGGACCTCTCGTCAGACGCCAGGACCAACGACGACGGCCCCGGGGAACGGTACCCCCGAGGCCGTCGTCGAGCACGCTGCGCGGTCTGAGCCGGCAGCGGGCGCAAGATCAGCGCTTGCTGTACTGCGGAGCCTTGCGGGCCTTCTTGAGACCGGCCTTCTTGCGCTCGATGGCGCGCGGGTCGCGGGTCAGGAAGCCGGCCTTCTTCAGCGCCGGGCGGTTCGCCTCTTCGTCGACGGCGTTCAGCGAGCGGGCGATGCCGAGACGCACCGCGCCGGCCTGACCGCTGGGGCCGCCGCCGTGCACGCGGGCGATGACGTCGTAGGAGCCGTCCAGCTCGAGCACCTTGAAGGGCTCGTTGACGATCTGCTGGTGGACCTTGTTGGGGAAGTAGTTGGCCAGCTCGCGGCCGTTGATGGTCCAGCGACCGGTGCCCGGAACGATCCGGATGCGGGCGACAGCCTCCTTGCGGCGGCCGGTGGCCGCGGCAGGGGACGTGACCACGACACGACGCGCGGGCGCCTCGGTGGACTCGCTGGTGTAGCTGCTCGGCGCGTCCTCTGCGTCGAGCTCGACCTCGGTGGTGGACTCAGCCACGGTTCTCCTCGAACTCCTGATAGGTGCTGCTGGTGACTCGGCCGTGGCTTACTGCGCGACCTGGGTGATCTCGAACGGCTGGGGGTTCTGCGCGCGGTGCGGGTGCTCCGGGCCGGCGTAGACCTTCAGCTTGCCGAGCTGGGCGGCGGCCAGAGAGTTCTTCGGCAGCATGCCCTTGACGGCCTTCTCGACCGCCTTGGTGGGGAACTTCTCGAGCATCTCGACGTACGTGCGCGAGCGCAGACCACCCGGGTAGCCGGAGTGGCGGTACGCCTTCTTCTGCTCGAGCTTGGCGCCGGTCAGCGCGACCTTCTCGGCGTTGATGATGACGACGAAGTCGCCGGTGTCCACGTGCGGCGCGAAGGTGGGCTTGTGCTTGCCCCGCAGGAGCACGGCGACCTGGCTGGCGAGCCGGCCGAGCACGATGTCAGTGGCGTCGATGACGTGCCACTGGCGGTCGACCTCGCCGGGCTTCGGGGTGTAGGTACGCACGGTCGTAGCCTTCGTTCTCGTCACAGATGGTCAGGCGCCGAGTGGTGGCGCCCGCTGGCATTGGTGTCGCGCTCGCGGCGCCGCCCCTGTTCAGGGGCACACCGGACACGCACGACGACGTCCCAGGGTACCCGGCCTGCCCGGTGAGGGTCAAAACGCGCCCCTCCCCCCGTGATCATGCACGTTCGCCCCGCGCCCGCCGGGGGTGGCGGGGCGAACGTGCATGATCACCAGGGTTGGGGGTCAGCGCTCGACGAGCACCGCCACCGTGCGCGCCGGGACCGTGGCCGTGCCGGACGTCGCCGCCCAGGTCGTGCCCTTCACCACCGGGTCGGAGCCCCCGGCCTGGACCGGTGACAGCCGCAGCGCGTGCCCGGCCAGGCCAGGCACCTGCTGGGTCACGGCCTCCGGCGTCGCGTTGACCACGACCACCAGCCCGCGCAGCGCGGGGTCGACGTCCGGCCCGACGGTGTCGTCCACCCGGAGCACGATCACCCCGGGGTGCGCGGACGACGTCCCGCTGGCCGGGAAGCTCACCTTCTGCCCGATCAGCGCGGCCGAGCCGAGCCGGAACAGCCGCGACGACGAGCGCAGGCGGAGCAGGTCCTGCGCGGCGGCCGAGGCGCCGGCGACCTGCGCCGCGGTCGGCTTGAGCGCGGCGTCGGCCAGCAGCGGCTTCTGGAACGGCCACTTGGCCTCGTTGTCGGCCTTGGGCGGCAGTCCGTGCCCGAAGCCGTTGTCCGCGCCGGTCCAGTCGAGCCGGTTGAACCAGTCGCCGGAGTCGAAGCTGTTGCGGTCGAGCGACTTGCTGCGCAGCAGGTCGGCCCCGGCGTGCCAGAAGGACGGCGACTGCCCGAGGGCCGTGGTGGCCAGCGACAGGGTGTTCATCCGGATCCGGTCGCTCATGGCGGTCGCCTGGGGCAGCTTGTAGGTCAGCGTGTCCCAGAGCGTCTCGTTGTCGTGCGCGTCGACGTAGCTGACCACCTCGTCGGGCTGGTCGGCGTACCCGGCCGGCTGGCCGTTGTACTCCACCTGGTCGCCGCGGACGACGTCTCCGGCCGCGTCGCGGAACGTGTACGCCCGCAGGTTGCCCGCCATCCCGAGCTGCACCAGGTCGGTGGCGTGGGCCAAGGTCTGCGCCTGCTGGGCCGCGTCGCCGTTGATCGCGGCGCCGTTCGGGTCGCCGGCCAGGCCGGAGCCCAGGCCCTGGACCCGCGGGTCGTCGTCGAACGGCCCGCCACCGCGCACGGCGTCGCGCAGCCGGTCGCTGAAGGTGCCGATCCCGGTGCCGCCGAGCTGGCCCTGGGTGGCCTGGTAGAACAGCGCGTTGTTCGCGACCTCGCCGAAGTTCCAGCCCTCGCCGTAGACGTAGACGCTCTTGCCGTCGACCCCGTCGCGGCCCACCGTGAGCGCGTCCAGCGCGTGCCGGACCGCCAGCATGTTCGCCTTCGAGGCGTGCCCCATGAGGTCGAACCGGAACCCGTCGACCTTGTACTCCCGGGCCCAGCTGACCACCGAGTCGACCATCAGCTTCTCGGCCATGGCGTGCTCGGTGGCGACGTTCTGGCAGCAGGTCGAGGTCTCGACGGCGCCCGTCTTGGCGTTCAACCGCTGGTAGTAGCCCGGCACGATCCGGTCCAGGACCGACGTCTCGGCCTGACCGGACGCCGAGGTGTGGTTGAAGACCTGGTCCAGGACGACGCGCAGCCCGTCGGCGTGCAGCGCACCCACCATGGTGCGGAACTCGCGCACCCGCGCCGTGCCGGTCGGGTCCGTGGCGTAGGAGCCTTCGGGGGCCATCCAGTGGTAGGGGTCGTAGCCCCAGTTGAAGGCGTCGTCGGCCGCCACCGCGGTGACGCACGCCTGCTGCTGCTCGGAGTCCGGGGGCAGCGACGGCAGGTCGCAGTCCGGCGTCTTCTGGTCGGCCTTGCTCTCCGGCACCGACGTCAGGTCGAACGTGGGAAGCAGGTGCACGGTGTTCAGCCCGGCCCTCGCCAGCGCCTTGAGGTGCTTCGTGCCGGCGCCGTCGTCCGCGAAGGCCAGGTAGGTGCCCCGGTGCGCGGCGGGCACCGAGGTGTCGGAGACCGAGAAGTCCCGCACGTGCAGCTCGTAGATCGTCGAGTCGACGTCCTGGGCGAGCCGCGGCGACGCGGTACTGCGCCACTGGTTCGGGCGCAGCGCCGGATCGGACAGGTCCGCCAGCACCGACCGCGTCGAGTTGGTGGTCAGCGCGAGCGAGTAGGGGTCGGTCACCTGGTTGTGCTCGACGGCCCGGGTGGTCGGCGCGTAGACGGTCACGTCGTACCGGTACTGACCGCCCTTCCAGGACGACGAGCCGTTCGCCGACCACACGCCGTCACGATCACGGCGCAGCTGAACCCGTTGCGGCGCAGCGGACTCGTGCCCCGGTCGCCAGAGCAGGACGTCGACGTCCTGGGCGGTCGGTGCCCACAGCGCGAGCGAGGACGTCGATCCCCGCCAGGTCAGCCCGAGCCGCTCCGAGCGCGCCCCGCGGTACAGGTCGTCGAGCACGCCGGGCACCTGCACCCCGGTGGCGTCGGCCAGCCGGCCGAGCGAGTCGTACTCGGCCACGGCCATCTGCCCGCGCAGGATCTGCTCGGCGTGACGGGCCGTCTTGCGCGGCACCCGCAGCGCCAGGAACCCTTGCAGCGCAGGGTACTTCGCGGTCACCGAAGCCGGCAGGCCGCGAGGGTCGTAGGTCAGTGGCGCGGACTCGCCGCCCGTGACCGCCTCGTCGTCGACGGCCAGACCGCCGTCCGTCGCCCAGTGCAGCCGCCAGCGCAGCTGCTCGGGCGTCGCCCCGGCCGGGACGTCGTCCGCCGGCCAGGCGACCAGGTCACGGCTGACCCAGTGCGCCTTCGCCTTGCTCAGGTCCGGCGCCGCGCCAGCCCGCGACGTCCCGACGGTCAGCACGTGGGTGGCCAGGGTGTACGAGAAGGTCGTGATGACCCCCGGTCCGGGGACCGTGAACGGGATGTTGGCCCCGCCCGCCGCCCCGCCGGCGCCGTAGCTCTCGTCCCAGCTCAGGCCGTGGGCGGCCTTCACCTCGTAGTCGCCGGCCGGGATCTGGTCGGTGCGCCAGGTGAAGACGCCGTCGCCGTCCGGGTCCTGCAGCCAGGGCCGCATGCAGTCCGGGCTCCAGTCCGCGGGGCAGCCGAGCTCGGACTGGAACGACCCGGGCGCGGTCACGATCGGCCCCTCGGCGTCCGAGGTCACGTAGTGGGTCGACTGGTCGTAGTAGAAGCTGACCGGCCCGGCCGGCGGGGTGTAGCTGATGTTGCTCCCGTTGAGCACGCCACCGGCGCCGTAGTTCACGTCCCAGTTCTTGTTCAGCGCGGCCTTGTAGGCGTGCGGGACGCTGGGCAGCGTGTACGTGCCCTTCCAGACCTGGTCCTTGGGGTCCAGGGTCAGCTGGGCCTGGTCGCAGTCCGGCTGCCAGTCACCCGGGCAGCCCATCTCGGAGTTGTGGTCGCCGGGCACGCTCACGTTGTCGGGCTGGACGACCGGGCCGACGCCGCCGCCACCGCCACCGCCGGCCGGGGCCGGGTCGCCGACGATGCCGTAGGTGGACGTCGCGGAGTAGTTGCCGCTGCTGTCCTTCAGCACCGCGCGGTACTCGACCATCGTCCCCTTGGCGAGGCCGCTGGTGTCGTGGAAGACGCGGTAGGGCGCGTTGTCGTCGGTGCCCAGCCGCTGCCAGGCGGTGGTGCCGACCGGCCGGTAGGCGAAGGTCACCTCGGCCAGCGCGTTCTCGGGGACCGAGACGCCGATCTCGGCGCGGCCGCCGACGACGGCACCCGGCTGCGGGGACGACGGGTAGACGGCCGGCGCGTGCCGGCGGCGGTCGACCGGCCGGCTGCCCTTCCAGACCGCCACGGACAGCGGCGGCACGGTGATCGTCGTCCGGCCCTCGGCGTTGGTGCGCAGCGATTTCTGGCCACCCAGCAGGTTCTTGAACGTCTCGCGGTCGCCGAAGGTCGCGACGTCCACCGTCTTGGCGGTGGTCGCGTTGTTGGCGGCCACCAGGTACTCCACCTTGCTCGTGCGGTCCACCCGGCTGAACGCGTAGATCCCGGCGGACGACGACGCGTACCGGTGCACCTGGGTGCCGTCGGCCAGTGCCGGGTTGTTCTTGCGCAGGGCCGCCACCTTCGCGATGGCCTGGTACATGGGCGATCCGGTCAGGTAGCGGTCCTTCGACCCGGTCGTGCCACCGATGACCACCGGGTCGGTGTTGTACTCGTCCACCTTGCTGGCGAACATGTCCTGCCGCGCGGACTGGTCGTTGCCCGCGCCGGCACCGGTGAAGCCCTGCTCGTCGCCGTAGTAGACGACGGGCTGGCCGCGCGTCAGGTACATGAGCTGGTGGGCCAGGGTGTCGCGCTGGAGGAGGTCGGCGGAGTCGGTGATGCCGCCGGACTTCAGGAAGTAGCCGATCCGGCCCATGTCGTGGTTGCCCAGGAAGGTGGGCAGCTCGTAGGCGTTGGAGTCGGTGTCGGTGTAGTAGTCGTCCCCGGCGATCAGGTCGCGCATGCCGGTGGTGGGTTTGCCGAGCACGAAGTCCTTGGCCGCGGCCTGGAAGCCGAAGTCCAGGGTGGCCGGCAGCTTGCCGGTCGTCGTGTACTGCGACATGAAGGACGGGCGGGCGTCGTAGACCTCGCCGAACATGAAGAAGTCGTCGTTGCCCTGGGCCTTCGCCTCGGCCTGCATGGCCGGCGAGAAGGACTGCCAGAACTCCATGTTGACGTGCTTGACGGTGTCGATCCGGAAGCCGTCGATACCGAAGTCGACCCACGTCTTGTAGACGTCCGTCATGCCCTTGAGCACCGCGGGCTGCTCGGTGAACAGGTCGTCCAGACCGACGAAGTCGCCGTACTCCGCGCTCTCGCCGGCGAAGGTCGAGTCACCGCGGTTGTGGTACAGCGTCGGGTCGTTCAGCCAGGCCGGCACCTTCACCGTCTTGTCGGCCTCGCTGCGGAAGGTCGGCGTGTACGGGAACGATGTCGCGGCGTCCAGCGTCGGGAAGCTGTTGGTGCCCGCGAAGTCCTTGTCGTCGAACGCCTTTCCGCTCGCGTCCTTGTACGGGGCGGTCGCCTTGTCGATGTACGAGTACTGCTTCTGCGTGTAGTCGATGACGTCCGCGGTGTGGTTCGTGATGATGTCGAAGAAGACCTTCATCCCCTTGCGGTGCGCCGCGTTCACCAGGTTCTTCAGGTCCGCGTTGGTGCCCAGGTGCGGGTCGACCTGGGTGAAGTCGGTGATCCAGTAGCCGTGGTAGCCGGCGCTGGCGTCGCTGCCGGTGCCCTGCACCGGACGGTTCTTGAAGGACGGCGTGAGCCAGATGGCCGTCGTCCCGAGGCCCTTGATGTAGTCGAGCTTCGTGGTCAGGCCCTGGAGGTCGCCGCCGTGGTAGAAGCCCTTGGCGGTCGGGTCCAACCCGGTCTCGAGCCGTCCACCGGTCAGCCCGCCCGCGTCGTTGGCGGTGCTGCCGTTGGCGAACCGGTCGGCCATCACGAAGTACATCTGCTCGCGGGTCAGCGGGGCGCGCAGGCTCGGCTGGGCCAGCTTCCGGTCCGCTGCGGTGACCGGGCCGGGCAGGTCGGTCGGAGTGATGCCGACCCGGTGGCTGGTGTGGTCGTAGCTGACCTCGAGCTCAGCGGCGCCGGCCAGGGTGATCGCGATGTTGCCGCTGCCGCCGTCCTGGCCGTAGCTCTCGTCCCAGGCGTCGTTGAGCGCGACCTTGAGCTCCCAGCTGCCCGCCGGCACGGTGAACCGCGCGGTGAACACCGGGGAGTCCCCGACCCGCTGCAGGTGGGTCTTCGCGCACGCCGGGTCCCAGTCGCCGGAGCAGCCGAGCTCGCTCTGCAGCGAGCCGACCAGGGTCACACTCGCCGGGATGGGCGTGGGCTCCGCTGCCTGGGCGGACGGCGCGGCCTGAGCCCCCAGCAGGGCAGCCACCAGTGCCAGCACGGTGAGTGCGGACCAGGGCGCCAGCCGACGGCGGAACGGGTGGATGTGCACGGCGATCATGGGGGCGCTCCCAACCGGGGCGGACGTCGGTGTCCGCGGTGTCCGTTTGGTGCGTGACAGTAGTCCGGTTTGCCGTCCCGATGGAAGATCTAGCCGAAACTTTCTGCAAGATCTTTCAGTGCCAGCGTCAGAGGGGCGGCCAGGACGGATCGTTCGGCCGCGGCGGCTTCGGGCCGGGCTCGAGCTGGCGCTCCTGGTGGCTCATCGGCTCGGGCCGCAGGTGCATCGACGTGCGCGGACGGGTCAGCAGCAGCACCAGCGTGGTGCACGCCAGGCCCAGCATCGAGCTGGCCACGACGTACCACCAGGGAACCGGGTAGGCCAGCGGCGCCAAGACATCCAGGGTGACCGCCACCGCGACCACGACCCCGAAGATCCGGCACTCGCTGGACCGGTGCAGCACGCCCAGCACGAGGAGCACCAGGATCAGGACGAGGCCCAGGTCGAGCAGCGCGCTCCACTGCGCCGGCGCCCGCAGCGCCGACTCCGTCCACCCGGCGTCCGAGTGCATGTCCAGGTGGTGCGCGTGCCCGTAGGTGCGCAGGAACTCCGGCCACTCCCCCAGCACCATCCAGGCGCGCAGCCCGGCCAGGGCCGTCAGCGACACCAGGAGGGCGCAGGCAGCCCGCACGCCATCGGGCGCGGATCCCCAGTCTCCGCGCTCCGAGGGCACCTCGAGGTCCCGGACGTCGAACACACCGCCTCCAGCCCGTCGGCCGCGCACCGGTGCCGAGCTCGGCACCTGGTGCGGGCCGTCGTCCCTTGGTGACCTTAGGCGCGGACGAGTCCACCAGTCAGCGCCCGTGACCCAACCCGCGCCCACTCGTGACCGAACGGAGACCCGGCGACCCGGCGACCCGGCCCGATCAGCCGGTCTCGTGCCGGCGGGCCCGTACCTCGGCGTCGTGCCGCTCCTGGTAGTCCTCGATCACCGGCGTCCGCCAGAGCAGCACGATGACGATCCCGGTCAGGGCCACCATCAGCACCGTGAGCGCGTAGTACCACCACGGCGACGGCACGGCGAGCGAGCCCAGGGTGTTCAGCCCGCCGGCCGCGGACAGGATCAGCGCCAGGTTGCGCGCCCAGGGCGTCCCGGTGCCGATCCGCTTGATCAGCGGGAGCAGCAGCAAGCCGGCGCAGAGCAAGCTGAAGTTGGCCGAGTCGAAGTGCCCCGGCACCTCGCGCTTGGCCACCTCCAACCCGAGGAACGTGTTCGTGTCCAGGCCGGCGTAGTCCGCGTACGCCTGCACGAACGCCATGCGCTGGGTGTGGCAGAGCACCACCCGCAGCACCCCGATGCCGATCACTGCCACCAGCAGCACCTTGGTCCACGCCGCCCGGGACAGACCGGCGAACGACTCGGTCATCGCTGCCTCACCACCCTCGTCTCATCCCAGACCGGGTCCGTCGACTCGTACACGTCGCCGTCCGAGCCGAACACCAGGAACCGGTCGAAACCCCTCGTGAACCACCGGTCGTGGGTCACGGCCAGGACCGTACCCTCGAACGCCGACAGTCCGTCCTCGAGCGCCTCGGCCGAGTGCAGGTCGAGGTTGTCGGTCGGCTCGTCGAGCAGCAGCAGCGTCGCGCCGCTCAGCTCGAGCAGCAGGATCTGGAACCGGGCCTGCTGGCCGCCGCTCAGCGACTCGAAGACCTGCTCGCCGGCCCGGGCCAGCTCGTAGCGGTCCAGCGTCTTGGCCGCCTGCTCGCGGGGCAGCCCGTCCCGGTGCTCGTCGCCCCGGTGCAGGATCTCCAGCAGGGTGCGCCCGACCAGCCGGGGGTGCTCGTGCGTCTGCGCGAACCACCCCGGCCGCACCCGCGCGCCGAGCCGGGCCCGACCCTGGTGCACCACCGGCGCGATGACCACGTCGTCCACCGGCTGGTGCTCGACGTCGGGGTCGCTGCCACCCGCGGCCAGCAGCCGCAGGAAGTGCGACTTGCCGGAGCCGTTCGACCCGAGCACCGCGACCCGTTCGCCGTACCAGACCTCCAGGTCGAACGGCTTCATCAGGCCGGTCAGCTCGAGCTGCTCGCAGATCACGGCGCGCTTGGCCGTGCGGCCCCCCTGCAGCCGCATCCGGACGTTCTGCCGCTGCGGCAGCTCCTCCGGCGGGCCGGCCTCCTCGAACTTCGCCAACCGGGTCTTGGCCGCCTGGTACCGGCTGGCCAGCCCGTCGTTGTAGGCCGCCTTGACCTTGTACATCTGCACCAGGTCCTTGAGCTTCTGGTGCTCCTCGTCCCAGCGGCGGCGCAGCTCCTCGAGCTTGGCGAACCGGGCCGCCCGCGCTGCGTGGTACGTCGAGAACCGGCCGGGGTGCACCCACGCGGTGCTGCCCGCCGCGCCGGGCTCGAGCGTCGCGATCCGGCTGGCCGCGCGGTCCAGCAGCTCGCGGTCGTGGCTCACCAGCAGCACGGTCTTGGGGGTCTCGCGCAGCCGCTCCTCCAGCCAGCGCTTGCCCGGGACGTCGAGGTAGTTGTCCGGCTCGTCGAGCAGCAGGACCTCCTCCGGCCCACGCAGCAGCGCCTCGAGCACCAGCCGCTTCTGCTCGCCGCCGGACAACGTGCGCACCTCGCGCCACTGGGCCTTCTCGTACGGGATGCCGATCGCGGCCACCGTGCAGACGTCCCAGAGCGTCTCGGCGTCGTACCCGCCGGCGTCCGCCCAGTCCGCGAGCGCCTGCGCGTACCGCATCTGGATCGGCTCGTCGTCCGACTCCATCATCAGCAGCTCGGCGTCGGCAAGCGCGTCGGCGGCCTCCCGGACCCGCACGGGGGCCACGGTGAGCAGCAGGTCGCGGACCGTCGAGGTGTCGCGCACCTGGCCGACGAACTGGCGCATGACGCCGAGGCCGCCGCTGCGGGTGACGGCCCCGCCGTGCGCGTCCAGGTCGCCGGCGATGATCCGCAGCAACGTGGTCTTGCCGGTGCCGTTGGGGCCGACCAGCGCGACCGTGGCACCGTCCCCGACCCGGAACGAGACGTCGTCCAGCAACGGCCGGCCGTCCGGCAGGTGGTAGCTGATGGCATTCAGGTCGACGTGTCCCACGAGGGTCCAGTGTCCTCTGTCCGCCGGGGGTTAGGCACCTGCATTTCCGGGCGGAGGGGCGTCGGCCCGGCTACGGCGTGGCGTTCAGCAGCAGCCGGTACCCGGCGCCGGCCAGGGCGACCGCGAGCGCCACCGGGATCAGGACCAGGGTCACCAGCGCGGACGTGTCCTGGAACCAGTCCCACAGGTCGTGCCAGGCCGCCAACCAGGTGATCAGGGCGACCAGGCCGCCGACCACCACGACCGACCCGATGGCCAGCCAGATCATCCCGCCCTGACGCCAGCGGTGCTGCACGACGGCCATTCCCATCAGCAGCGTTCCGAGCAGCAGGAACGGCGCCGCGTAGACCAGGAGCTGGAGCACCGGGTCGTCCTGGCGCAGCCCCGGCACGCGGAAGAAGTTCAGCTCCACCCCGAAGCCGCCGGTGGCCGACTCCAGGTACCGCAGGATCGTCAGGGCGGCCGCGAACAGCCCGGCCTGCAGGGCCAGCAGGGCGCCGGTGCCGGCCGCGAAGGCCTTGCGGGTGACGCCCATGCCGAGCGCGAACGGGAAGACCTGGCTCACTGCCTGGTAGGCCAGCCACGCCGCCACGAAGTAGAGCGAGGCGATCCCCCCGGTGCCGCTCTGCTGCCGGCTGCCGGGGTCGAGCAGCGCCTGGATCACCCAGTTGATGACGAACGAGGAGGCCAGCACGGCCCAGGGCCAGATGACGGCGGAGCGCCAGGTGACCAGGTGCAGCCGGGCTGCGGTGACGGCGTGGCTCATCGGGAGACCTCCTGCTCGTGGTGGGCGGACGGCGTCAGCTCGCTGCCGGCGGGCTTGGCGCAGCCGCCGGCCTGGGTCGTGCGGATGACGAGCTGCTGCAAGGACAGCGGCTCGACGGTCAGGCCCGCTGTGCGCGCCTGCGTCCGGACGTCGTCCGCGGCCCGGGTGCGGACCGTGACCCGGGCGAGACCGGCCATCTGCTCGCAGTGCAGCACCCGGCGTCCGTTGACGACCTCGGCGACCACGGCGGACGGCCCGCTGATGACGACCGCCCCGGCGCGCAGCTCGTCGGCGTCCGCGTCGACCAGCACCTGGCCGTGGTCGACCAGCACGACGTGCTCGAGCAGGTCGGCCACCTCGTCGATCAGGTGGGTGGACAGCACCACGGTGCGCGGGTGCTCGGCGAAGTCGCCCAGCAGCCGGTCGTAGAAGAGCTGGCGGGCCACCGCGTCCAGCCCGAGGTAGGGCTCGTCGAACAGGGTCAGCTCGGCCCGCGAGGCCAGTCCGACGACCACCCCCAGCGCCGAGCGCATCCCGCGGGAGAGCTTGCGGACCCGGCGTCCGAGCGGGAGGTCGTACTCGGCGAGCAGGTGGCGGGCGAACGCCTCGTCCCAGCGCGGGTGCAGCAGCCGGGCCGCAGCAATCACGTGGCAGACGCGGTACGCGTCCGGGTAGGTCTGCCCCTCGGCCACGAAGCAGGTGCGGGCCAGGACGTCCGGGTTCTCGTACGGGTCCTCGCCGAACAGCCGGACCTGACCCGACGTCGGCCGGTCCTGGCCGGTGAGCAGCTGCATGAGCGTGGTCTTCCCGGCGCCGTTGCGACCCAGCAGCCCGTGGATGCGTCCCGGCTCGAGGGCGAGGTCGACGTCCTGGACCGCTGTGACCTCGCGGTAGCGGCGGGTCAGGCCACTGGTCTGTACGACCGGCTGGGTGCTCATGAGCCCACCACCGCGTCGTCCAGCAGGCTCTTGATCTCGTCCGGCCCCAGGCCGAGCCTGCGCGCCTCGGCGACCAGCGGGTCGACGTACTGGCGCGCGAAGTCCGCCCGCCGCCGCTGCCGCAGCAGGTCGCGCGCCCCTGCGCTGACGAACATGCCGATACCCCGTCTCTTGTAGAGGACCCCGTCGGCGACCAGGCGGTTGATGCCCTTGAGCGCCGTGGCGGGGTTGATGCGGTGAAAGGCGGCGAGCTCGTTCGTCGAGGGGACCTGGTCCTCCTCGGCGAGGCTGCCGTCGATGATCGCGGACTCGATCTGCTCGGTGATCTGCACGAACAGCGGCCGGTCCTCGAACACCATCACCGGTTCCTTGGTTGGTTACTCACGTAACTAACCATGCAACCACCCCGGCCCCCTGTCAACCAGAAAGCGGGAAATCCGGGGTCATGTGCGCCGAATGAGCCCGGATAGCGGGACATCTGCGGGTTACGGGAGGGTGCGGACGGCGCGCGCCTGCTCCGCGCGGACGGCGAGCTCGTCGTCCGGCGGGTAGACGACCTCCTCCAGCGACAGGCCGTGGGGCGGCATCACCGCGACCGCCGCGTCCCGGGCGCCGGCGGCCAGCACCTGCGCGGGCCACTCGACCGGACGTCGTCCCTGGCCGACCGGCACCACGGCACCGACCAGGGACCGCACCATCGAGTGGCAGAACGCGTCGGCGACGACCCGGGCGGCCAGCGTCCCGTCGTCCTGGCGGCACCACGAGTACTCGAGCAGGGTGCGGACGGTGGTGGCGCCGTCGCGCCGCTTGCAGAACGCCGCGAAGTCCTGCAGGCCGAGCAGCAGCTGGGACGCGTCGTGCATGGCCTGCTCGTCCAGCGGCTCCTTCAGCACGACCGTGTCGACCCGGCGCAGCGGGTCCAGCCGCGCCGGCCCGTCGCAGATCCGGTAGCGGTACCGCCGGCGCATCGCCGCGAACCGCGCGTCGAAGCCGGGTGGGGCGACCTGCACCGCCCGCACCACGACGTCCGACGGCAGGACGCCGGCCAGCCGGGTCACAGACGCCGCCTCGGGCGTGCGGTCGGACCGGCCGGGCAGGGCGGCCCACGCGTCGACGGCGACGTCCGCGTGCGCGACCTGGCCGCGTGCGTGCACCCCGGCGTCCGTGCGACCGGCCACCGTGAGCCGGACCGGCTGGTCCGCCCGCAGCACGGTGGTGAGCGCCCGGGACAGCTCGTCCTCGACCGTGCGCCGCCCGGGCTGGGCCGCCCACCCGGAGAAGTTGGTGCCGTCGTACGCGAGGTCGATCCGCAGGCGCACGGTCTCGGCCTCGCTCATGCCGGCAAGGCTATCCGCCGACCGCCACCACCCACCCTCGGTGGCGCAGGGCGCGGTCAGCGCGGGACGGCGAGAGCCCGCCACCCGAGGTCGGGTGACGGGCTCTCGTGCGAGCTCAGCGAGGGCTCAGGCGTCCTTGTCGGACTCCTCAGCGGTCTCGGCCTCAGCGGCCTCCTCGGCGTCGGGCATGGAGCCCGGGGCCTCGAAGCCAGCGGCCTCGGCGGCCTCCTGGGTGGCGAACCACACCTCGGCCTCGGTCTGCTCGAACCACGGGGACTCTTCGGTGTGGTACTTCTTCGAGTCCTCGTTGCCCTTGATCGGGAAGCCTTCCGGCGCGGAGCCGTCGGCCAGCGGGGCGTGCGAGCCCTCGCCGTACGGCGCCTCGGTCGCCTCGGCCGCACCCTCGGTGGCCTCTGCCGCCGGAGCCGCCTTCTTCGCCGTGGACTTCTTGGCCGCCGACTTCTTGGCCGCCCGCTTCGTCGCGCCCTCGGCCTCCTTCACGGTGGCCTGCTTGGCGGACAGCGGCTCGCGGACGAGCTCGATGACGGCCATCGGCGCGTTGTCGCCCTTGCGCGGGGCGATCTTGGTGATGCGGGTGTAGCCACCCTGGCGGTCGGCCACGTCGGGCGCGATCTCGGTGAACAGGCGGTGCACGACGCTCTTGTCGCTGATCACCGCGAGCACCCGGCGACGGGCGTGCAGGTCACCGCGCTTGGCGAAGGTCACCAGCCGCTCGGCGAGCGGACGCAGCCGCTTCGCCTTGGCCTGGGTGGTCGTGATGCGGTCGTGCTCGAAGAGCGCCTGGGCGAGGTTGGCCAGGATGAGCCGCTCGTGCGCCGGGCCGCCGCCGAGGCGCGGACCCTTCGTGGGCGTGGGCATGGTGGTCGATCTCCTACCGGTCGGTCACGGGGTTCGGGTCAGGTCCGGATCAGTCCGGCTCAGTACTGCTCGTCCTCGGCGTAGGCCGCGTCGTCGTCCGCGCCGTACGCCTCGACAGCAGCGGCCGGGTCGAACCCGGGCGGGCTGTCCTTGAGCTGCAGCCCCATGCCGACGAGCTTGGCCTTGACCTCGTCGATCGACTTGGCGCCGAAGTTGCGGATGTCGAGCAGGTCCGCCTCGCTACGACCCACGAGCTCACCCACGGTGTGGATGCCCTCGCGCTTGAGGCAGTTGTAGGAGCGGACCGTGAGGTCGAGCTCCTCGATCGGCAGCGCGAGGTCCGCAGCCAGCGCGGCGTCCGTCGGCGACGGACCCATGTCGATGCCCTCGGCCTCGACGTTCAGCTCACGGGCCAGGCCGAACAGCTCGACCAGCGTCTTGCCGGCCGAGGCCATGGCGTCGCGGGGGGAGATGCTGGACTTGGTCTCGACGTCGACCACGAGGCGGTCGAAGTCGGTGCGCTGCTCGACGCGGGTGGCCTCGACCTTGTAGGTCACCTTGAGCACCGGCGAGTAGATCGAGTCGACCGGGATGCGGCCGATCTCGGCGTCGCCGGACTTGTTCTGCGCGGCGGAGACGTAGCCGCGGCCACGCTCGACGGTGAGCTCCATCTCGAGCTTGCCCTTCGCGTTCAGCGTGGCGAAGTGCAGGTCCGGGTTGAGGATCTCGACGCCGGCCGGCGGGGCGATGTCAGCAGCGGTGACCGCGCCGGGGCCCTGCTTGCGCAGGTACATGACGACGGGCTCGTCGTGCTCGCTGGAGACGACCAGCGCCTTCACGTTGAGGATGAGCTCAGTGACGTCCTCCTTGATCCCAGGGATCGTGGAGAACTCGTGCAGCACGCCGTCGATGCGGATGCTCGTCACGGCCGCGCCCGGGATGGACGACAGCAGCGTGCGACGGAGGGAGTTGCCGAGGGTGTAGCCGAAACCGGGCTCCAGCGGCTCGATGACGAACCGCGAGCGGGCGTCGTCGACGCTGTCCTCGGTGAGCTGGGGACGCTGTGCGATCAGCACTGGTGTTCTTCCTTCCCACGGGTGTCCGCCATATGACACCTCGCGAATCCCCGCACGGACTCTGTCCGCCGTGCCGGGTGTGCCGGACGCCGGTCCGCGCCGCAGGTGCGCGCGGACCGACGTCCGTCAGTGGTTCAGTTCTTCGAGTACAGCTCGACGATCAGCTGCTCCTGGACGGGCGTGTCGATGACCTGCCGGGCCGGGAGCGAGTGAACGAGGATGCGCATCTGGGTCGGAATCGCCTCGAGCCACGCGGGCACGGTGCGCTCGCCGGCCTCGGCGCGAGCGACGACGAACGGCGTCATCTCGTGCGAGCGCTGGCGGACCTCGATGATGTCCTTCTCGCGGACCCGGTACGACGGGATGTCGACCTTGACGCCGTTCACGAGCAGGTGGCCGTGGCGGACCAGCTGGCGCGCCATGTCACGGGACTTGGCGAAGCCAGCCCGGTACACGACGTTGTCCAGCCGGGTCTCGAGGATGCGCAGCAGGTTCTCGCCGGTCTTGCCGGTGGAACGGTGCGCCTCCTCGTAGTAGCCGCGGAACTGCTTCTCGAGGACGCCGTACATGCGCGCAGCCTTCTGCTTCTCGCGCATCTGGAGCAGGTACTCGGACTCCTTGGTCCGGGCACGACCGTGCATACCCGGGGGGTACGGACGGATCTCGATGGGGCACTTCGGCCCATCGCACTTGGAGCCCTTGAGGAAGAGCTTGGTCTTCTCGCGACGGCAGCGCTTGCAGTCTGCGCCGGTGTAACGCGCCATGTGGCTGGTTCTCCTTGGTGAAGGCGCTAGTGGGTCAGGTGGCGCAGCTCAGACGCGGCGGCGCTTGGGAGGACGGACACCGTTGTGCGGCACCGGGGTCACGTCCTGGATCGAGCCGACCTCGAGGCCGGTCGCGGTCAACGAGCGGATCGCGGTCTCGCGACCGGAACCCGGGCCCTTCACGAACACGTCGACCTTGCGCATGCCGTGCTCCATCGCGCGACGAGCAGCGGCTTCGGCGGCCATCTGCGCGGCGAACGGGGTGGACTTGCGCGAGCCCTTGAAGCCCACCTGGCCGGCCGAGGCCCAGGCGATGACGGCTCCGGTCGGGTCGGTGATCGACACGATCGTGTTGTTGAAGGTGCTCTTGATGTGAGCGTGCCCGTGGGCGATGTTCTTCTTCTCCTTGCGGCGCACCTTCTTGGCGCCCGCAGCGGTACGGCCCTTGGGAGGCATCTGCTGGTTACTCCTACGTTCGAGGTACGGGACCCGTGCGCGTCAGCACACGGCGGGGGCTGGCTACTTGCGGCCGGCCTTCTTCTTGCCGGCCACCGTGCGCTTGGGCCCCTTGCGGGTGCGCGCGTTGGTCTTGGTGCGCTGTCCGCGCACCGGCAGGCCACGGCGGTGCCGCAGCCCCTCGTAGCTACCGATCTCGACCTTGCGGCGGATGTCGGCAGCAACCTCGCGACGCAGGTCGCCCTCGAGCTTGAAGCTCGCCTCGAGGTGGTCACGCAGCTTGACGAGGTCTTCGTCGGTCAGGTCGCGCACGCGCACGTCCGGGCTGACCCCGGTCGCCACGAGCGTCTGCTGGGCGCGGGTGCGCCCAACGCCGAAGATGTAGGTGAGCGCGATCTCGACGCGCTTGTCGCGCGGGAGGTCGACGCCGATCAGACGTGCCATCTGGCGGTGTCTCCTGGTCTGTCGTCACGGAGGTCTGGAGCAGCACCGGTCCCCACCGTTCGAGGTGGGGTCCCCGGCCTCCGTGGCCGGGGGTGGCGTCCGACGCTCTCGCGTCAGGGTCGGGTGCTGCGGCTGTCGTTTCGTTGTGTCGTGAAGCCCTGCTGTGCTGCGGTGCTGCTCAGCCCTGGCGCTGCTTGTGGCGCAGGTTCTCGCAGATCACCATGACCCGGCCGTTGCGGCGGATCACCTTGCACTTGTCGCAGATCTTCTTGACGCTCGGCTTGACCTTCATCGCCCTGCTGTCTGCTCGTGGTGGTCAGTCGGACTGTCGTGCTGGTGGTGCTGGTGGTGCGGGACTGCGGACCTCAGCGGTACCGGAAGACGATCCGGCCACGGGTGAGGTCGTACGGGCTGAGCTCGACGACCACGCGGTCCTCGGGGAGGATCCGGATGTAGTGCTGACGCATCTTTCCTGAGATGTGCGCCAGCACCTTGTGGCCGTTGCTCAGCTCGACGCGGAACATCGCGTTCGGCAGAGCCTCGACGATCGTGCCTTCGATCTCGATGACACCGTCCTTCTTCGCCATGTCCTCCGCAATCCGTTGTGTCGTGGGCCGCCCGCACGCGGACGAACCCCCAGGTGGTGGTGCTGCAGCGCACGCGTGACAGCGTCCTCATGCCGCCAGAACCAGCCGCGGGACGGGGCGAGGACGAGGGTGCTCGTGAGCCGACACAGCAGAATACGCCAGATCGTGCTCAGACCCCAAATGCGACCGTGCTCAGACGGTCAGCACGCCCCCCTCGAAGGCTTGCTGCGTCCCGCCGCCGTCCACCGCGGTCGCCGGTCCCACGGGGTATCCCCACCGGCCCGTCTCCGCGCCGTCCTGCTTCCAGCGGGTGAAGACCGCGCCGGTCACGGACTGCGTGGTCGTGCTCGTGGTGTCCGCGATCACGCCGCGCTCGAAGTACTGGATCCACCGGTCGCTGCTGACCACGCGGTCCTTGACCGGGAACCCCAGGGCGCTCTTCTCGCCGCCCAGCGCCTTCCAGACCGTGTAGGAGGTGCCGCTGAGGTAGGCGGTCACCGAGCTGGTCGTGTCCGCGATCACGCCGTGCTCGAAGTACTGGATCCACCGGTCGCTGCTGACGACGCGGTTCGTGATCGGGTAGCCGAGCACCCCGGAGTAGCCGCCCAGCTGGCGCCAGCGGCCGTACGCGACGCCGAGCACCAGGGCGGTCGCCGAGCTGGCGGTGTCGGCGATCCCGCCCTTGTCGAAGTACTGGACCCACTTGCCGGACGTCACCACCTTGTCGCCGCGCGGGTAGCCCAGGCTCCCCCGCTCGCGGCCCTGGGCGACCCACACGGTGTAGGCGTAGCCGAAGACCGCGTGCGCCCCGTTCTCGGGCCGCCAGCTGATCGCTCCGTGCTGGTAGTTCACGTACTTGCCGATGCCGTCGCCGACCGCGCGGTCAGGTCCGGTGGACGCGCCCAGGGGCGAACCCAGCGACCCGAGCGCGTCGTACTTGCGCGAGATCGGGCTGCACCCCTGCAGGCACGGCGCGTTGTGCTCCGCCGTCGCGTTGTCGCTGAGCGAGGTCGTGGTGCAGTTCGCCCACTTGTACGGCGCCACGCAGCTCACCACCCGGCAGGCCACCCCGCCACTGCACTTCACGTGCGTGTTGCACTGCCCGTAGCGGAAGGCGTTGCAGCACACCCGACGCTGGTCGCAGGTGGACTTGGAGCCGCACTTGCAGCTGCAGCTCCAGCAGCCGGAGCTGCAGATGTTGTCGTCCGAGCAGCCCGACGTGCACTTCGAGCAGCTCGCGTTGCAGTCGGTGATGTAGCGGTAGCCGCCGCAGCACCACGACGAGTCGGCAGCCTTCCACCAGCCGGCCGCGAACGTGCCGGGCGGGCAGGCGTTGACGCCCTTGTTGATCGTGCAGCACATCACCGTGTAACCCGCCGCGCACGACGCGGCCGGGCCGCACCCCACGGCGGCGGAGGCGGTCATCGGGGTGAGCACGTAGTTGCGTGGGTCGACGACGATCGCCGACCCGACCACCGCCGTCCGCACGAGGAAGCCGCGGCGGCTGAACCGGCCCAGCCGGTTCGAGACCCGCTCGACCAGTCGCATCGTGGGGCTGCTGGCGGTCGTCGCCTCCTGCAGGGTGGTCACGGCAGGGCTCCTGTCCGCAGCATCTCGGTCCTGCTGGCGACCCGCACCGACCGCACCATCGCCTGCGCCCGAGGCACGGTCGCCATCCGCCGCGAGTGCGCCCCGAGGACGACGAACAGGCAGAACGCCCGACCACCCTCGGAGAAGAAGTGCTGGGCCGCGCTGACTCCGGGGTAGGACCGGGCCAACCGGTTCGTGGCGAACTGCGACGGCCGCAGCGCCGGCCGGCCCTGCCGCGCGAACAGGCCCTGGTCGGCCACCTCGGTGCCGTAGTCGATCAGCGAGACGAAGACGTCGTCGGCGCCGAGCAGGTCGATCACCCCCGAACCGAAGTCCCCTCGGACGGCGGGCAGCGGCCGGGTGCAGGCGTGCAGCACCGGGTGGGTGACCTCGTCGGCGCCCAGCGGCTCGCGGCGGAAGACCCGTGTCTCCCAGCCGTGCTCGGCCGGCACCGTCAACCCGTACCTGGACGCCATCGTCAGCTCCATCCCGAGGCGACCACGACGGTCGCGGTCAGCACCAGCGCGCCCCGCGCCAGCCGGTCCACCGGTCGGGCCCAGCGGTCGAGCCGGGCGAAGAACCGGTGCAGGTCACCGGGCGAGTGCACGCCGTGCAGCGCCAGGATCGGCAACCCGCGGGCCACCCCGAAGACCAGGCCGAGCAGGAGCCCCACCCACAGCTGTCCCGACCACGCCGCCAGCAGCAGCACCGCGTACACCGTCGAGCTGGTGACGATCGTCATCACCCCGGCACCGAGCTGCAGACCGAAGCCCAGGCCGTAGACCCAGCCGCGGTAGCGGGTCAGCCACGCCTCGTCGACCTGGCGCTTCCAGGACGGCAGGCCGTGCCCGCGGGCCCGCAGATCCAGGGCCAGGCCGACCAGCACCCCGATCGCCACGAGCACCGCGGCGGCCACCGAGTCACGCCAGGACGCCGGCAGCGCGCTGCCCAGGGCAGCGGCCAGCGTCCCGGCGACCGCACCGCCGACCAACGACCCGACGAGGTAGGCGGTGACGGTCAGTCCCCACCGGGCACCACGGGCCCGCTCACCGAGCGGGCTGATGCTGGACAGCATCGACTCACCTCAAGGTGACCAGGTCGAGCGCACCGCGGCCACGAGGGCCAGCGGCAGCCCGACGACGACGGCGACGAGCTGGGGGGTCATGGCTGACCCGGCTCGTCGTCCGGTGGACCGGGGTTCTCGTACATGCTCTGGTGACCCGGGTGGATCCCGGCCCCCAGCAGCTCACGGTCGATCCGGGCCAGATCCGCGTAGTCCTGCAACGGGTCCAGCCCACCTGCGCCGGCCCCGGGCCCGATCGGGCCCGGTCCGGTGCGGCCCGCGCGGCGACGCGCGTCCGCGGTGTCCGCGACCGCCTGGCCCATCAGGTCGCGCACCTGGGCCCAGGTGGTCGACGAGCCCTCGCCGGTGATCAGTCCGTCCTCGACGTACACGAAGTACGGCGAGCCGGGCACGCCGTAGTCGGTCCAGACCGCATCGGACTGGACGACCTCGAGCCGGTCCCGGGCCAGGTCGCGCAGCCGCGACACGCTCTCCTCCTGAGGACCCTTGGTCACGACGACGAGCCGGCCCTGGCCGGGGACGTCCGGCGTTCCGACGGACAGCTCGTCCCAGAAGGTCTGGCAGACCGAGCACCCGCTCGACAGGAACGCCAGCAGGGTGCGCCGCCCACCACCGGCGACGGGGATGGTCACCTCGTCGCCGTCCAGCGTCGTCCCGATCACCGCGGCCGCCCGGACGCTGGCCGGGCGGGTGGCCGGCATGATGCCGGTCTCGAGGTCGACGTCCACCGGGCCGGTGCCGGATCCGTGCTGGTGCGCGGCCTCCCCCGCCGCACCCGCCGTCGCGCCGGGCTTCTCGAGGTCGAGGCCGGCACCCAGCTCGTGCAACGCGCGCAGGATCAGCGCGTGGCTGCGGAGCAGGCCGACCACGAGCAGGGCGAGCAGCGCGATGGCCGCACCTTCGGCGACGACGACAGCGAGCACGGATCAACCTCTCTGCGGGGCGGTGGCCGAGCGCACCGCGCTCGGGGTGACGGTGGGCAGGACGGCGATGACCAGGTAGCTCAGCCAGGTGAGCAGGACGGCGAAGCCGAGGACGGCGACGGCCAGCGCCGGGTCGTCCGTCGCGGCCGCCCACCAGGTGCCCGCGGGCGGGTCGAGCGCCACCGCGACGCCGGACGCCGCCAGCAGGCCGGTGACCACGAGATGCGCTCGGGTGGGTGGGGTGTCCGGGCGGCCGAAGCAGCCACAGGAACCGAGGACCCCGCCGCGGGACAGGGCCAGGGCGACGAAACCGGTGAACACGAGGTAGGCGACCGCGACCAGGACGGCGGTCAGCCGGCCGGGGCGCACCAGGGCCAGGACGCCCCCGAGCACCTCCGCGGCGGCCGCGGCGCGGACCGGCGTGCGCCCGGCCGGCAGTCCGACGGAGCGGACCGCCCGGACGAGCGGCAGTGGATCACGCAGCTTGGGGAGGCCGGCCAGGACCAGCAGCACGGCGGCCGCCAGGTAGGCGCAGACGGCGATGTTCCCCATGCGGCTCGACGCTACACGGTCGGTGTCGCCGCAACCGTTAGCCGAGGGGGGCGAATGCGGCACCGAGCTCGGCGAGCCTCTGCGCGCCGCCGTCCAACGCCGTCAGCACCCACAGGCCGTCGTCGCCGACCGCCACGGTGTGCTCGAAGTGGGCCGCCCGCGACCCGTCCAGGCTCACCACCGTCCAGTCGTCCGCCAGCACGCGGGTCTGGGCCGACCCGCGGGTCAGCATGGGCTCGATCGCGACGACCAGCCCCGACCGGACCCGCACACCCTTGTCGCGCACGCGGTAGTTCGGCACCTGCGGGTCCTGGTGCATCTCGGTGCCGATGCCGTGGCCGACGTACTCCTCGACGATGCCGTATCCCGCGTCGGCACCCAGCACCGTGTCCTCGACGGCGGCACCGACCGCGTGCAGCCGCTCACCCACCGCCAGGGCCGCGATCCCCCGCCACATCGACTCCTCGGTCACCCGCAGCAGGTCCAGGTCCGCCGGGTCGGCCTGCGCTTCGTCGCCGACCACCACGGTGATCGCCGAGTCGCCGTGCCAGCCGTCGACGATGGCGCCGCAGTCGATGGAGACCAGGTCACCGTCGGCGAGCCGGCGCTGGCCGGGCACACCGTGCACGATCTCGTCGTTCACCGAGATGCACACCGTGCCGGAGAACGGCGGGTGCCCGTAGCCGAGGAAGCTGGGGGTCGCACCGGCCTCGCGGATCGTGCGCTCGGCCAAGGCGTTCAGCTCGCCGGTGGTGACGCCGGCGACGGCGGACTCGCGCAGCCGCTGCAGGGTCTGCCCGACGAGCACCCCCGCCCGGCGCATGAGGCGCACCTGGTCCGGTGACTTGTACTGGATGCGGTCGCGGCCGATCACGGCGTGCCCTCAGTGACGGGCGTCGATGGCGGCGACGAGCCGGTCGGTCACGTCCGCGACCTCACCGAGACCGTCCACGGCCACCAGCAGCGCCCGCTCGCGGTAGATCTCGACCAGCGGGGCGGTCTCGTCGGCGTAGATCTGCTGCCGCTTGCGGATGACGTCCTCGGTGTCGTCCGTGCGACCGTCGGTGGCGGCCCGCTTGAGCAGGCGGCCCACGATCTCGTCACGGTCCACCGTGAGCTCGGCGACGACGTCCAGCGCGTGGCCCTGCTCGGCCAGCATCGCGTCGAGCTCCTCGACCTGGGCCTTGGTGCGGGGGTAGCCGTCCAGCAGGAAGCCGGGCTCGGCGTCGTCCTGCGCGAGGCGGTCGCGCACCATGGCGTTGGTGATCTCGTCGGAGACGTACCCGCCGCTGTCCAGGATCTCCTTCACCTGCACGCCGAGCGGCGTGCCCTCGGAGATGTTGGCGCGGAAGATGTCGCCGGTCGAGACCGCCGGGATGCCGTAGTGCGCGGCCAGCCGGGCTGCCTGCGTGCCCTTGCCGGCACCGGGCGGTCCGAGGATGACGAGACGCATCAGCGCAGGAACCCTTCGTAGTGCCGCTGCTGGAGCTGGGACTCGATCTGCTTCACGGTCTCCAGTCCGACGCCCACGATGATCAGGATCGAGGTGCCGCCGAACGGGAAGTTGCTACTCGCACCCACCAGGGCGAGGGCGATGAGGGGGATCATCGACAGCACGCCGAGGTAGAGGGCGCCGGGAAGGGTGATCCGGCTGAGGATGTAGTCCAGGTACTCGGCGGTCGGCCGACCGGCCCGGATGCCCGGGATGAAGCCGCCGTACTTCTTCATGTTGTCGGCGATCTCGTCCGGGTTGAAGGTGATCGCCACGTAGAAGTACGTGAAGAAGATGATCAGGACGAAGTACACGAGCATGTACAGCGGGTGGTCGCCGCGCACGAAGTAGCGGTTGATCCAGACGACCCAGTCCGAGGTCTTGTCGTGCTGGAACTGGGCGATCAGGGCCGGCAGGTACAGCAGCGACGAGGCGAAGATGACCGGGATGACGCCGGCCTGGTTCACCTTGATCGGGATGTACGTGCTGGTGCCGCCGTACTGGCGGCGGCCGATCATCCGCTTGGCGTACTGCACGGGGACGCGGCGCTGGGACTGCTCGACGAACACGACGGCGCCGACGATCACCAGCCCGATCGCGATGACCAGGAAGAAGACGCTCCAGCCCTTGGCGGCCTTGATGGCCCACAGGGCGGTCGGGAAGCTCGCGGCGATCTGGGTGAAGATCAGCAGCGACATGCCGTTGCCGATGCCCTTGTCGGTGATGAGCTCGCCGAGCCACATGATCAGGCCGGTGCCGGCCGTCATGGTCAGCACCATGATCATGATCGTCGACCAGGAGTCGCTGGGCACCAGGTCGTTGGCGCAGCCGGGGAACAGCGTCCCGGGGTTGCGCGCGACGGACACCAGCGTCGTGGACTGCAGGACCGCGAGGCCGATCGTCAGGTAGCGGGTGTACTGGGTCAGCTTGGCGGTGCCCTGCTGACCCTCCTTCTTCAGCGCCTCGAACCGCGGGATGACCACGGTGAGCAGCTGCACGATGATGCTCGCGGTGATGTACGGCATGATGCCGAGCGCGAAGACGGACAGCTGGAGCAGTGCGCCGCCGCTGAACATGTTGACCAGGCCCAGGAGCGAGTTGTCCTTGGTCTGGTCGATGCAGGTGCGCACGGCCGGGTAGGAGATGCCCGGCGTCGGGATCAGCGAGCCCAGCCGGAACAGCGCCATGATCGCCATGGTGAAGAAGATCTTCTTGCGCAGATCAGGCGTGCGGAATGCCCGTGCGAACGCGGTGAGCACGAATCCTCCAAATCCACCGCGGTGGCGGCGTTGACGGCCCGTCACGACGGACCTGCGGACGATAACACCCCGGAACCCGGCGAGGCGGGGTCCGGGGTGTCAGCCGTGAGCCCGGGTCTCGGGCTCGAAGCGGGCTACAGCTCGGTTGCGCTGCCCCCGGCCGCGGCGATCTTGTCCTTCGCCGACGCCGAGAACTTGTGCACGGTGACGTTGACCGCGACCGAGATGTCGCCGGTACCCAGGACCTTCACGGGCTCGCCCTTGCGGACCGCCCCCTTGGCCACCAGGTCGTCGACGGTCACGTCGCCGCCGTCCGCGTAGAGCTCACCGAGACGGTCGAGGTTGACCACCTGGTACTCCACCCGGAACGGGTTCTTGAAGCCGCGCAGCTTCGGCAGCCGCATGTGCAGCGGCGTCTGGCCACCCTCGAACGTCGCCGGCACCTGGTAGCGCGCCTTCGTGCCCTTGGTACCGCGACCCGCGGTCTTGCCCTTGCTGCCCTCACCGCGACCGACCCGGGTCTTGGCCGTCTTGGCCCCCGGTGCCGGGCGAAGGTGGTGCACCTTCAGCGTGGTGTCCTTGGCCATGTCAGTCGACCTCCTGGTACGTCACGAGATGAGCCACCGTGGCGATCATGCCGCGGATCTCGGGACGGTCCTCCTTGACGACGACGTCGCCGATTCGCTTGAGACCCAGCGTGCGCAGGGTCTCTCTCTGGTTCTGCTTGCCACCGATCGTGGACCGGGTCTGGGTCACCTTGAGGCGGGCCATCAGGCACCCATCCCAGCGGCCCGGGCCCGCAGCATCGCGGCGGGGGCCACGTGCTCGAGCGGCAGCCCACGGCGGGCGGCCACGGCCTCGGGGCGCTCAAGGCCCTTCAGCGCGGCCACGGTGGCGTGGACGATGTTGATCGGGTTGTCCGAGCCGAGCGACTTGCTGAGCACGTCGTGGATGCCGGCGCACTCCAGGACGGCGCGCACCGGACCACCGGCGATGACACCGGTACCCGGGGCCGCCGGACGGAGCAGGACGACACCGGCCGAGGCCTCACCCGTGATGGGGTGCGGGATGGTGCCCTGGATGCGGGGGACCTTGAAGAACGCCTTCTTGGCTTCCTCAACGCCCTTCGCGATCGCGGCGGGCACCTCCTTGGCCTTGCCGTAGCCGACGCCCACGGTGCCGTCGCCGTCGCCCACCACGACCAGCGCGGTGAAGCTGAAGCGGCGGCCACCCTTGACGACCTTGGCCACGCGGTTGATCGTCACGACGCGCTCGACGTAGACGTTCTTCTCGCCGGAGTCGCGACCACCGCGGCCGCCACCGTCACGACGGTCACGACGCTCGTTGCCACCGGCACCGGCACCGGCACCGGTTCCACGGCGCTGGGGTCCAGGCATCAGACGTTCCTCTTCTCTGCGACTACGGAGTTGGCCTCGAGGGCGTTGGTCGGCATCACAGCGCCAGGCCCCCCTCGCGGGCGCCGTCGGCGATCGCCGCGACCCGGCCGTGGTACTTGTTGCCGGCGCGGTCGAACACGACGGACTCGACACCCGCGCTCTTCGCACGGTCGGCCAGCAGCTCGCCGACCTTGCGGGCCTTCGCGGTCTTGTCGCCGTCCAGGGCGCGCACGTCCGGCTCCATGGTGGACGCCGACGCCAGGGTCACGCCCTGGGTGTCGTCGACCACCTGCACGAAGACGTGCCGGGTGGAGCGGGAGACGACCAGGCGAGGACGCGCTGCCGTGCCGGAGATCTTCTTGCGGACCCGCAGGTGACGACGGCCACGTGCGGCCACCTTGCCCTTGGCCCGCTTGACGGTCACTGCCATGACTTACTTCCCAGCCTTTCCGACCTTGCGGCGGATGTGCTCGCCGGCGTACCGCACGCCCTTGCCCTTGTACGGGTCAGGCTTGCGCAGCTTGCGGATGTTGGCGGCGACCTCGCCGACCTGCTGCTTGTCGATGCCCTGGACGCTGAGGCGCAGCGGGCCGTCGGTGGTGAAGCTGATCCCCGCGGGGGCCTTCACCGTGATGGAGTGGCTGTAGCCGAGCGCGAACTCGAGGTCGGAGCCCTTGGCCACCACGCGGTAGCCGGTGCCGACGATCTCGAGCTTCTTCTCGTAGCCGTTCGTGACGCCCTCGACCATGTTGGCGATGAGCGTGCGGGTCAGGCCGTGCAGCGAGCGGTTGCGGCGCTCGTCGTCCGGGCGCGTGACGTTGATCGTGCCGTCGTCGTCGCGAGCGACGACGATCGGCGTGGCCACGGTGTGCGACAGGGAGCCCTTGGGGCCCTTGACGTGCACGTCCTGACCGTCGATGGTCACCTCGACGCCCGAAGGCACGGTGACAGGGAGTCGACCGATGCGAGACATGGTTTCCCTCCCTTACCAGACGTAGGCGAGGACTTCCCCACCCACGCCCTTCTGAGTCGCCTGACGGTCGGTGAGCAGACCCGAGGACGTCGACAGGATCGCGACGCCCAGGCCGCCGAGCACCTTCGGCAGGTTGGTGGACTTGGCGTAGACCCGCAGGCCGGGCTTCGACACGCGGCGGATGCCGGCGATCGAGCGCTCGCGGCTCGGGCCGTACTTGAGCTCGATCACGAGCTTCTTGCCCACCTCGGCGTCCTCGACGGCCCAGGAGGAGATGTACCCCTCGGCCTCCAGGATCTCGGCGATGTGGGACTTCAGCTTGCTGAACGGCATGGCCACGGAGTCGTGGTACGCCGAGTTGGCGTTCCGCAGACGCGTGAGCATGTCTGCGATGGGGTCGGTCATCATCGGGCTTTCCTGCCCTTCCTCACCGTGGTTTCACGAGCCGACGTGGCTCAGGACCTGCGGTGTAGTGGTTACCAGCTGCTCTTGGTGACGCCCGGCAGCTCGCCGCGGTGTGCCATCTCGCGAAGGCAGATGCGGCAGAGGCCGAACTTGCGGTACACGGAGTGCGGACGGCCGCACCGCTGGCACCGGGTGTAGCCACGGACCTTGAACTTGGGCTTGGCCGCGGCCTTGTTGACTAGGGACGTCTTCGCCACGTCAGTTCTCCTTGAACGGGAAGCCGAGCTGCTTCAGCAGCGCCCGACCCTCGTCGTCGTTGTTCGCGGTCGTCACGACCGTGATGTCCATGCCGCGCACGCGGTCGATCCGGTCCTGGTCGATCTCGTGGAACATCGACTGCTCGTTGAGACCGAAGGTGTAGTTGCCGTTCCCGTCGAACTGCTTCGGCGACAGGCCGCGGAAGTCACGGATGCGGGGCAGCGCCGTGGACACCAGACGGTCCAGGAACTCCCACATCCGGTCGCCGCGCAGCGTGGTGTGCGCGCCGATCGGCATGCCCTCACGGAGCTTGAACTGCGCGATGGACTTGCGGGCCTTGGTCACGACCGGCTTCTGACCGGTGATCGCGGTGAGGTCCTTGACCGCACCCTCGATCAGCTTCGAGTCGCGAGCCGCCTCGCCGACGCCCATGTTGACGACGACCTTGACGACGCCGGGCACCTGCATGACGTTCCCGAAACCGAACTGCTCGGTCAGGTTCGCGATGATCTCGTCGCGGTACTTCTGCTTCAGCCGCGGCAGCGCGCGGGCCTCAGTGGTGGCAGTCATCAGACGTCCTTCCCCGACCGCTTGGCCACGCGCACGCGGACGGTGCGCTCGCGGCCGTCACGCTCGACGGTCTCGGTGCGGTACCCGACCCGGGTGCGCTTCTTGGTCTCGGGGTCGACCAGCTGGACGTTGCTGATGTGCAGCGCCGCCTCCTGGGTGATGATCCCGCCGGTCTTGGCGCCACGGCCGGACGTGCCGACCTTGGTGTGCCGCTTGACCTGGCGAACGCCCTCGACGAGCACCCGCTGGCGCTCGACGTCGACGCTGATCACCTTGCCCTGCTTGCCGCGGTCGCCGCCGTTCTTCTGCGAGCGACCGGTGATGACCTCGACGAGGTCACCCTTCTTGATCTTCATCTTCGCCATGGTCAGAGCACCTCCGGCGCAAGGGACACGATCTTCATGAACTTCTTGTCGCGCAGCTCGCGACCGACCGGCCCGAAGATGCGCGTCCCGCGCGGGTCGCCGTCGCCCTTGAGGATGACGGCTGCGTTCTCGTCGAAGCGGATGTATGAACCGTCCGGCCGCCGGCGCTCCTTGCTGGTGCGCACGATGACCGCCTTGACGACGTCGCCCTTCTTGACGTTGCCGCCGGGGATGGCGTCCTTGACGGTGGCGACGATGACGTCACCGATACCCGCGTAGCGCCGACCCGAGCCACCGAGAACGCGGATGCACAGGATCTGCTTGGCACCCGTGTTGTCGGCGACCTTGAGTCGCGACTCCTGCTGGATCACTACTAACTCCTGTCGTCGCGCTGGTTCTCGCAGTACGAGCCTTGCGGAACTGGTGTTGGGACTACTTGGCCTTCTCGAGGATCTCCACGACGCGCCAGCGCTTGGTGGCTGACAGCGGGCGGGTCTCCATGATCACCACGAGGTCGCCAGCGCCGGCCGAGTTGTCCTCGTCGTGCGCCTTGACCTTGCTGGTGCGTCGCAGGACCTTGCCGTAGAGCGCGTGCTTGACGCGGTCCTCGACCTCGACCACGACGGTCTTGTCCATCTTGTCGCTCACCACGTAACCACGGCGGGTCTTGCGGTTCGCGCGGTCGACGGTCTCGGTGCTGGTGCTCACGGTGTCCTTCTCGTTCTTCTCACTCATGCCTGGCCCTCCGAACGGGTCCGGATGCCGAGCTCGTACTCGCGCAGCACCGTGTAGATGCGGGCGATGTCACGACGGACGGCGCGCAGCCGACCGTGGCTCTCGAGCTGGCCGGTGGCCGACTGGAAGCGCAGGTTGAACAGCTCTTCCTTGGCCTTGCGCAGCTCTTCGACGAGGCGCTCCTCGGTCATCTCGGCCAGGGCCGAGGTGGTGAGGTCCTTGGAACCAACGGACATCAGAGGTCACCGCCTTCACGCCGCACGAAGCGGCACTTCATGGGGAGCTTGTGCATCGCACGCAGCATGGCCTCGCGGGCGATGGGCTCCGGGACGCCGGACAGCTCGAACATCACGCGTCCGGGCTTGACGTTGGCGATCCACCACTCCGGCGAACCCTTACCGGAACCCATGCGGGTCTCGGCAGGCTTCTTGGTCAGCGGACGGTCCGGGTAGATGTTGATCCACACCTTGCCGCCACGCTTGATGTGCCGGGTCATGGCGATACGCGCGGACTCGATCTGCCGGTTGGTGACGTAGGCGGGCTCGAGAGCCTGGATGCCGTAGTCGCCGAAGGCGATCGTGGTGCCGCCCTTGGCAGCGCCCGAGCGACCCGGGTGGTGCTGCTTGCGGTGCTTCACACGACGAGGGATCAGCATGCCTCAGCCCTCCGTTGCCGGGGTAGCGGCGGCCTCGGCCGCCGGAGCGGTCTCGGTGCCGGCCGGCGCGTCGGCGCGAGCGCCACGGGTCGGACGGTCACCACGGGCGCCACGAGCCGGACGGTCGCTGCGGTCGCTGCGCGGGCCACGGGGCGCCCGCGGCGCAGCGGCCTGCTGCTGCGCGAGCTCCTTGGCCGTGACGTCGCCCTTGTAGATCCACACCTTGACGCCGATGCGACCGAACGTCGTCCGGGCCTCGTACAGGCCGTAGTCGATGTTGGCGCGCAGCGTGTGCAGCGGGACGCGACCCTCGCGGTAGAACTCCGAGCGCGACATCTCGGCGCCACCGAGGCGGCCCGAGCACTGCACCCGGATGCCCTTGGCACCGGCGCGCAGCGAGCTCTGCATGCCCTTGCGCATCGCGCGTCGGAACGACACGCGGGCGCTGAGCTGCTCGGCGATGCCCTGGGCGACCAACTGCGCGTCGATCTCGGGGTTCTTGACCTCGAGGATGTTCAGCTGGACCTGCTTGCCCGTGAGCTTCTCGAGCTCGCCGCGGATGCGGTCGGCCTCCGCGCCGCGACGGCCGATGACGATGCCCGGCCGGGCGGTGTGGATGTCGACGCGGACGCGGTCACGCGTGCGCTCGATCTCGACCTTGGAGATGCCGGCCCGCTCCATGCCCGTGGACATGAGCTTGCGGATCGCGACGTCTTCCTTCACGTAGTCGCGGTAGCGCTGGCCCGGCTTGGTGCTGTCGGCGAACCAACGGCTCTTGTGGTCGGTGGTGATGCCGAGTCGGAACCCGTGCGGGTTGACCTTCTGTCCCACTAGCGGGTCCTCCCCTTCGTGGCGGCCTTCGTGCTCTGGCCGGTGGTGTCGGTGTCGACGGTGCCCACGACCACGGTGATGTGGCTCGTGCGCTTGCGGATCCGGTAGGCACGCCCCTGGGCGCGCGGCCGGAACCGCTTCATGGTCGGTCCTTCGTCGACGTACGCGGCCTGGACGACCAGGTCACGCTCGTCGAAGGCCTCGGAGGCCTTGTCCGCCTTGACCCGCGCGTTCGCGACGGCGCTGAGCAGCACCTTGCGAATCGGCTCGCTGGCCGCCTGCGGAGCGAACTGCAGCACCGCGGAGGCCTGCGTCGCATCCTTGCCTCGAATGAGGGCGACGACGCGCCGGGCCTTCTGGGGCGTGACACGGACGTACCGCGCCTGCGCCTTGGCTTCCATTGCTGTCCCTTGTCTCTCGGTGAGTTTCGTTGTGTCCGGTGAGTGCCGGCGCGTCAGCGCCGGCGACCCTTGCGGTCGTCCTTCTCGTGCCCGCGGAAGGTGCGGGTCGGAGCGAACTCACCGAGCTTGTGGCCGACCATCGACTCGGTCACGAAGACCGGGACGTGCTTGCGGCCGTCGTGGACGGCGATCGTGTGACCGAGCATGTCCGGCACGATCATCGAGCGCCGGGACCAGGTCTTGATGACGTTCTTGGTCCCCTTCTCGTTCTGCACGTCCACCTTCTTCTGCAGGTGGTCGTCGACGAAGGGGCCCTTCTTCAGACTACGAGGCATGTGTCAGGGCTCCTCAGCGCTTCTTGCCGGAACGACGGCGACGGACGATCAGCTTGTCGCTGTCCTTGTTGGGACGACGGGTGCGGCCCTCGGGCTGACCCCACGGGCTCACCGGGTGACGGCCACCAGAGGTCTTGCCCTCGCCGCCACCGTGCGGGTGGTCGACCGGGTTCATGGCGACACCGCGGACGGTCGGGCGCTTGCCCTTCCAGCGCATGCGGCCGGCCTTGCCCCAGTTGATGTTGGACTGCTCGGCGTTGCCCACCTCGCCGATCGACGCGCGGCAGCGCAGGTCGACGTTGCGGATCTCGCCGGACGGCATGCGCAGCTGCGCGTAGGGGCCGTCCTTGGCGACGAGCTGCACGCTGGCACCGGCCGAGCGGGCGATCTTCGCACCGCCACCGGGCCGCAGCTCGATGGCGTGGATGACCGTACCGACCGGGATGTTGCGCAGCGGCAGGTTGTTGCCGGGCTTGATGTCGGCGGACGGACCGTTCTCGATCGGGTCGCCCTGCTTCAGCTTGGCCGGCGCGAGGATGTAGCGCTTCTCGCCGTCCGCGTAGTGCAGCAGTGCGATCCGCGAGGTGCGGTTCGGGTCGTACTCGATGTGCGCGACCTTCGCCGGCACGCCGTCCTTGTCGTGACGACGGAAGTCGATCACGCGGTAGGCGCGCTTGTGACCGCCACCGATGTGCCGGGTGGTCACCCGACCGGAGCTGTTGCGGCCCCCGCTCTTGGTCAGCGGGCGCACCAGCGACTTCTCCGGCTCGGAGCGCGTGATCTCGACGAAGTCGGCCACGCTGGAACCGCGGCGGCCCGGCGTCGTCGGCTTGTACTTACGGATACCCATAGCTCAAAGTCCTCTTCGAAGTTCTCTCGTCGGCAGCCCGGTCAGGAGACCGGACCCCCGAAGATGTCGATGGACCCCTCGCTCAGGGTCACGATCGCCCGCTTGGTGTCCTTGCGCTTGCCCATGCCGAACCGCGTACGACGGGTCTTGCCCTTGCGGTTCAGCGTGTTGACCGACTTGACCTTGACGCCGAACACCTGCTCGACCGCGATCTTGATCTCGGTCTTGTTGGCGCGCGGGTCCACGACGAAGGTGTAGGCACCCTCGTCGAGCAGGCCGTAGCTCTTCTCGGACACCACGGGGGCGAGCAGGATGTCCCGCGGGTTCTTCTGCACGGTGTACTCGGTGCTCACTTCGCGGCCTCCTCGTCAGCAGCCTCGGACTCGGTCGCGACGGCCTTGGCGCTCTTGCCCTTGACGGGCCCGGCGACGAAGGCGTCGAACGCACCGGACGTGAAGACCACGTCGTCGGCGCACAGCACGTCGTAGGTGTTCAGCTGGTCGGGCACGATCACGTGCACGCGGTCGACGTTCGACAGGCTCTTCCAGCCCGTCACGTCGGCGCGCTCGACCACCACGAGCAGGTGCTTGCGGTCGGACACGGCGGCCAGGGCCGCGACAGCGCCCTTGGTCGACGGCGCGTCACCCTCGACGAGCGAGGAGAGCACGTGCACGCGGCCGTTGCGCGCCCGGTCGGACAGGGCCCCGCGCAGGGCGGCGACCTTCATCTTCTTCGGGGTGCGCTGGCTGTAGTCGCGCGGCTGCGGGCCGTGCACCACGCCACCGCCGGCGAACTGCGGCGCGCGGGTCGAGCCCTGGCGGGCGCGACCGGTGCCCTTCTGCCGGTACGGCTTGCGGCCACCGCCGCGAACCTCGCCGCGGGTCTTGGTGGAGTGCGTGCCCTGGCGGGCCGCGGCCTGCTGGGCCACCACGACCTGGTGGATCAGCGGCACGTTGGTCTGCACGTCGAAGATCTCGGCGGGCAGCTCGACCGAACCGGAAGTCTCACCGGCCGGGGAGAGGACGTCGATCGTCGTCATGGCGTCAGGCCCCCTTCACAACGAGCTTGGCAGCGGTCTTGACCAGCACGACGCCGCCCTTGGGGCCGGGAACGGCGCCCTTGATGAGCAGCAGGCCCTTGTCGGCGTCGATGGCGTGCACGGTCAGGTTCTGGGTGGTCTTGCGGACGTGGCCCATGCGGCCGGCCATCTTCAGACCCTTGAACACGCGGCCGGGCGTCGAGGCCCCGCCGATGGAACCGGGCTTGCGGTGGTTGCGGTGCGCACCGTGGGAGGCGCCGACGCCGTGGAAGCCGTGACGCTTCATGACACCGGCCGTGCCCTTGCCCTTCGTGGTGCCGACGACATCGACCTTCTGGCCGGCCTCGAACACCTCGACGGTGAGCTCCTGCCCGAGGGCGTACTCACCGGCATCGGCGGTACGCAGCTCGACCAGGTGGCGACGCGGGGTGACACCGGCCTTCGCGAAGTGACCGGCCATCGGCTGGTTCACCTTGCGAGGGTCGATCGCGCCGTACGCGATCTGGACGGCGTCGTAGCCGTCGCTGTCGGAGGTACGGACCTGGGTGACGACGCACGGCCCGGCCTGGACGACGGTGACCGGAACCAGCCGGCCGTTCTCGTCCCAGACCTGGGTCATGCCGAGCTTCTCACCCAGGACGCCCTGAATCTGCTTGGTCATTGAAAGGTCCCTTAGAGCTTGATCTCGATGTTCACGTCCGCCGGCAGGTCGAGACGCATGAGCGAGTCGACAGCCTTGGGCGTGGGATCGATGATGTCGATGAGGCGCTTGTGGGTGCGCATCTCGAAGTGCTCGCGGCTGTCCTTGTACTTGTGCGGCGAACGGATGACGCAGTAGACGTTCTTCTCCGTAGGCAGCGGCACCGGACCAACGACCGTCGCACCAGCGCGCGTCACCGTGTCGACGATCTTGCGCGCCGAGCTGTCGATGACCTCGTGGTCGTAGGACTTCAGCCGGATGCGGATCTTCTGTCCCGCCATCGCTTCGGTTAACTCTCTCTCGCTGCTCGGTGTCCCGGTTCGGCGGTAGCCGCTCCGGGTGGCGACCTCGCCGACCCCCGAGGTCGGGCGTGTCGCGCTCGCGCCACGCGCCGAAGCTGACATCTTTCGATGCCGTCCTCGTCGGGTCTTCTTGGTCACCGGCCTGGGCCGGACGTCGACACGCCTTCCCCGCCGTGAGGCGGAGCGCCGAGGGCCGCCCACCGTGGTGGTCAGCCGCGCCGGGGCGCGTCGAGCAACTTGTCTATTGTGCCAGAGCGACCGGCCGCTTGGCGAATCCGCTCAGTGCGGCCGCCGTGCGCAGGTCCCCCGGCCATGCCGCGGGGCTCGGGCGGTGCGCCCGAGCCCCGTGGCCGGTGGTGCTGGTGTCAGGCGAGGATCTTCGTGACGCGGCCGGCACCGACGGTGCGGCCACCCTCGCGGATGGTGAAGCCCATGCCCTCGTCCATCGCGATCGGCTGGATGAGGTCGACCTTCATCTCCGTGTTGTCACCGGGCATGACCATCTCGGTGCCCTCGGGGAGGGTCACCACGCCGGTCACGTCGGTGGTCCGGAAGTAGAACTGGGGGCGGTAGTTGCCGTAGAACGGCGTGTGCCGGCCACCCTCGTCCTTCGACAGGATGTAGACGTTGGCGTCGAACTGCGTGTGCGGGGTGATCGAGCCCGGCTTGCAGACGACCTGGCCGCGCTCGACGTCCTCACGCTTGATGCCGCGAAGCAGCAGACCGACGTTCTCACCGGCCTGGCCCTCGTCGAGCAGCTTGCGGAACATCTCGATACCGGTGACGGTCGTCTTGGCCGGCGGGCCGGTGTGGATGCCGACGATCTCGACCTCCTCGTTGACCTTGAGGATGCCGCGCTCGATACGACCGGTGACGACGGTGCCACGACCGGTGATCGTGAAGACGTCCTCGACGGGCATGAGGAACGGCTTCTCGGTGTCGCGGACCGGCTGCGGGATGGACTCGTCGACCGCGTTCATGAGGTCCATGAGCTTGTCGCCCCACTCGGCGTCGCCCTCGAGCGCCTTCAGCGCCGAGACGCGCACGACCGGCAGGTCGTCGCCCGGGAACTCGTAGGCGGACAGCAGCTCGCGGACCTCCATCTCGACGAGCTCGAGGATCTCCTCGTCGTCGACCATGTCGGCCTTGTTGAGCGCCACGACGATGTAGGGGACGCCGACCTGGCGGGCCAGGAGGACGTGCTCCTTCGTCTGCGGCATGGGGCCGTCGGTGGCGGCGACCACGAGGATCGCGCCGTCCATCTGAGCCGCACCGGTGATCATGTTCTTGATGTAGTCGGCGTGCCCGGGGCAGTCGACGTGCGCGTAGTGGCGAGCCTCGGTCTGGTACTCGACGTGCGCGATCGAGATCGTGATGCCGCGCTGCTTCTCCTCGGGCGCCTTGTCGATCTGGTCGAACGCGGACGCCTCGTTGAGGTTCGGGTACTTGTCGTGCAGCACCTTGGTGATCGCGGCCGTCAGCGTCGTCTTACCGTGGTCGATGTGACCGATGGTGCCGATGTTGACGTGCGGCTTAGTCCGCTCGAACTTCGCCTTACCCACTGTGGGTCCTCCTCAGGACTGGGTGTTGTTGCCGCGGTTCTGGGTGATGCGGCTGGTCTGTGTGGTCGTGCTCTGGTGGAACGAACTCGCTGGCCGGAGCCAGGTCACTCGCCCCGGGCCTTCTTGATGATCTCCTCCGAGACGTTCCGGGGAACCTCAGCGTAGGAGTCGAACTGCATGCTGTAGTTCGCGCGACCCTGGGTCTTGGACCGCAGGTCGCCAACGTAGCCGAACATCTCCGACAGCGGCACGAGCGCCCGGACGACCTTGGCGCCACTGGCGTCCTCCATCGACTGGATCTGGCCACGACGGGAGTTCAGGTCGCCGATGACCTCGCCCATGTAGTCCTCGGGCGTGCGCACCTCGACGGCCATGACCGGCTCGAGCAGCACGGGGTCGGCCTTGCGGACGGCCTCCTTGAGCGCCATCGAACCGGCGATCTTGAACGCCATCTCGGACGAGTCGACGTCGTGCGCCGCACCGTCCAGCAGCGTCGCCTTGAGGCCGACCAGCGGGTAGCCGGCCAGCACGCCGAGCTGCATGGCGTCCTGGATGCCGTGGTCGACGCTCGGGATGTACTCGCGCGGAACGCGGCCACCACTGACCTTGTTCTCGAACTCGTACATCGCGCCGTCCTCGGACACCAGCGGCTCGAAGTTCAGCTGGACCTTCGCGTACTGGCCCGACCCACCCGTCTGCTTCTTGTGGGTGTAGTCGAACTTCAGCACGGGACGACGGATCGTCTCGCGGTAGGCCACCTGGGGCTTGCCGACGTTCGCCTCGACCTTGAACTCGCGCCGCATGCGGTCGACGAGGATGTCGAGGTGGAGCTCGCCCATGCCCTTGATGATGGTCTGGCCGGTCTCCTCGTCCTGCTGGACCTGGAACGTCGGGTCCTCCTCGGCCAGCTTCTGGATCGCCGTGCCGAGCTTCTCCTGGTCGCTCTTGGTCTTCGGCTCGATGGCCACCGAGATGACCGGGTCCGGGAACGTCATGGACTCGAGCACGACCTGGTTGGTCGGGTCGCACAGGGTGTCACCGGTCGTGGTGTCCTTCAGGCCGATCATCGCGTAGATGTGGCCCGCGGTCGCGTCCTCGACGGGGTTCTCCTTGTTGGAGTGCATCTGGAACAGCTTGCCGATGCGCTCCTTGCGGCCCTTGGTCGAGTTGATGACGCCGGAGCCCGACGCGACGTGACCGGAGTACACGCGCACGTACGTGAGCTTGCCGAAGAACGGGTGCGAGGCGACCTTGAAGGCCAGCGCCGAGAAGGGCTCGGTCGAGTCCGGCTTGCGGATGATCTCCACCGACTCGTCGCGGACGTCGTGGCCGATCATCGGCGGGACGTCGAGCGGCGACGGCAGGTAGTCCACGACCGCGTCGAGCATGGGCTGGACGCCCTTGTTCTTGAACGCGGAACCGCACAGCACCGGGTAGATGTCGCCGGTGACGGTGAGGTTGCGGATGGCGCCCTTGAGCTCCTCGGGGGTGAGCTCCTCGCCCCCGAGGTACTTCTCGAGCAGCGTCTCGTCGGACTCGGCGAGCGTCTCGACCAGGGTGTGCCGGTACTCCGCGGCCTTCTCGGCCATGTCGGCCGGGATCTCCTCGATCGTGTAGGCCTCGCCCTTGTCCGTGTCGCCACGCCAGGTCAGCGCGCGCATGTAGAGCAGGTCGATGACGCCCACGAAGTCGCCCTCGGAGCCGATCGGCAGCTGGATGGGCAGCGGCTTGGCGCCCAGGCGGTCGATGATCGTCTGCACGGTGAAGTAGAAGTCCGCACCGAGCTTGTCCATCTTGTTGACGAAGCAGATGCGCGGGACGTTGTACTTGTCGGCCTGGCGCCACACCGTCTCGGACTGGGGCTCGACGCCCTCCTTGCCGTCGAACACCGCGACCGCGCCGTCGAGGACGCGCAGCGAGCGCTCGACCTCGACGGTGAAGTCGACGTGGCCGGGGGTGTCGATGATGTTGAACTGGGTGCCCTCCCAGAAGCAGGTCGTCGCGGCGGACGTGATCGTGATGCCGCGCTCCTGCTCCTGCTCCATCCAGTCCATCGTGGCGGCGCCGTCGTGCACCTCACCGATCTTGTAGTTGATCCCCGTGTAGAAGAGGACCCGCTCGGTGGTGGTGGTCTTGCCGGCGTCGATGTGCGCCATGATGCCGATGTTGCGGACCTTCGTGAGGTCGGTCAGCACGTCCTGTGCCACGGTTTCCTGCCCGTCTACGTCGAGAGTGTTCTGGCGGTGGGGTGGGGGCCGGTCCGGCCCCCCGTCATCACCAGCGGTAGTGCGCGAAGGCCTTGTTGGACTCGGCCATCTTGTGGGTGTCCTCGCGGCGCTTCACAGCGGCACCGAGGCCGTTGCTCGCGTCGAGGATCTCGTTCATGAGGCGCTCGGTCATGGTCTTCTCACGACGGTCGCGCGAGTAGTTCACGAGCCAGCGCAGCGCCAGGGTGGTCGAGCGGTTCGCCTTGACCTCGATCGGCACCTGGTAGGTGGCACCACCGACGCGACGGCTCTTGACCTCGATCGCCGGCTTCACGTTGTCCAGGGCGCGCTTGAGCGTCACCACCGGGTCGGTGCCGGTCTTCTCCTGGGCGCCCGCGAGGGCGCCGTACACGATCCGCTCGGCAACGGACTTCTTGCCGTCGAGCAGGATCTTGTTGACCAGCTGGGTGACCAGCGGCGAGTTGTACACCGGGTCGACGACCAGCGGTCGCTTCGGGGCGGGACCCTTGCGGGGCATTAGCTCTTCTCCTTCTTGGCGCCGTACCGGCTGCGAGCCTGCTTGCGGCCGCGGACACCCTGGGTGTCGAGCGAGCCACGGACGATCTTGTAGCGGACGCCGGGAAGGTCCTTCACTCGGCCGCCGCGCACGAGCACGATCGAGTGCTCCTGCAGGTTGTGACCGACACCCGGGATGTACGCCGTGACCTCGATGCCGCTGGTCAGGCGGACGCGAGCCACCTTGCGCAGCGCCGAGTTCGGCTTCTTCGGGGTGGTCGTGTAGACGCGCGTGCACACGCCCCGCCGCTGCGGGCTCCCCTTGAGTGCGGGGGTCTTGGTCTTGGTGACCTTGTCCTGCCGGCCCTTTCGGACCAGCTGCTGGATCGTGGGCACTCTGTCTCCGTCTCTTGCGCGGTCGTGCTGTCAGTGATGGTTCGTGTCGTGGTGCGCTCCAGGACCCCGCCCTACGACCCCCGCGGTCGGGAGTGTCGGTCAGAGTCACCGCGCGATGTGCAACCGGTGCTCGCGCCACCCCCGACAGCCTGAGCGTCAGCGGGCGCGCACACCCAGGTCTCCCCGGGCACGGAGCACAACTTTACCCGCCTGTGCTCAGCCTGGTCAAAACGAGGCGGCCCGGACGCGGCGACTCCGCCCCGGCGAGGGGGCGGAGTCGCCGTCCGAGCAGTCGATCAGCCGCGCAGGTCCCCGAAGTCGAGGTCCTCGAGCGGCACTGCCTGGCCGGAGCCAGAACCGAACGGGGCGTAGTCGATGTCCTCGTAGCCAGGCATGGCGTACATGAGGGACCGCGCCTCCTCGGTGGGCTCCACCCGGACGTTGCGGTAGCGGGGAAGCCCCGTACCAGCCGGGATCAGCTTGCCGATGATGACGTTCTCCTTCAGGCCCAGCAGCGGGTCGCTGCGCCCGTTGATCGCGGCATCCGTGAGCACCCGGGTGGTCTCCTGGAACGAGGCCGCGGACAGCCACGACTCCGTTGCGAGAGAAGCCTTCGTGATGCCCATGAGCTCCGGACGGCCGGACGCCGGCTGCTGGCCCTCGGCCACCACTCGGCGGTTCTCCGACTCGAAGCGGGTGCGCTCGGCGAGCTCGCCCGGCAGCAGGTCGGCGTCGCCCGACTCGATGATCGTCACCCGGCGCAGCATCTGCCGGACGATGACCTCGATGTGCTTGTCGTGGATCGACACGCCCTGGCTGCGGTAGACCTCCTGCACCTCGTCCACGAGGTGCGTCTGCACCGCACGCGGGCCGAGGATGCGCAGGACCTGCTTCGGGTCGATGGCGCCCTGCACCATCTTGTGGCCGACCTCGACGTGGTCGCCGTCCGCCACGAGCAGGCGCGAGCGGCGCGACACCGGGTAGGCGTGCTCCTCGGTGCCGTCGTCCGGGGTCAGCACGATGCGACGCGTCTTGTCGGTGTCCTCGATCGCGATCCGGCCGGTGGCCTCGGCGATCGGGGCCACACCCTTGGGGGTGCGGGCCTCGAAGAGCTCGACCACACGCGGCAGACCGTGGGTGATGTCGTCACCCGCGACGCCACCGGTGTGGAACGTGCGCATCGTGAGCTGGGTACCCGGCTCACCGATCGACTGGGCCGCGATGATGCCGACGGCCTCGCCGATGTCGACGAGCTTGCCGCTGGCCAGCGAACGCCCGTAGCACTGGGCGCAGGTGCCGACCTTGGACTCACAGGTCAGGACCGAGCGGACCTTGACCTCACGGACCCCGTGGCTGATCAGCAGGTCGATCGAGACGTCACCCAGGTCGGTGCCGGCCTCGAGGACGACCTTGCCGTCGACCTCGACGTCCGCCGCCAGGCTGCGGGCGTAGACCGAGGTCTCGACGTCGTCGTCCTTGCGGAGCGCTCCGTCGGTGCCCTCGACCGCGATCGGCAGGACGAAGCCGCGGTCGGTGCCGCAGTCGTCCTCACGGACGATGACGTCCTGCGAGACGTCCACCAGACGACGGGTCAGGTACCCCGAGTCGGCGGTGCGCAGAGCGGTGTCGGCCAGACCCTTGCGGGCACCGTGGCTGGAGATGAAGTACTCCAGCACCGAGAAGCCCTCACGGAAGTTCGCCTTCACCGGGCGCGGGATGATCTCGCCCTTCGGGTTGGCGACCAGCCCACGCATACCGGCGATCTGGCGGACCTGCATCCAGTTACCACGAGCACCGGAGTTGACCATCCGGTAGACGGAGTTGGACGCCGGCAGGTTGGCCTCCATCTCCTTCGCGATCTCGTTGGTGGCCTGGGTCCAGATCTCGATGAGCTCCTGGCGACGCTCGTCGTCGGTGATCAGACCGCGCTCGTACTGACCCTGCACCTTCGCGGCCTTGGCCTCGTAGGTCTCGAGGATCTCCTTCTTGCGCGGCGGCGTGACGACGTCCGAGATGGCGACCGTGGTGCCCGAACGGGTGCCCCAGTGGAAGCCGGCCTCCTTGAGCGCGTCCAGCGCCGCGGCGACCGCGACCTTGGGGTAGCGCTCGGCGAGGTCGTTCACGATCGCGGACAGGCGCTTCTTGTCGACCGGCTCGTTCACGAACGGGTAGTCGACCGGCAGCGTCTCGTTGAACAGCGCACGACCCAGCGTGGTCTCGACCAGCAGGGTCTCGCCCTGGGTCCAGCCCTCCGGCAGCTCCACGTTCTGCTCGGGGACGACCCCGGGCAGCCGCAGCTTGATCGTCGCGCCGAGCGACAGCTCGCGGGCGTCGTAGGCCATGATCGCCTCGGCGATCGAGCCGAACACCCGACCCTCGCCCACCGGCTCCTCGGTCAGCGAGGTCAGGTGGAACAGGCCGATGATCATGTCCTGGGTGGGCATGGTCACCGGACGGCCGTCGGCCGGCTTCAGGATGTTGTTGCTCGAGAGCATCAGCACGCGGGCCTCGGCCTGGGCCTCGACCGACAGCGGCAGGTGCACGGCCATCTGGTCGCCGTCGAAGTCGGCGTTGAACGCCGAGCAGACGAGCGGGTGGATCTGGATGGCCTTGCCCTCGACCAGCTGGGGCTCGAAGGCCTGGATGCCGAGACGGTGCAGCGTCGGTGCGCGGTTCAGCAGCACCGGGTGCTCGGTGATGACCTCTTCGAGGACGTCCCAGACCACGGCGCGGCCACGCTCGACCATGCGCTTGGCGGACTTGATGTTCTGCGCGTGGTTGAGGTCGACCAGCCGCTTCATGACGAACGGCTTGAAGAGCTCCAGCGCCATCTGCTTGGGCAGACCGCACTGGTGCAGCTTCAGCTGCGGGCCGACGACGATGACCGAACGGCCGGAGTAGTCGACGCGCTTGCCGAGCAGGTTCTGGCGGAAGCGACCCTGCTTGCCCTTGAGCATGTCGGACAGCGACTTCAGCGGCCGGTTGCCCGGGCCGGTGACGGGACGACCACGGCGACCGTTGTCGAACAGCGCGTCGACGGCCTCCTGGAGCATCCGCTTCTCGTTGTTGACGATGATCTCCGGCGCGCCCAGGTCGAGCAGACGCTTGAGCCGGTTGTTCCGGTTGATCACGCGGCGGTACAGGTCGTTCAGGTCGGACGTCGCGAAGCGGCCACCGTCGAGCTGCACCATCGGGCGCAGGTCCGGCGGGATGACCGGGACGCAGTCCAGCACCATGCCCATGGGCGAGTTGCGGGTGGTCAGGAACGCCGAGACGACCTTGAGGCGCTTGAGCGCCCGGGTCTTCTTCTGGCCCCGGCCGGTCGCGATGATCTCGCGCAGCGACTCGGCCTCGGCGACGAGGTCGAAGCTCTGCAGCCGCGCCTGGATCGCCGCGGCGCCCATGCCGCCCTCGAAGTACAGGCCGAACCGGTCACGCATCTCGCGGTAGAGGACCTCGTCGCCCTCGAGGTCCTGGACCTTGAGGTTCTTGAAGCGGTCCCAGACCGAGGTCAGGCGCTCGAGCTCGATGTCCGCGCGCTTGCGGATCTGGTTCATCTCGCGCTCGGCCGACTCGCGCACCTTGCGGCGCGCGTCAGCCTTGGCGCCCTCGGACTCCAGCTGGGCGAGGTCGGTCTCGAGCCGCTTCGCGCGGGCCTCGACGTCGGCGTCGCGACGGTTCTCGACCTCCTTCTTCTCGACCTCGATCTGCGCCTCGAGCGACGGCAGGTCGCGGTGACGCGCCTCGTCGTCGACGGCGGTGATCATGTAGGCCGCGAAGTAGATGACCTTCTCGAGGTCCTTCGGGGCCAGGTCGAGCAGGTAGCCGAGACGGCTCGGCACACCCTTGAAGTACCAGATGTGGGTCACCGGGGCGGCGAGCTCGACGTGGCCCATCCGCTCACGGCGCACCTTCGCCCGGGTCACCTCGACGCCGCAGCGCTCGCAGATGATGCCCTTGAAGCGCACCCGCTTGTACTTGCCGCAGTAGCACTCCCAGTCCCGGGTGGGGCCGAAGATCTTCTCGCAGAAGAGCCCGTCCTTCTCCGGCTTCAGGGTGCGGTAGTTGATGGTCTCCGGCTTCTTCACCTCACCGTGCGACCACTGGCGGATCTCATCCGCGGTCGCAAGGCCGATGCGCAGCTCGTCAAAGAAGTTGACGTCCAGCACGTGTGTCCTTCTCTCAGTCTTCTCGGTCGATCGGGTCTGACGGTTGGTTGACGGCTAGCTGCTCCGTCAGACCTCCTCGACGCTGCTCGGCTCGCGCCGCGACAGGTCGATGCCCAGCTCCTCGGCGGCGCGGAAGACGTCCTCGTCCGCGTCGCGCATCTCGATGGACGTGCCGTCGCTGCTCAGCACCTCGACGTTCAGGCACAGCGACTGCATCTCCTTGAGGAGCACCTTGAACGACTCCGGGATGCCCGAGTCGGGGATGTTCTCGCCCTTGACGATGGCCTCGTAGACCTTCACGCGGCCCTGGATGTCATCGGACTTGATCGTCAGCAGCTCCTGCAGCGTGTAGGCCGCGCCGTACGCCTCGAGCGCCCACACCTCCATCTCGCCGAACCGCTGGCCGCCGAACTGGGCCTTACCGCCCAGGGGCTGCTGCGTGATCATCGAGTAGGGGCCGGTCGAGCGAGCGTGGATCTTGTCGTCGACCAGGTGGTGCAGCTTCAGGATGTACATGTAGCCCACGGAGACCGGCTCCGGGAACGGGTCCCCGGTGCGGCCGTCGTACAGCAGGCCCTTGCCGGTGCCGTCGATGAGGCGCTCGCCGTCCCGGGTCTTGATGGTGCTGTCGAGCAGACCCGTGATCTCGTCCTCGCGGGCGCCGTCGAACACCGGGGACGCCACGCGGGTGCCCGCGGGGGCCTCCAGCGCGTCGGCCTTCATGTCCTTGGCCCACTCGGGCGAGCCCTCGACCTTCCAGCCGCGCGAGGCGACCCAGCCGAGGTGCGTCTCGAGCACCTGGCCGACGTTCATCCGGCTCGGCACACCGAGCGGGTTGAGCACCACGTCGACCGGGGTGCCGTCGGACAGGAAGGGCATGTCCTCGATCGGGAGGATCTTGGAGATGACGCCCTTGTTGCCGTGCCGGCCGGCGAGCTTGTCGCCGTCGGTGATCTTGCGCTTGTTGGCCACGTAGACGCGGACCAGCTGGTTCACGCCCGGGGGCAGCTCGTCACCCTCGTCGCGGTCGAAGACCTTGACGCCGATGACCGTGCCGGTCTCGCCGTGGGGCACCTTCAGCGAGGTGTCGCGCACCTCGCGCGCCTTCTCACCGAAGATGGCGCGCAGCAGGCGCTCCTCGGGCGTCAGCTCGGTCTCGCCCTTGGGCGTGACCTTGCCGACCAGCAGGTCGCCGTCGCGGACCTCCGCGCCGATCCGGATGATCCCGCGCTCGTCGAGGTCCGCGAGGACCTCCTCGGAGACGTTCGGGATGTCCCGGGTGATCTCCTCCGGGCCCAGCTTGGTGTCGCGCGCGTCGACCTCGTGCTCCTCGATGTGGATCGAGGAGAGCAGGTCGTCCTGCACGACGCGCTGGCTGAGGATGATCGCGTCCTCGTAGTTGTGGCCCTCCCACGGCATGAACGCCACGAGCAGGTTGCGCCCCAGCGCCATCTCGCCGCCCTGGGTGGACGGACCGTCGGCCAGCAGCTGGCCGGCCTCCACGCGAGCGCCCTCTTCGACGGCCGCGCGCTGGTTGTACGAGGTGCCCTGGTTCGAGCGGCGGAACTTGGCCACCCGGTAGGTGGTGTAGGTCGCGTCGTCGTTGGCGACGGTCACCGCGTCCGCGGAGACCTCCTGGACGACACCGGCCTTCTCGGCCCGGACGACGTCACCGGAGTCGAGCGCGGCACGGTGCTCCATGCCCGTGCCGACCAGCGGCGCCTCGGCCTTGACCAGCGGCACCGCCTGACGCTGCATGTTCGAGCCCATCAGGGCGCGGTTCACGTCGTCGTGCTCGAGGAACGGGATCATCGCGGTCGCGGCCGACACCATCTGGCGCGCGGCGACGTCCATGTAGTCCACGTCGACGTCGGCCACGAGCTCGACCTCGCCGCCCTTGCGGCGGACCGTGACGGTCGACTCGGCGAACTTGTTGTTCTCGTCCAGCGGCGCGTTGGCCTGGGCGATGACGAACTCGTCCTCCTCGTCGGCGGTCAGGTAGTCGACCTCGTCGCTGACCCGGCCCTTGGTGACCCGGCGGTACGGGGTCTCCACGAAGCCGAACGCATTGATCCGCGCGTACGTCGACAGCGAGCCGATGAGGCCGATGTTCGGGCCTTCCGGCGTCTCGATCGGGCACATGCGGCCGTAGTGCGAGGGGTGGACGTCGCGGACCTCGAAGCCGGCGCGGTCACGGGACAGACCACCCGGGCCGAGCGCGGACAGGCGACGCTTGTGCGTCAGGCCGGCGATCGGGTTGGTCTGGTCCATGAACTGCGACAGCTGGCTGGTGCCGAAGAACTCCTTGATGGAGGCGACGACAGGCCGGATGTTGATCAGGGTCTGCGGCGTGATGGCCTCGACGTCCTGCGTGGTCATGCGCTCGCGGACGACGCGCTCCATGCGGGACAGACCCGTGCGGACCTGGTTCTGGATCAGCTCGCCGACCGTGCGCAGGCGACGGTTGCCGAAGTGGTCGATGTCGTCGACCTCGACGCGCAGGTCGACCGGCTCGCCCAGCTTGTGACCGGCCATGGTGGTGCCGCCGGCGTGCAGCGTGACCAGGAACTTGATCGTCGCGACGACGTCGTCGACGTCCAGCACGCTGGCCGAGGGAGCCTTGTCGACGCCGAGCTTCTTGTTGACCTTGTAGCGGCCGACGCGGGCCAGGTCGTAGCGCTTGGCGTTGAAGTAGAGGTTCTCCAGCAGCGTCTGCGCGGCCTCGCGGGTCGGCGGCTCGCCCGGACGCAGCTTGCGGTAGATGTCGAGCAGCGCGTCGTCCTGGCCGGAGGTGTGGTCCTTCTCCAGCGTCTGGCGCATCGACTCGAACTCGCCGAACTCCTCGAGGATCCGGGCCTCGGACCAGCCCAGCGCCTTGAGCAGCACGGTGACCGACTGCTTGCGCTTGCGGTCGATGCGGACACCGACCATGTCGCGCTTGTCGATCTCGAACTCGAGCCAGGCGCCGCGCGAGGGGATGACCTTCGCGGTGTAGACGTCCTTGTCGGAGGTCTTGTCGGCGGTGCGCTCGAAGTAGACACCCGGCGAGCGGACGAGCTGCGACACGACGACGCGCTCGGTGCCGTTCACGACGAAGGTGCCGCGCTCGGTCATCAGCGGGAAGTCGCCCATGAAGACCGTCTGGCTCTTGATCTCGCCGGTGTTCTGGTTCATGAACTCGGCGGTCACGAAGAGCGGAGCGGCATAGGTCATGTCCCGCTCCTTGCACTCGTCGATCGAGTACTTGGCGGGCTCGAACCGGTGGTCCCGGAACGACAGCGACATCGAGCCCGAGAAGTCCTCGATCGGGGAGATCTCCTCGAAGATCTCCTCCAGACCGGACTTCTCGTGGATGTGGCTGTCGCCGGAGCTGGCCTGCACCCGAGCCTGCCAGCGCTCGTTGCCGAGGAGCCAGTCGAAGCTGTCGGTCTGCAGAGCAAGGAGGTCGGGGACCTCAAGCGGTTCGCGGATCTTGCCGAAACTGATGCGGCCGGAGGCCGTACGAGCGGTGGACTTCGCGGATGTGCGCGAGGCAGCCAAGGAGGGTCCTTCCACGGGCCTTTGATGCGGTAAGTACGCACGCCGATCGACCCGGCGCTCGGACTGGCACGGAAGTGCTCATCCGATCGACGGGCATGGATACAGGCAGCGCAAAGCGCAAGCATACACGACGAAGCGCATGCAAGGAAACGCCCCTGTCAAGGTCACGATCGCCCGCACGAGACCCGGCTCTGCTACCGCTCAGAACCGCGCTGCTCGGGGCTGCTGTCGTGACGACAACGGTGCGCCATGAGGATGACGCTCCCCGGCGCCCGCGTCAAGACTGCCGCCACCTACGGCGCGCCGCGACCCGACGTCCGGATGGCGGCTACAGGCCTCTGACCTGCGAGACCAGCCACTGACCACCGCGATGGCTCATCGTCATCTCCACCCGGTTCTGATCCAACTGCGGGCGCTCCAGGCGGTTCGAGGTGGTGGTCTGGTTCACGAACAGGACCACCACGACCTCGTCGCCCGTGGCCCGCACGACGCCGGTGGAGGCGACCTGCGCGACCACGGTGGCCTTGGTCTGGGTGGCCACCTGCTTGACCGCCTGGCTGGTGGTCTTCGCGTACTGGTCGCGGAAGGCGCCGGTGGTCCTGGCCCGGCCGGCCGCGAAGTCGGCGTCCAGGTGCCGGTAGTCGTAGCTGAGCACCTTCGTCGCGGCCGTCGCGGCCGCTCGGGTGGCCGCGCCACGGGCGTCGTCCACCGCCTGGGCCCGGCGATCGAGCACGACCAGCGCGCCGACGCCGACCAGCGCCACGACCAGCAGCCCGGCGAGGACGCCCAGCAGCCACACCGGCACCGCCCGTCCCCCGCTGGTGACGCGGTCGCGTGGCCCCGGTGCGGGCTGAGGGGACGAGAGCGCGTCACGAGTGCGAGCAGGGCGCGGCCGGGGTTGGGGCTGGGGCTGGGCCTGGGGCTGGGGGTGCGGCTGGGGGCGGCGGGTGCGCTCCCCAGCCACTCGGCGGCGGGCGGTGGGCGGTCGTCGTACGTCGGTCATCGTCGTCTCCTCCGTCAGGCCACGAACTGCAGCTGGTTGGCGAGCCAGCGGTCACCGGACCGGCTCAGGTCGACCTGGATGCGGTAGTGCCGGGGCACCGCGGTCGTGGCCGAGGTGTTGGTCACGTCGGCGTCCACGACGAGCAGCACGCGGGCGCTGTCGGCGTCGCTGGAGACCAGCCCGGCGGACAGCACCTTGCCCTTGCTGACCGCCTTGTTGCTGGTCACGAGCTTCTTGAGCTGCGCGGACTGGGCCGCGAACTCCTTCTTGAACGTGCCCGTCGCATCGGCCAGCACGCGGTTCGAGTCCCGGTCGAAGGTCCGGTAGTCCAGGGTCGTGAAGTTGACGCCGAGCTGGCCGGCAGCGGCGACCGCGTCCGCGCCGCGGGCGTCGGTGCGCCGGTCGTCCAGCACACGACGTCCGACGAACGCACCGGCGGCGACGGTCACCAGCAGCAGGGCCGCCAGGCCGAGCGCGAGGCCGCGGCGCAGCCGCGGGGTCAGCGGGACAAGGGTCATGACTGGTCTCCGATCAGCATCCAGGCGAACGAGTCGGCGCCCTGCGGCGCGACCGAGGTGTGCACGGTGGGGTCGGTGGAGTCGGCCGGGCCGGGGCCAGCGGCTCCGAAGGGCACGGACGACGCCGGGGCCGACCCCGGCCGCGGGGCGTTCTGGGCGCCCCGCACCGAGGACGACGACCCGCGCGGCAGGGTGCACCGCACACCCGTGTTGAGCGGCGGCAGACCGGTGGTCTGCTGCGGGTCGGTCCGCTTGGTGCCGCCGTACCCCTGCGTGCAGGACGGCGGGTTGTCGACGTTGAGCTGCAGCCCGAAGTGCGCCGTGCCGTCGCCGGGAACGACGGTGTAGCCACCCCGGACGACGTCCGGGTAGGTGATGAACATCTGCCGGAGCCCCTTGGTGCGGGTGACCGTGACCTGGCCGACGGTGACCAGGTTGGTCAGCAGCGCTCCCAGGTTGGTGCGGTTCTCCCGCAGCAGCGCGTCGACCTGCTGGCTGGCGACGACCCCGCGGTCCAGCACGGTGCGCAGGTCGCTGTCGCTGGTGCGCAGCTGGCCGGACAGGTCGTCCAGGTCGGCGGCGAAGGCACGGATGTCGCTGCCGGACGCCTTCTGGGTGTCCAGCACGGGCTTGCCGTCCTGGATCAGCCTCGTGGTCTCCGGCAGCGCCTCGCTGGCCGACCGGGTCAGGGCGTCCCCGGCGTCGATCAGCCGCTGCAGGTCGGTGCCGCCGTCCGCGAACGTCCTGCCCAGCTCGTCGACGGTGGTGCTGAGGTCGTCCCGGTCCACCGACCGGACCAGCCGGTCGACGTCCAGCAGCACCGTGTCGACCCGGGTCGGGGTCCGGGTGTCATCCCGGGCGATCCGCGAGCCGCCGGTCAGGTAGGGCCGGGCGCTGGTGCGCGGCTGCAGGTCCACGTACTGCTCGCCGACGGCGGAGCGGTTCTCCACCACCGCGAGGGTGTCCCGCGGCACCTGGGAGCCGCGGCGCATCCGCAGGTCGACCAGCACCCCGCCGTCGGTCAGCCGGAGCCGGTCGACCTTGCCGACCGTCACGCCGCGGTAGGTGACCTCGGCGCCGGTGAAGATGCCGCCGGAGTCGCCGAAGTCGGCGGTGACGACGTACGAGCCGCCGGCCACCCTGTCGAACAGGCCGACGTAGCGGGCCGAGAGCACGCTGACCGCCACCAGGGCGAGCGCGAGGAACGCGACGAGCTGGATCCGGACTCCACGGGTGACCATCAGGCAGCACCTCCCAGCAGCAGCCCGGCGAGGTCGGTACCGGACTGGCCGGCCCCGCCGGACTTCCCCTCACCGCTGCCGGACGAGCCCAGGCACAGGACGCCGGGCAGGCAGATCCCGCCGCCGGAGCCGCCCCCGGTGGGGCTTGGCGCGGGCGCGGGCTTGGCCGCGGTCCTGGTCCAGCCCTTCGGGCAGGTCACGCCGCGGAACGGCAGCACCAGGGCCTTGACGGTGTCGTTGCGGCACTGGACGGTCAGGTCGCCGGGGGCGATCGCGGCCGGGCACTTCGCGCCCGGGAACTGGACGAGCTGGCCGAGGATCGTGCACGGGATGGACTTCACGTCGGGCAGCTGCGGCAGCGTGCCGAGTCCGGGGATCCCGGGCAACGGGCCGCTCGGGCCGGTCGGCAGGTCGAGCAGGGAGCGGGCGTCCAGGTCCGCGGTGATCCACAGGTTGGTGTAGTCGCCCTTGACGCCGTCGACCGCCGAGTCGGGGAACGGGTAGGTGAGCAGCAGCTGCAGCGACTTCGGCAGGTCGTCGCCGGCGTCGTTCAGGGCCTTGAGCACGGGCTTGAGCGCGCTCAGGTTGGCCACCGTGTCGTCCTTGGACGCCTTGATGACCCGCGAGCCGACGTCGCCCAGCCGGTCGAGCGAGGTGAGCAGCGCGGTGAGCTGCTTGCGCTGGTCGGCGAGCACCTTGAGCCCGCCGGGCAGCTGGTCCAGCGCGGTCGCGATGTCGTCGCGCTGCGCGGCGAGGCGGGCGGCGAGCCGGTCGACCGAGTCCAGGGCCCGGTTGATCTCGGCTTTCTGCGAGTCCAGCGACCCGACCAGGGTGTCGAGCTTGCTGAGCAGGTCGCGCACCGCGGGCTCGTTGCCGGTCAGGGCCTGGTTGAGCTCGGTCTCGATGATCTTCAGCTGGGCCACCCCGCCGCCGTTGAGCAGCATCGACATGGCGCCGAGGACCTCCTCGACCTCCGGGTTGCGGCCCGATCGGGCCAGCGGGATCACGTCGCCGTCGGACAGCCGACCGACCGCCGTGGCGTCCGTCGGGGCCTGCAGCGAGACGTACTTCTCGCCGAGCAGGCTGGTCTGCTTCAGCTCGGCGGTCGCGTTGTCCGGCAGCTTCACCGAGTCCTCGAGGCGCACCGTGACCCGCGCCGTCCAGCCGTCCAGCGCGATCTTCTCGACCGAGCCGACCGTGACGTCACCGACCTTGACCGCCGACTGCGGCACCAGGTCGAGGACGTCCGCGAACTGCACGGTCACCCGGTAGATGTCGCCGCGGCCCGCGACCCCGCCGGGCAGCGCGACGTCGTACGCGCCCTGGCAGCCGCCGAGCAGCAGCGCGACGGCGCCGGCGACGACCGCGAGCGCAGCCGTTCGCAGCCGGGGGCTCATGCGGGGGCTCATCGCCCGCTCCCCAGGATGCCGGCCAGCGTCGGGTCGGACTGGATCAGCGGTGACAGCAGCGGGCCGAGCGCCTTCTGGCAGGCGGTGGCCTGGCTGACCTGCTGGTTGATCAGCCCGCAGAGCAGCTCGTCGGGGTGCTTGAGCTGGTCGGCGTTGTCCCGGACGTCGAGCGTGCCGGAGGCCGGGTTGTAGGCGTTCTGCAGGTTCGACAGCGCGACGGGCGCGTTGTCCAGCAGCTCGGCGAGCTGGTTGCGGTCGGCGGCGATGGTGCCGGTCACCGAGGTCAGGTCCGCGACGTCCGTCGTGAGCACCGAGCGGTTGTCCGCGACGAACGTGGACACCTCGTTCAGGGCGACGGCGAGGTTCTTCAGGGCCAGCCCGAGGTCGTCCTTCTCGCCGTTCAGCTGGTCGGCGACGGAGGCCAGGTCGGTGTTCAGCCGGCGCACCTGCGGGTCGTTCGCGGCCAGTGTGCTGGTGAAGGTCTGCAGGTTCTTCACGGTGCTGAACAGGTCGCCCCGGCTGCCCGAGACGGTGCCGAGCGCGAGGGAGAGCTGGTGCACGGCCTCGTTCGCCTTGTCGCCCTCGCCACCCAGGTTGTCGGCGCTGGTGGCCAGCAGCCGGGACAGCGAGCCGTCGGCGTTGGCGCCCTTGGGCCCGAGGGCGGTGCTCAGGTCGTCCAGGCTCTGGGTGACCCGGTCCAGCTCGACCGGGACGGCGGTGCGCTCGATCGGGATGTCTGCGTGGTCGGCCAGCTTCGCGCCGCCGGTGTAGGCGGGCAGCAGCTGCACGTACCGGTCGCTGACCAGGGACGGCGAGAGCACGGCGGCCTGCGCATCGGCCGGGATGGTGACGTCGCCCTTGACCTTCAGCGTCACCTCGACCTGCTCGCCCTGCGGCCGGACCCGCTCGACCGTGCCCACCGGCACGCCCAGCACGCGCACCTGGCTGCCCTCGTAGAGGCCGACGGCCCGGGTGAAGTGCGCGGTGATCGTGCGGTCCGGCGTCGAGGGCCACAGCACGAACGCGGCCGCGGCCAGGACGCCGACCACGAGGACGCCGGCCAGCACCTTGCGCAGGTCGAGACCGCGCAGGTCGGGCAGGTCGGGCAGGTTCGAGACGCGGGGCCGCTTCACTTGCCACCTCCGGTGATCGTGCCGCCGACGGGGACCAGGTTCGGGATGTAGGTGTCGAACCAGCGGCCGTTGCCGAGGGTGTTCGCGAAGACCCGGGTGAACGGCGCCATGGCCTTGATCCCGGCGTCCAGGTCGTCCTGGTGCTTGCGCAGCGTGGCCAGCACGCCCTGCAGCTCGGTCAGGGCCGGCGTCAGCTGGGCCCGGTTGTCCCGCACCAGGCCGGTGATCTGCGCGGCGAGCGCCGCGGTGTTGGTGAGCAGGGTGTGGATCGCGGCCCGGCGCTTCTGCAGCTCGAGCAGCAGCAGGTCGCCGTCCTTGATCAGCGACTCGACCTCGCCGTTGCGCGCGGCCAGGGTGCCGGACACGTCCTTGGCGTGCGCGAGCAGCTCGGCCAGCTCCTGGTCGCGCGAGGAGATGGTCCTGGACAGCCGGGTCAGGCCCTCGAGCGAGGCCTTGACCTGGGGCGGGCTGTCCTTGAACTCGGTGGCGATGACGTCCAGCGACTTCGACAGCTGCGGGACGTCGATCGCCTCCGTGGTGGTGGTGAGGTCGCTGAAGGCGTCGATGACGTCGTACGACGGGGTGGTGCGGCTGGTCGGGATCGTCGTCCCGGCCTTCAGCTGGCCCGGGCCCTGGGGGTCGAGCGCGAGGTACTTCTGGCCCAGCAGCGTCTTGAGCTTGACCGCGGCCGCGGTCCGGGAGCCGAAGTGGGCGGGCTCGGTGATCTTGAACGAGATCAGCACCTGCGCGCCGTCCAGCTCGATCTTCTTGACCTTGCCGACCTTCACCCCGGCGACCAGGACGTCGTCGCCGGTCTTCAGCCCGCCGACCTCGGTGAAGGCGGCCCGGTAGGTGTCGCCGCGGCCGAGCAGCGGCAGCTTCTGCACGTTGAAGGCGGCCAGCAGCAGGGCGCCGATCAGCAGCAGCCCGACGGCCCCGATGGGCACCGGGTTGCGCTCGCGGAAGGGGGTGCTCACTTGCCGACACCTCCGCACCGGGCGGCGCCGTTGGACACGACGTCCACCGGGAGGCGGGTGTCCTTGCCCAGCCCGAGGACGCCGGTGGGCAGCACGACCGACCCGTCGAACGAGCAGAGGTAGAAGTTGAACCAGGAGCCGTACGTGGCGGTGCGGGTCAGGGTGTTGACCTTGCCGGGCCAGGTGTCCATGAAGTGCTCGAAGACCTTCGTGTTCTCGGGCTTGTTGAGCGTCGTCGAGAGCTTGCCCAGGTTCGCGATGTCCGCCTTCAGCGGCGGGCGGGCCTGGCTGAGCAGCCCGGCGGTGTCGGCGGCGAGCCCGTTGATCGAGGTGAGCGAGCTGCCGATGGCCACCCGGTCGGCGGACAGCCCGGACACGAACCGCTGCAGCTGCACCAGGAGCTGGTCCAGCTGGTCGTCGCGGGCGTCGACGGTGCCGAGCACCTGGTTGAGGTTGCTGATGGTCCGGCCGATCACGGCGTCCCGGTCGGCGACGGACGACGTCAGCGACGCGGTGTGCGCGAGCAGGCTGTTGATGGTGCCGCCCTCACCCTGCAGGACCTGGATGATCTCGCCGGACAGCTGGTTGACGTCCTGCGGCGACAGCGCGGCGAACAGCGGCTTGAACCCGTTGAACAGCACCGTCAGGTCCAGCGCCGGTTGGGTCCGCTCGATCGGGATGGTCGCCCCCGACCGCAGCTGGTTCCCCGCACCGGCCCCCTGCACCAGTGCGACGTACCGCTGCCCGATCAGGTTGCGGTAGCGGACGACGACCTGCGTCGTGTCCGTCAGCGGGTGGTCGGTGTCGACGTCCAGGGTGACCAGGGCGCGGCTGCGCCCGCTCAGCCCGATGTCCTTGACCCGGCCGACCGGCACCCCGGCGATCCGGACGTCGTCGCCCTTGGCCAGCCCGGTCGCGTCGGCCAGCACCGCCTTGTACTGGGTGCGGTCGCCGCCGGCGATGGGCGAGATGGTGAGCGCGAGCATGCCGAACGCGGCGATCGTCGCCACGGCGAAGACCACCAGCTTGATCAGGCTGGACGTCGTCCTCACGAGGCGTCCTGGTTGACCTCGGTACCGCGCACCAGTGGGCCGAGCAGCAGGTTCGAGATGTCCGGCATGGCGTCGGGGCTGGTGCCCATCGCGGGCGCGAACAGCGCGTCCGTGACGGCCTGCTCCCCCGCCGTCCCGGCGTCCCCGCTCTGCGGGTCCGTGTACGCCGCCCCGTCGGCGAACGAGCTCGGCAGCGCGCTGGCGCTGGACGCCCGGTAGACGTTGGCGGTGCCGTCCGGGATGTAGTCGCCGGTGTACGGGTGCGCCTGCGAGCCCGCCTTGCCCGGCAGGCCCTTGCAGTCGGGCGCGCGGTTCGCGATCCAGGCGGGCTCCTCGCCGGGCTGGTACGCCGGCCGCTGCGGCACGACCTCGAGGGTGATGTGCAGCGAGCTGTCCCCGAACGCCTGGTCGATGCGCGGCACCCAACCGGCCAGCCCCTGGGCGAAGCAGGCGTAGATCGGCGAGTACCGCTTCAACAGGTCGAGGGTCGGGCGGCTGACCCGGCCGAGCCGGATGATCCGGTCCTCGTTCTCGTTCAGCACGGACGTCGCGGTGTTGGCGAAGCCGGTGGTGCCGGCCAGGAACCCGGCGAGCGCGCTCTGCTTCTCGACCAGGGTCTGGCTGGTCACCGACAGGTTGCGCGCCATCTTCAGCAGGTCGGGCGCGGCGTCGGCGTAGATCGAGGCCACGTCGGCGAGCCCGCTGATGTCCTGCTTCAGGGTCGGCAGGTTCGGGTTGAACGCGGTCAGGAACTTGTCGGCCAGCACCAGGTTCTCGCCGAGCGGCTTGCCGCGGCCCTCCAGCGCGGTCGCCATCGCGTTCAGCGTGGTCGCCAGCTGGGCCGGCTTCACCGTGCGCAGCAGCGGCAGCAGGTTGTCGAAGACCTGCTCGAGCTCGATGGCCACGCTGGTGCGGTCCTGGCCGATCACGTCGCCGGCCCGCAACGGCGTGCGGGCAGGGTCGTCCGGCGTCACCAGGTCGACGTACCGCTCACCGAACAGCGTCTTGGGCAGCAGCCGGGCACTCACGTTGGCCGGGATGGCACCGACCTGGTCGGGCTGCAGGGCGAGCTCGATCTGCGCACCGTCGCCGACGTGCTCGATCTTGCGGACCTGCCCGACCACCAGCCCGCGGATCTTCACGTCCGAGGTGGTCTGCAGCTGGTTGCCGATGTGGTCGGTCCTGAGGGTCACCAGGGTGACCGGGGTGAACCGCTGCTGGTACATGGCGACGGACAGCGCGAGCAGCAGCGCGAGGACCAGCAGGAACACCAGCCCGTACGCGTGCGTGGAGTAGCGGGCCAGGGCGCGCCCGGCCGGCTGCTTCGCTGCCATGTGCATCGTCGCTACCCCGCGATCCGCACGGTGGTGGTGGCGCCCCAGATGGCCAGCGACAGGAAGAAGTCGACGATGTTGATCGCCACGATCGACGTCCGGACGGCCTTGCCGACCGCGACGCCGACGCCGGCCGGGCCGCCGCTGGCGGTGTAGCCGTAGTAGCAGTGGATCAGGATGATCACGACGGCGAAGACCAGCACCTTGAGGAACGACCACAGGACGTCGCCGGGCGGCAGGAACAGGTGGAAGTAGTGGTCGTACGTGCCCGTGGACTGCCCGAAGTACTGGGTGGTGATGAAGCGGGTCGCGAAGTACGACGACAGGAGGCCGACCACGTACAGCGGCATCACCGCGATGAACCCGGCGATCATCCGGGTGGTCACCAGGAAGGGCAGGCTCGGCAGTCCCATCACCTCGAGGGCGTCGACCTCCTCGCTGATCCGCATCGCACCGAGCTGGGCGGTGAAGCCGCAGCCGACGGTGGCCGCGAGCGCCAGGCCGGCGACCAGCGGGGCGATCTCGCGGGTGTTGAAGTAGGCCGAGATGAAGCCGGTGAACGCGCCGGTGCCGAGCTGGTTGAGCGCGCTGTAGCCCTGCAGCCCGACCTCGGTGCCGGTGAAGAAGGCCAGGAAGGTGATGACGCCGACGGTGCCGCCGATGACCGACAGGGCGCCCGTGCCGAGGCTGACCTCGGCCAGCAGGCGCATGATCTCCTTCTTGTAGCGGCGGATCGTGCGCGGCGTCCAGGCGAGCGAGCGCACGTAGAAGCGCAGCTGGCCGCCGAGGCTGTCCAGGCCCTCGACCGGCTTGCGCGCCGTGTCGGCCACCTTGGTCCCGATGCTGGTCATCACGTCACCCGAGCTTCTGCGGGACGACCTGGAAGTACACGGCCGTCAGGACGAAGTTGACGACGAACAGCAGCATGAAGGTGATGACGACGGACTGGTTGACCGCGTCGCCCACCCCCTTCGGGCCGCCGCCGGCGGTGAGCCCCTTGTACGAGGCGACGATCGCCGCGATGGCGCCGAAGATCAGCGCCTTGATCTCGCCGGAGCCGAGGTCGGCCACCTGCGCGAGCGCGGTGAACGACGCGAGGTACGCGCCCGGCGTCCCGCCCTGCAGGACGACGTTGAAGAAGTAGCCGCCGATCACCCCGACCACCGAGACCAGCCCGTTCAGCAGCAGCGCGACGAGCATCGAGGCCAGCACCCGCGGGACGACGAGCCGCTGGATCGGGCTGATGCCCAGCACCTCCATGGCGTCGATCTCCTCGCGGATCTTGCGGGACCCGAGGTCCGCGCAGATCGCTGAGCCCCCTGCGCCCGCGATCAGCAGGGCCGTGACGATCGGGCTGGCCTCGCGGATGATCGCCAGGACGGACGCCGCGCCGGTGTAGGACTGCGCGCCGAGCTGGCGGGTCAGGCTGCCGAGCTGCAGCGCGATGACCGCGCCGAACGGGATGGAGACCAGCGCCGTGGGCAGGATCGTGACGCTCGCGATGAACCAGGACTGCTGGATGAACTCCTTGCCCTGGAACGGCCGACGGGGCAGGGCTCGCAGCACGTCGAGGGCGAGCGCGAAGAGGTTGCCGGACTGCCGCAGGGCGCCGGTGACCGGCGCGCTCACGACGCCACCGGCTCGGACATGGAGTCGTCGCTGAACGAGCGCGGCGGCGGCGTCACGCCGTTATCCCGGCACCACCCACCGGGCTCGCGCTGGTGGCGACGCACGGTGCCGTCGCTGGTGCCGAGCTGCATCGGGATCGGCGGCAGCGGCGGCAGCTCCTGGCCGGACTCGGCCGCCAGCTCGTCGGCGTCCTTCTCCTCGCTCATCCCGATCGGCCCGATCCGCTGGGCGTTCAGGAACTGCCGGACGACGGGCTCCTCGCTGCTCAGCAGCATCTCGCGCGGGCCGAACATGGCGAGGTGGCGGTGGTACAGCAGGCCGATGTTGTCCGGCACGGTGCGGGCGGTGTTGATGTCGTGCGTGACGATCAGGAACGTCGCGTCGATCTGCGCGTTGAGGTCGACGATCAGCTGGTTCAGGTAGGCCGTGCGCACGGGGTCGAGGCCGGAGTCGGGCTCGTCGAACAGGATGATCTCGGGGTCGAGCACCAGCGCGCGGGCCAGTCCGGCGCGCTTGCGCATGCCGCCGGAGATCTCGCCGGGCAGCTTGTCCTCGGCGCCCTGCAGCCCGACGAGCTCGAACTTCTCGTTGACGATCTGGCGGATCTCGGACTCGGACTTGCGGGTGTGCTCGCGCAGCGGGAAGGCGATGTTGTCGTACAGGCTCATCGAGCCGAACAGCGCGCCGTCCTGGAAGAGGACGCCGAACAGCTTGCGGATCTCGTAGAGGTCGCTCTCGCGCAGCGTGACGAGGTCACGGCCCTCGATGAAGATGGACCCGCGGTCCGGCTTGAGCAGGCCGACCAGCGTCTTGAGGAACACGGACTTGCCCGTGCCCGAGGGCCCGAGCATGACGGAGATCTCCCCGGCAGGGAGCGTCAGTGTGACGTCCTGCCAGATCGTCTGCGAGCCGAAGGACTTGGTCAGTCCCTCGACACGGATCTCGACTCCCACGTGTGTCCACCCCTCGTCGCTGAGGATCCCTGCAGGGTGCTCAACGAGCGGGTGGCGCGGAGGTTACGGGCGGGCACGGTCCTCGCGCGTGCCAGGAGAGCATCCAGCGTTGCTCTTGGCAGGACAACCGTGTGGTCAGACCACGGCAACATCCCTGCCGGTCCCATGAGGGCAGCCGTGTTGGTTGCAGCCCAGTCGTGCGGTCAGCCGACAGGCGTCCAGAGCCGGTCGATGGGCATGACGTAGAGCCGGTCCTCGAAGCTGAACGAACGCGGACCAGTGGCCAGGACCACTCCGGCGATGAACCTCTTGCCGAGCGCATCGCGCAGCTTGCGAAGGCCAGAGAACTCCCTGCCTGGGACGCGTTCGCCGGCCTTCACCTCAAAGGCCAGCACACCGCCGTCGTCGAACTCGATGACGAAGTCGACCTCGTCTCCGTCGTGAGTGCGCCAGTGCCCCACGGTGACCTGCTCTTCGAGCCACGAGACCTGCTTGCGCAATTCACCAACCACGAAGGTTTCCAGAAGGTTCCCGAACTCGGTCAACGCAGTTGGGTCCAGGCTGGCCAGCTTGTCCGGCGTGAGCCGCAGCAATCGTGCTGCGAGCCCGGAGTCGACCATGTGCACTTTGGGACTGGAGGCTGCTCGGGCGCGCAGCGTCTTGCCCCATGCTGGTAGTCGCGCGATGAGGAAGAGATCTTCGAGGAGCTTGGTGTACTCCTCGGCGGTCTTGCGTTCCACGCCGAGCCCGTCGATGGCGTTGCTCAGGTTCAGGATCTGCCCGGTCCTGCCACCCAGGCGGTTCAGTAGCTCGCGCAGGACCTGTCGCTGCCTGATGCGCACCAGCTCCAGGGCGTCGCGCTCTACCGACTGGGAAACGTAATCGTCGAACCACCGGTTGCGTGCCGCCAGCGAACGGTTGATCGCCAAGGGAAACCCGCCTGCGCAGACGCGTTCGATGTACTCGCTACGGGTGGTGGTCGAGGAGGGGTGGGCAAGCACAGCGGGCTCGGGATTCGTGCGAAGCGCCGGGATGAGGTCTTCGATGACGCCGGCGATCTCTCCCTGGGACAGCGGCCAGATCTTCATGGAGTGCAGACGACCGGTCAACGCCCCGAGGCTAGTTAACTACCAAAATCCGAGGGCTCAAACTGCCAAAGTACGAGGGGAAGACCTCCGGATTTCGACGTCGGGACGGCGAGCCCTCGAGCACCCATCAAGGCTCAACCCTGCCAAGATCGCCACCCGTTGCTGTCGTGGCACCACGTTCGGGTCAGCGCGCGTCGAGGGCGCGCTCGAGCTCCGGGACGGTCAGGGACGCCGGGCGGGCACCGGACGACGACGCCTGGCGGGCGAGCGCCTGGACCCTCGCGTTCAGCGGAGCCTCGCCGCCGTGGGCCCGGGCGATGGCGACGATCTCGCCGTTCAGGAAGTCCGCCTCGTTGGAGTCGGCGCCGCGAGCGAGCGACTGCCAGGTCGACCCGCCCATCTGCGCTGGCTCACCGGGGACCACGCGGTCGACGAACAGGTCCCGGCGCCAGGCGTCCTCCTCGTCGGCGCTCGCGCACTCGATTCCGGCGTGCGCGAGCACGGCGGCCCCCTCCTGCCGCAGGCGGGCCGACACCGCGCCCGCGCCCTCGGCGTCCGGCCCGACCAGCGCCTGCACGGCGTTGCCGAGGTTGGTCAACAGCTTGCGGTACTTCCAGCGCAGGACGTCCTCGACGACGTGGATCTCGAACCCGGCTCGTTCGAGGTCCGCGGCGACGCCGTCCAGCAGGCCGTCGGCACGCCCGCCGGGCGGCACCTCGCCGAGGATCAGCACGCCCGACCTCGGCGCGATCCGGACGAACACCTCGCCCGGCTCCAGGCTCACCGCGGGCAGCCACACGCACACCCCGACGACCCGGTCGAAGTAGCGATGGGCGATCTGCTCGGCCGCCACGCCGTTGAGCGCCAGGAGCACCGGCAGCCGCTCCCCCGCCGTCCCGACCTGGTCGTCGCCCTCGTGCACGGGCACGTCCACCCACTCCCGCAGGGCGCCCTCGACCTGCTGGGTCTTCGTCGCCATGACCAGGACGTCGTCCGCGCGCAGCCGCACGTCGGCCGGCGACCGCACGACGTCCACCCCGATGACGACGTCCTCGTCCGGCGTGCGCAGGCGGAGGCCGACGTGCTCGATCAGGTCGGCCCGACGGCCCCGGGCCGCCAGCACCACCCGGTCGCGACGCTGCTGCGCGAGCCGGGCCGCGATCGCCCCACCGATCGACCCGGCCCCGATCACGACGTACCGCATGCCACCTCCGATGTGGGCGTCCGCTCATCCTGCCCTGCGCGCAAAACGCGAGCCAGGGCCGACCCGGCGTACCGGGTCGGCCCTGGCTCAGGGTGCTCAGCGTGTCGCTGAGCGGGCGATCACTTGAGGGTGACGGTGGCCCCGGCGCCCTCGAGGGACTCCTTGGCCTTCTCCGCAGCAGCCTTGTCGACCTTCTCCAGGACGACCTTGGGGGCGCCGTCCACGAGGTCCTTGGCCTCCTTCAGGCCGAGGGAGGTGAGGGCGCGCACCTCCTTGATGACCTGGATCTTCTTGTCGCCAGCAGCCTCGAGGACGACGTCGAACTCGTCCTGCTCGGCCTCGGCCTCGGCGGGGGCAGCGCCACCACCGGCAGCGGCAACCGCGACCGGAGCCGCAGCGGTGACCTCGAAGGTCTCCTCGAACTTCTTCACGAACTCGGAGAGCTCGATCAGGGTCATCTCCTTGAACGACTCAAGCAGGTCGTCCGTGCTGAGCTTCGCCATGTCGGCGTTCCTTCCTGTCTTCGCCCGCGAACGGGCGGTCGTGTGTGGGCGGGCTCGCCCGGGGGGTGGTGCTTCGGGCGATCAGCCCTGGTCCTGCTCGACCTTCTGACGAAGGGCGTCGACCACGCGGGCGGTCTGGGCCAGCGGGGCGGCGAACAGAGCCGCAGCGCCGGACATGGACGCCTTCATGGCGCCGGCCAGCTTGGCCAGCAGCACCTCACGGGACTCGAGGTCCGCGAGCTGCTTGACCTCGTCGGCCGTCAGCGGCTTGCCGTCAAGCAGGCCGCCACGGACGACGAGAGCGGGGTGATCCTTGGCGAAGTCCCTGATCTTCTTCGCCGTCTCCACCGCGTCACCGGTGATGAAGGCGATCGCGGACGGGCCGGCGTACTGGCCGTCGAAGGCCGAGACACCGGCTTCCTTCGCCGCGATCTCGGTCAGGGTGTTCTTCACCACGGCGTACGTCGCGTGCTCACGGATGGCGCTGCGCAGCTCGGTCAGCTGGGCCACGGTGAGACCGCGGTACTCGGTCAGCACGGCCGCGTTGGACTCACGGAACTTGTCGGTGAGCTCAGCGACGGCTGCTGCCTTGTCGGGCCTGGCCATGGGCCTCCTTCCACGGGTGAAGCGCCGGCGGTTCCGGACCCGCTCATGACGAACGCCCCGGCGCTAGGCGCACGGGGCGTGGACGACCGCGTCACGGGGACGCACTGTCGAGAACCTCGGTCACCTGCGCGGGTCGCCCGCGTGAGCGGACTTTCGGACGTCGTGCCAGGTGCGGCACTCGGTCGACCAGCGGTCTTGGGCAGCCTCCAGAGTACGGGGCGGGGCGCCGTCCGACCAAATCGGCCCACTCCGGCCGTCCCACCACCCCGAATGTCCCGATATTCGGGGCTATGGATCCGCCATGACCCCGAATGTCGGGACATCTGGGGTGCCGGGGCGCCGGGGTGCCGGGGCCCGGCGGCTCAGCTCTTCGTCGTCTTGCCCGGGGCCTTGTTGACGGTGATCCGGATCCGGTCCGGGGAGGCGATCTTCGAGGCCGGCGGCAGGTCGAACGCGTGCCCGGCCTTGACCGGCCGCACCTTCACCTCGAACGTGGTCGGCCCGAAGTCCTGCACCAGGGAACGGATCAGGCCCGCCGAGTCGATCTCGATCTGCAGGTATGCCTTCTCGCCCTTGAGCAGGCGCAGAGCCCTGCGCAGCCGCGGGTCCAGCTTCTTGCCCGCCAGGGTCTTGGCGACGTCCAGCTCACCCTTGTAGACCTGCACCGGCTCGTCCAGGATCTGGCTGGAGCCGGCGGGCACCAGCCCCCGCTCCAGCGCCAGCGCGTTGACGTCCTTGAGGTCGTCGCGCTTGGCCACCGCCCGCATCTGGTCGCCGAACTGCTTGAACGCCTTCGAGATGCCGTCCTTGCCGCCCGGGCGCAGGCGGACCCACGTCTTCGGCATGTTCGAGATCAGGCCGAGCGCGTACACGTCGCCGTCCTGCTGCACGATCGTCTCGATGACCTGCTTGCCGAAGGTGACGCTGGCGCGCAGCCGGTGCGGCGTGACGCCGTAGTCGATGGTGTCGACCTCGGCGAAGATCCGGTCGTCGCGGTAGGTGTAGTTCGTCTGCGTCTCGACGTACCGCACCTTCTTGCGGGCGGTCACGGCACGCACCAGCAGCGCCTTGGTGTCGGACGCCGAGGCGGTCGCGACGGACGTCGGGCCGGCGGTGGCCGTGGCACTGGCCGTCGCGCTCGCGGACGTCGAGGGGCTGCTCGAGGCACCCAGGCTGGCGACGGAGCCGCCGGAGTCGGAGCACGCGGCGAGGGCGAGGGCCAAGGTGCCGGCGGTCAGCGCGGCGAGCACGGGACGACGGGGCACGGGCACTCCTCGCTGCAGGGGCCCGAGGTGTCCGGAGCCAGGCGCATCCTGCCAGCACGAAGACCCGCGGCGCGCACCATTCGCGCAAGACGTGGCCATCCGGCCCTGAGAACCACTTGGAGCGCGAATGGTGCGGCGGACGGGACGGCGAAGGGCCCCTGCCGCAGTGGCAGGGGCCCTTCGGACGACGCGGGGCCGGGTCAGGCGGACTCGGCCTCGTCGGCGACGGTGACGTTGCGCGTGCGGTTCGGGTCGACCGGGATGCCCGGGCCCATCGTGGTGGCGACGGTGGCCTTGCGCAGGTAACGACCCTTGGCGGACGACGGCTTGAGCCGCAGCACCTCCTCGAGCGCGGCGGCGTAGTTCTCCACGAGGTTCTGCTCGCTGAACGACGTCTTGCCGATGATGAAGTGCAGGTTCGCGTGCTTGTCCGAGCGGAACTCGATCTTGCCGCCCTTGATGTCGGTAACGGCCTTGGCGACGTCCATCGTCACGGTGCCGGTCTTCGGGTTCGGCATCAGGCCACGCGGGCCGAGCACCTTGCCGAGCCGGCCGACCTTGCCCATGAGGTCGGGGGTGGCGACGACGGAGTCGAAGTCGAGCCAGCCGCCCTGGACCTTCTCGAGCAGATCGTCGCTGCCGACGAAGTCGGCGCCCGCGGCGGTCGCCTGCTCAGCGCGCTCACCCGTGGCGAAGACCAGGACCCGAGCGGTCTTGCCGGTGCCGTGCGGCAGGTTGACGGTGCCGCGCACCATCTGGTCGGCCTTGCGGGGGTCGATGCCCAACCGGAAGGCGACCTCGACGGTCGCGTCGTACTTCGTGGTCGACGTCTCCTTGGCGAGGCGGACGGCGTCCAGCGGTGCGTAGAACTTGTCGGCGTCGATCTTCTCGGCCGCCGAGCGGTAGGACTTGCTGCGCTTCATGTGGTGCTCCCTGGTTCTGGGTGGGGGTGTGGTCGAACGGGCCAGCGCTGGCCCTGCCACGGACTTCTGGGTCGTGCAGGTGGTGCGAGGGGTGGTGCTCAGCCCTCGACCGTGATGCCCATCGAGCGGGCGGTGCCGGCGATGATCTTCGCGGCGGCGTCCACGTCGTTCGCGTTGAGGTCCTCCATCTTGGACTGCGCGATCTCGCGGACCTGCTCGTTGGTGAGCTTGGCGACCTTGGTCTTGTGCGGCTCGCCGGAGCCCTTGGCCACGCCAGCGGCCTTCTTGATCAGCTCGGCGGCCGGCGGGGTCTTCGTGATGAACGTGAACGAGCGGTCCTCGTACACGGTGATCTCGACCGGGATGACGTTGCCGCGCTGGGCCTCCGTCGCGGCGTTGTACGCCTTGACGAACTCCATGATGTTCACGCCGTGCTGGCCGAGAGCCGGGCCGACGGGCGGCGCGGGGGTCGCGGCACCGGCCTGGATCTGAAGCTTGATGAGGCCAGTGACCTTCTTCTTCTTGGGGGGCATTTCTCGGGTCCTTACGTGGTGCGGGTTCTCGACGCGGTCGGACGACGACGTCGGGGTCTGTGGGGGCTGCCGGGGCTCAGATCTTCGCGACCTGGCTGAACGACAGCTCGACGGGCGTCTCGCGGCCGAAGATCGACACGAGCACCTTGAGCTTCTGGGCGTCCGCGCTGATCTCCGAGATCGTCGCCGGCAGGGTCTCGAACGGGCCCTCCATGACGGTGACCGACTCGCCGACCTCGAAGTCGATGACCCGGACCGGGGCGGCGGCCTTCTGGCCGGGCTTCTCCTTGACGTCGAGCGTGGGGGCCAGCATCGAGAACACCTCGTCGGTGCTCAGCGGCACCGGCTGGTGGGTGTTGCCGACGAAGCCGGTCACGCCCGGGGTGTGCCGGACGGCGCCCCAGGACTCGTCCGTGAGGTCCATCCGGACCAGGACGTAGCCGGGCATGCGCACGCGGCGGACCTGCTTGCGCTGGCCGTTCTTGACCTCGGTGACCTCCTCCATGGGGACCTCGACCTGGAAGATGAAGTCCTCCATGGTCAGGCTCTGGATGCGGGTCTCGAGGTTCGTCTTCACGCGGTTCTCGTAGCCGGCGTAGGAGTGGATCACGAACCAGTCGCCGGGGGCGCGGCGCAGGCCGGCCTTGAACTCCTCGACCGGGTCGACGTCGTCGTCCTCGTCCGCGGTCGCGTCCTCGGTCGCGTCCTCGACGGGCGCGTCCACGACGGCGGCGTCCACCTCGGCGTCTGCCTCGGCAGCGTCGTCGTTGGTGGACAGCTCGACCTCGGCGGCGCCGTCAGGGGCGTCCTCACCGATGGTCTGCGTCGTCGGATCCGTCTGGTCGGACACGTCGTGCCTGCTTCCTCGTCGTCAGTCGTGCGTGCGGGTCGTGCTGGTCCTGCTGGTCCTGCTCAGCTGCTGGAGCCGCCGAAGACCCGGACCACGACGGCGCCGAGCCCGATGTCGAGCGCGGCGACGAACGCCATGACCGAGACCACGAACACCATGCAGACCGCGGTGTACGTCAGCAGCTCGGTGCGCGTCGGCCGGACGACCTTGCGCAGCTCCGCCATGACCTGGCGGAAGAACAGCCCGATCCGCGACAGCGGCCCTCGTCGGGCGGTGCTGGTCTGGCTCACTGTCCCTCACCTGGTGCTCGTCGGAATCCACCCGCAAGGCGCATCAGGCGCCCCGGGGCCGGGACCGTGTCGTCGACGCGGCCCCGCCGCCTCGCGGCGGGTCGGTGCTCACCCCACGAGGGGGTGCAACGCAGGGCAGGAGGGACTTGAACCCCCAACCGTCGGTTTTGGAGACCGATGCTCTGCCAATTGAGCTACTGCCCTTCAGGTCGTCGACGCCCCGCTGAGACCACCCAGCATCGAACCCCGGGCAGGCGACAGCATGGCGGCCGTCAACCACCGCAAGGAAGTGTACGCGAGTCACGGCCACCGGGTCGAACCGGCCGACGGTCGGTCCGCCCGCCGCGGAACCTGGTCGACGCCGACCGGGGTCCCGGTGGGAGGATGGCTGTCGTGAGCGAGCCGACGACGTCCACCAGCCCCTCCAAGATGTCCGCCGCGACCGCGCAGCGCCGCGTCTCCCAGCGTATCGGCGCCATCGCGGAGTCCGCGACGCTCGCCGTGGACGCCAAGGCCAAGGCGCTCAAGGCCGAGGGCCGCCCGGTGATCGGGTTCGGCGCGGGCGAGCCCGACTTCCCGACGCCGGACTACGTCGTCGAGGCGGCGATCGAGGCCGCCCGGGTGCCGGCGAACCACCGCTACACGCCCGCGGGTGGGCTCCCCGACCTCAAGAAGGCCATCGCGGCCAAGACCGAGCGGGACAGTGGCCTGCTGGTCGCTCCCGACCAGGTGCTGGTCACCAACGGCGGCAAGCAGGCGGTCTACCAGGCCTTTGCGACCCTGCTGGACCCCGGCGACGAGGTCATCGTGCCGACTCCGTACTGGACGACGTACCCCGAGGCGATCAAGCTGGCCGGCGGCGTCCCGGTCGACGTGTTCGCCGGCGCGGACGCCGGGTACCTGGTCACGGTGGACCAGCTCGAGGCCGCCCGCACGGACCGCACCAAGGTGCTGCTGTTCTGCTCGCCCTCGAACCCGACCGGCGCGGTCTACCCGCCCGACCAGGTCAAGGCGATCGGCGAGTGGGCGCTCGAGCACGGCATCTGGGTGGTCACGGACGAGATCTACGAGCACCTCGTGTACGACGGCGCCGAGTCGGTCTCGATGCCGGTCGTCGTGCCGGAGCTGGCCGACACCTGCGTCGTGCTCAACGGGGTCGCCAAGACCTACGCCATGACGGGGTGGCGGGTCGGCTGGCTGCTCGGCCCGAAGGACGTCGTGAAGGCGGCCACCAACCTGCAGTCGCACGCCACGTCCAACGTCGCGAACGTGTCCCAGCGAGCGGCGATCGCCGCGCTGACTGGCGACCTGTCCGCCGTGGCCATGATGCGCGAGGCCTTCGACCGCCGCCGGCGCACCATCGTCGACATGCTCAACGCGATCGACGGCGTGCACTGCCCGACGCCGCAGGGCGCGTTCTACGTGTACCCCTCGGTCGAGGGCGTGCTCGGGCGCACGATCCGCGGCCGGACGCCGACGACGTCTGCCGAGCTGGCCGAGCTGATCCTGGACGAGGTCGAGGTCGCCGTCGTGCCGGGCGAGGCGTTCGGTCCGAGCGGCTACCTGCGGCTGTCGTACGCGCTCGGTGACGCCGACCTGGCCGAGGGCGTCGGTCGGATCCAGGAGCTGCTCGGCGAGGGCCGCTGACCGCGACCGTGGCAGCACAGCGCGACCTGGCCGCCCTGCCGAAGGCGCACCTGCACCTGCACTTCACGGGCTCGATGCGGCCGGCGACGGTGATCGACCTGGCGCACCAGCACGGCATCCACCTGCCCGACGCGCTGACCAGCGGCCAGCCGCCGGAGCTGCACGCGACGGACGAGAAGGGCTGGTTCCGCTTCCAGCGGCTCTACGACATCGCGCGCTCGTGCGTGCGGACCGAGGACGACGTCCGCCGGCTGGTGCTGGAGGCGGCCCAGGACGACGCCCGGGACGGCTCGCGCTGGCTGGAGATCCAGGTCGACCCGACCTCGTACGCCGTGCACCTGGGTGGGCTGACCCCGACCCTCGAGCTCGTCCTGGACGCCGTGAAGGTGGCGAGCGCGCGGACCGGTGTCGGCATCGCGGTCGTCGTCGCGGCCAGCCGGATCCGGCACCCGCTGGACGCCCGCACCCTGGCCCGGCTGGCCGTCCAGTACGTCGGCGACGGGCCCGGCGAGGTGGTCGGCTTCGGGCTCAGCAACGACGAACGCCGCGGCCGCACCGAGGACTTCGCGGGGGCCTTCCGGATCGCCCGCAACGCTGGCCTCGCCAGCGTGCCGCACAGCGGTGAGCTGCTCGGCCCGGACCACGTGCAGGTGACCCTCGACGCGCTCGCGCCGGACCGGATCGGCCACGGCGTCCGCAGCGTCGAGGACCCACGCGTGCTCGAGCAGATCGTGCAGCGCGAGATCACCCTGGAGACGTGCCCCGGCTCGAACGTCGCGCTCGGCGTCTACCCCGAGGCCGAGGCGGTGCCGCTGCGGACCCTGCTGGACGCCGGCGCCCGGGTCGCCCTCGGCGCCGACGACCCGCTGCTCTTCGGCACCCGGCTCACCGACCAGTACCGGATCGCCCGCGAGGTGCACGGCCTGGACGACGCCGCGCTGGCGGCGCTGGCGGCGTCCTCCATCCGCGGCTCGCGAGCGCCGGACGACGTCAAGCGCGGGCTCCTCGGGGACGTCGACGCCTGGCTGGCGAGCGACCCGACGTGACCGCCCCGGCCGTCGTGACCGGGATCGGCGAGGTGTTCCGGGTCTTCGACCAGCAGGACTCCGGCTGCGTCTCCTACGGGGTGCGTCGCGGCTCCGAGCGGTACTTCGTGAAGACGGCGACGACACCGGCCGCCGACCGGTCGCTGCGCCGGGCGGTCGAGGTGCACGGCGCGGTCCAGCACCCGGCACTGGTGGCCCCGGTCCGGGTGGAGCCCGACGGCGACGGCATCGCCCTGGTCTACCCGTGGGTCGACGGCGACGTGCTCTACCACGCGACCGTCGGACCGGACGGCCGCGCGACGTCGGCCCGGCGAGACGACCCGGGCAGTCCGCTGGCGCGCTTCCGCGGGCTCCCGCTGCCAGCCGTGCGACGGGCGATCAGCACCATCCTCGAGGCCCACGTGCCCGTGGACGAGGCCGGCCTGGTCGCGGTCGACCTGTACGACGGCTGCTTCCTGTACGACTGGGCGGCCGACGCGGTGCGGATCATTGACGTCGACGAGTACCGCCGGGGGCCGTTCGTCCCGGACACGCAGCTCCCGGGATCGACCCGGTTCTACGCGCCCGAGGAAGTCGGTGTCGGTCAGGTCGTGGACCGTCGGACGACGGTCTTCCGGCTCGGTCGGGTCGCTCGGCTGCTGCTGGACGCCGGCGACACCGAGTCGGCCTGGCGGGGAAGCGGGGCCGAGCTCGAGGTGATCGCACGAGCCACCCACCGGGATCCGGACCAGCGCTTCCAGTCCGTCGCCGACCTGGTGGCGCACTGGCACGCCGCCGGCTGAGTCAGACCTCCAGTCCCCGCAGGAAGGCGAGCGAGCGCTGCCAGAGCAGCTCGGTGGCGACGGCGTCGTACTCCTTCGGCAGCGACGGATCGGTGAACAGGTGGCCGTCGCCCGCGTACTCGAACACGTCGATCCGGCCGCTGGCCGCCTGGACCTGCGCGACCGTGCCGTCGATCTCACCCTGCTCGCGGAACGGGTCGCCCACCGTCGAGTGCAGCTGGGCGGGCACCCCCGCCGGCCAGCGCACGTCGTCCCCCAACCACTCGACCAGGAAGGCGCCGGCGAAGAGCAGGACGCCGGCCACCGGCCGCCGGGTGGCGACCAGCACGGCCGAACCCCCGCCGGCGGAGAAGCCCGCCGTCACGAAGCCGTCAGGCAGGTCGGCGACGGCGGCCAGCCCGCGACGCATGACCTCGAAGGGGCCGAGCTCGTGCTCGGCGTACTGCATGGCCGGCTCGTACTCGTCGAAGACCCGACCCTCGTAGAGGTCGGGGACGAGCACCTCGTGGCCGTCGGCTCGCAGCCGCTCGGCGGCGTCCAGCACGCCCGGGCGCACACCGAGGACGGAGTGGAACAGGGCGATCTGCGTCATGCCCGACAGCAGACCACCCGGCACCGACAGTCGGTCAGCGGTGCTGGCCCGGAGCGAGCCGCGCCAGCGCCTCGGCGGCGGCCGCGTTGTGCCGGGCGATCGGCACGAGGACGCGCACGGCGTCCGAGGTCTGGCCGGTCTGGCGCACGGCCGCCGCGAAGGCGGTCGCGCCGATGAGGCCGGCGGTGAGCTCTGTGACGTAGATGCTGAGGTCCATGGCAGTTCCGTATCGTCGGGGTTCGCTACCTGCTGGATCGGCCACCCGCGCAGCAGCCTTGAGGACTTCGCCCGTCACAATGGGCCCGTGAGCAACCCGGTGCTGGTCGCCTGCGCGCACGGCACGCGCGGCGCTGACGGCCGTCGCGCCGTCGGGACGCTCGTCGCCGCGGTGCAGGCGGCACGGCCCGGGACGGTCGTGCGGGCCGCCTTCGTCGACGTCCAGGAGCCCACGGTCGCCCACGTCGTCCACGAGGTCACCGACGCGGGTTCGTCGGTCGTCGTCGTCCCGCTGCTGCTGTCCGCCGGCTACCACGTGGCGGTGGACATCGGGCGGGCCGTGCACGGCCGGGCGGCCACCGCGACGCCCGCGCTGGGCCCGGACGACCGGTTGACCGCACTGCTGCACGACCGGCTGCTCGCCGCGGGCACCGGGGACGAGGACGCCCTCGTGCTGGCCGCCGCGGGGTCCAGCGACCCGGCAGCGGTGCGCGACGTCGAGCGGGTGGCCGCGGCGCTGGCCGCCCTGCACTCCGGTCCGGTCACGGTCGGGTACGCCGCCGCCGCCAAGCCGTCGGTGACCGAGGCTGTCGAGACGGCCCGGCGCGAGCACCCCGGACGTCGGGTCGTCGTGGCCGCCTACCTGCTCGCCCCCGGCCACTTCCACCGCCGGCTCGGCGACGTCGGCGCGGACGTCCTCACCGCCGCGCTGCTGTCCGCCGCGGGCCCGCCGGACCCGCGGCTGGTCGAGATCGTCCTGGACCGCTATGACGCCGGCGTGCGCAGCCTGCTCAGAGACTGAGCCCGACCAGCACCGGCTCGTTGACCAGCGTCACGGCAAACTCGTCCTGCACGCCGTCCCGCACCACCCGGGCCAGCGCCACCAGCTCGGCCGCCGAGGCACCGCCACGGTTCGTCACCGCGAGCGTGTGCTTGGTCGAGAGCGCGACCCGTCCCGGCAACCCGAAGCCCTTGCCGAAGCCGGCCCGCTCGATCAGCCACGCGGCACTCGTCTTGGTGCCGGCGTCCTCCGGCCAGGCCGGCGGCTCGACGTCCGGCCCGAGGCGCTCGCGCACCCGCTCGCGCAGCCGCTCGAAGTCCGTCGCGGACAGGATCGGGTTGGTGAAGAACGACCCCGCGCTCCAGGTGTCGTGGTCCTCGGCGTCCAGCACCATGCCCCGGCGGCGGCGCTGCTCGAGCACGGCCTGCCGGGCGTCGGCGAGCGGGACCCGGCCACCCACCTCGACGCCGAGGCCCTGGGCCAGGTCGCGGTAGCCGATCGGTGCGGACAGGTCACCCAGCCGCAGCTGGAACAGCACGTCCAGCACCACGAAGCGGTCGGTGCCCTTGAACGCGCTGTGCCGGTAGGTGAACCGGCAGTCCGCGTTGGCCACGGTGACCACCTGCTGGCCGAACCGGTCCCACACCCGCACCTGGGCGATCGTCTGGGAGACCTCCTGGCCGTACGCGCCGACGTTCTGCACCGGCGTGGCGCCGACCGAGCCGGGGATGCCGGACAGCGCCTCGATGCCCACCCAGCCCTCGTCGGCGGCGCGGGCCACCAGGTCGTCCCAGGGCTCCCCCGCGGCGACCCGCACGTTCACCCCGCCGCAGCCGTCGGCCGACTCCACCACGACCCCGGACGACGCGACCCGGACGACGGTGCCGGGCACCGGCTCGTCGCTGACCAGCAGGTTCGAGCCGCCGGCCAGCAGCAGCAGCGACTCGTCGGCGTCGTCGACCTCGCGGACGGCGTCCACCAGCTCGTCGGTCGTGGACGCCGTGACCAGCCGCTCCGGCTCCCCGCCCACCCGCAGCGTGGTGAGCTCGGCCAGCCTCACGGCGTCCGCTCCTGGATCGGCTCACGGGCCGCGGCGACCACCAGCAGGCCCAGCACCAGCGCACCGAGCACGACGTACAGCGCCCTCAGCACGCCGACGTGGTCGGCCAGGAAGCCGATCAGTGGTGGGCCGGCCAGGAACGCCGTGTACCCGATCGAGGCCACCACACTGACCCGGGCCGCGGCGTGCTCGGGGTCGTCCGCGGCGGCGCTCATGCCGACCGGGAAGCCCAGCGAGGCCCCCAGACCCCAGAGCACCGTCCCCACCACCGCCACCGGCACCGACCCGCCGATGATCACCATGAGCAGCCCGGCCGCCGCCAGTGCCGCGGTGACCCGCAGCACCGGCACCCGCCCGAAGCGGTCGAGCATCCGGGTGCCGAGCAGGCGCCCCACCGTCATGGAGCTGACGAAGACCGCGAAGCCGAGCACCGCGTGCGCGTTCGAGACGTCGTAGCCGTCCCGGAAGGCCAGCGCGAGCCAGTCGTTCGCCGAGCCCTCGGTGAACGCGAACGCCAGCACCAGCAGCCCGATCGCGAGCGTGCGCGGCTCGAGCCACGCCTGCATCGGGTGCCGGCGCTCCTTCGGCCGGTCGTGGGTGAGCGCCTCGACCACCTCGGCCTCGGGCAGGAACGACCCGCACGCCACCTGGGTCAGCACCGCGGCCACCACCGCGACGGCCGCGAGGTGCGCGGCGGTGGACAGGTCGATCGCGTTGGCCCAGGCGCCGAGCAGCGCTCCGACGACCGTGCCGATGCTGAACGCCGCGTGGAAGTGCGGCATGATCGCCCGGCCCAGCCGCCGCTCGACCTCGGCGCCCTCGACGTTCATCGCGACGTCCCAGGAGCCGGACCCGAAGCCCACCAGGAACAGTCCGGGCGCCAGGACGGCCACCGAGTCGGCCAGGCCGACGAGGAGTAGCCCGGTCGCGCAGACGACGGAGGCGACCCGCACCGTCCCGGCCGCGCCGATCCGGACGACGACCGCGCCGGTCAGCGGCAGGGCCAGCACGGCCCCGCCGGACATCGCGAGCAGGATCAGGCCCAGGCTCGAGGAGGACAGGCCGAGGCTGTCGCGGATCGCCGGGATGCGCGAGATCCAGGTGGCCATGATCAGGCCGTTGAGCAGGAAGACGCTCGTGACGGCGACCCGGGCGCGGGCCGCCCCGGGCGCCGGGGTCATGCGAGTCGGACGACGGCTCGCGCGCGCCCCAGGACGGTGAGCGCCGCGCCGTCCGGTCCGGGCGTGGTGGCGGTCAGGTCGATCCGGGCGGTCCGCGCCTCGTCGTCCAGGACCGCCACCTTCCCGGCGACCGTGACCTGCGCGCCCTCGACGTCGTCCACCGGGACGGGCTTGGTGAACCGCACGCCGTACTGGACGACGGCACCGGGGTCGCCGACCCAGTCCACGACCAGGCGCACGGCCGTGGCCATGGTGAGCATGCCGTGCGCGATGACGCCGGGCAGGCCGACCTCGCGGGCGAACCGCTCGTTCCAGTGGATCGGGTTGAAGTCGCCGCTGGCGCCGGCGTACCGGACCAGGTCGGCGCGGGTCAGCGTGAACGTGTGCTCGGGCAGCTCGTCGCCGACCGCGAGGCCGTCGAACGTGGGCGCGGTGGTCTGGGTCATCACTCGCCTCCGCGGACGACGATCGTGGAGACGGCCGTGCAGACCGCCTCGCCGGACTCGGTGGAGATCTCGCTGCGGGTGGTCACCATGGAGTGGCCGCCGGCCGAGCGCACGCTGTCGACGTGCAGCACGGCCACCAGCCGGTCACCGGCCACGATGGGCCGGTGGTGGGTGAAGGTCTGCTCGCCGTGCACGACGCGGCTGAAGTCGATGCCGGCCTCGGGGTCGCGGACCAGCTGGGCGTCGCAGCGCTGGGCGACGATCACGGCGAACGTGGTCGGGGCGATGACGTCGGGGTAGCCGAGCGCGCGGGCGGCGTCGGCGTCCGTGCTCGCCGGGTGCGCGCCGGTCGCCTCGGCGAACTCGCGGATCTTCTCGCGGCCGACCTCGTAGGGGGGCGTGGGCGGGTACTGCCGCCCCGCGACGGCTGGGTTCACCATGGCGCTCACGCTACCGGCAGGCCCGGACACGACGAAGCGGCCGCCCCCTGGTGGGGACGGCCGCCATCGACGTCGTGTGCGTGGACCGTGGTCAGCGGGTCTCGCGGTGCACCGTGTGGCGCTTCTCGCGGCGGCAGTACTTCTTGAGCTCGAGCCGGTCGGGGTCGTTGCGCCGGTTCTTCTTGGTGATGTAGTTGCGCTCCTTGCACTCCGTGCACGCCAGAGTGATCTTGGGGCGGACGTCGGTGGACTTGCTGGCCACGGGACTACTCACTTTCGAAGGTCTTCGGACTAAGACAACTGCACAAGGGTACGTGAGGAGTGGTCTGCTCTCCAAACGGCCTGGTAGCGAGGGCGGGACTCGAACCCGCGACACCACGATTATGAGTCGTGTGCTCTAACCACCTGAGCTACCCCGCCAATGCGGGCCCCGCCGCCCGGATCGGGCGGCGGGGACCCACCAGAGCCCCAATACGGAATCGAACCGTAGACCTTCTCCTTACCATGGAGACGCTCTACCGACTGAGCTATTGGGGCAGCGCGACGAGCGTACACGGTGCTGAGCCGGGGGGAGAAATCGGCTCCGCCACCCAGCCCGCTTTCCGCCTCTGAGGCCGGAATCACGCGCGGAAAACCGGCCTGAGTGGCGGAAACCGGCGTGAGTGGCGGAAGTGGGTCAGTGGCCGGCCAGGAGCTGCTCGAACGGGGTCGGGTCGTCGAAAGGGTCGACCCGCTCGACCCGCGGGCGGCCCGTGACGGCGGCCGCCAGCTCACCGCCGGCCCGCTCGACCCGGGCGGACAGGCTGGACGGCAGGCTCCCCCCGCCCCAGTCCTCCGTGGCCGCGAACACCGCGGTCGGCACGACGTCCGCGCGCAGGTAGGCGAACAGCGGCCGCAGGGCGAAGTCCAGTGCCAGCGAGTGCCGCGCGGTGCCGCCGGTGGCGGCCAGCAGGACCGGCGTGCCACCCAGCGAGCCCTCGTCCAGCACGTCGAAGAACGTCTTGAACAGCCCGCTGTAGGAGGCGTTGAAGATCGGGGTCACGGCGACGACCGCGTCCGCGGCGGCGACGGCGTCCACCGCCTCGCGCAGCGCGGGCGGCGGGAAGCCGGTCAGCAGGTGGTTGGCCAGGTCGTGCGCGAGCTCACGCAGCTCGACGACCCGGACGTCGACGTCCTGGCCGTGCGCCGCGAGCGCCGTGACGGTCGCCTGGGAGAGCCGGTCGGCCAGCAGTCGGGTGGACGACGGCTGGCTGAGTCCGGCGCTCACGACGACCAGGGAGCGGCGGCTCATACGGCCACCGCCTCGGCCTGCTCAGCGGACTCGGTCTGCGCAGCGGCGAGCAGCGAGGCGTGGGTCGGCGCGTCCGGCACGTGCGACGGGCGGCCGATCGCGAGCTCCCGGCGCAGCACGGGCACGACCTCCTCGCCGAGGATGTCCAGCTGCTCGAGGACGGTCTTGAGCGGCAGGCCCGCGTGGTCCATGAGGAAGAGCTGGCGCTGGTAGTCGCCGACCACGTCGCGCATGCCGGCGTAGCGGTCGATGACCTCCTGCGGGCTGCCGACGGTCAGCGGCGTCTGCGCGGTGAAGTCCTCCATCGACGGGCCGTGGCCGTAGACCGGGGCGTTGTCGAAGTAGGGCCGGAACTCGCGCTTGGCGTCCTGGCTGTTGGCGCGCATGAAGACCTGGCCGCCGAGGCCGACGATGGCCTGGTCCGCCTGGCCGTGGCCGTAGTGCTCGAAGCGGCGGCGGTAGAGCGCGACCATCTGCTGGGTGTGCTCCAGCGGCCAGAAGATGTTGTTGTGGAAGAAGCCGTCGCCGTAGTAGGCGGCCTGCTCGGCGATCTCGGGGCTCCGGATGGAGCCGTGCCAGACGAACGGCGGCACGCCGTCCAGCGGCCGGGGTGTCGAGGTGAAGCCCTGCAGCGGCGTCCGGTACGAGCCCTGCCAGTCGACGACGTCCTCGCGCCACAGCCGGCGCAGCAGGGCGTAGTTCTCGACGGCCAGGTTCAGGCCGTCCCGGATGTCCTTGCCGAACCACGGGTAGACGGGGCCGGTGTTGCCGCGGCCCATCATCAGGTCGACCCGGCCGCCGGCCAGGTGCTGCAGCATCGCGTAGTCCTCGGCGATCTTCACCGGGTCGTTGGTGGTGATCAGCGTCGTGGACGTCGACAGGACGATCCGCTCGGTCTGCGCGGCCAGGAAGCCGAGCATCGTCGTCGGGGACGACGGCACGAACGGCGGGTTGTGGTGCTCACCGGTGGCGAAGACGTCGAGCCCGACCTCCTCGGCCTTCCTCGCGATGGTCACCATCGCCTGGATCCGCTCCGCCTCCGTGGGCGTGCGACCCGTCGTGGGGTCCGGCGTGACGTCGCCGACGGTGAAGATCCCGAACTGCATGTGGCGCTCCTTAGTTGTTGCTCACTCAACTATATGGAGCGGGCCACCATTCCCGGGACGGCCTTCAGCCGCGCTGCCAGCGCGACACGTGGGCCGGGGTGAGCTCCTCGACCGACTGCACGCCGAGCAGCCCCATGGTGCGCACGATCTCGCTGCTCAGGATCGTGATGGCCCGGTCGACGCCGGCGCGCCCGCCGGCCATCAGCCCGTACAGGTAGGCCCGCCCGATCAGCGTGAAGGTCGCCCCGCAGGCCAGCGCGGCGACGATGTCCTGGCCGCTGGTGATCCCGGTGTCCAGGTGCACCTCGACGTCCTTGCCGACCTCGCGGACGACGTCCGGCAGCAGGTGGAAGGGGACCGGCGCGCGGTCGAGCTGACGGCCACCGTGGTTGGACAGCAGCACCGCGTCGACGCCGACGTCCGCGCAGCGCCGGGCGTCGTCCACGGTCTGCACGCCCTTGACCACGACCTTGCCGGGCCACTGGGACTTGATCCACGCCAGGTCCTGGTAGGTGACCGTCGGGTCGAACATCGTGGTGAGCAGCTCGGCGACGGTGCCCGACCAGCGGTCCAGCGAGGCGAACGAGAGCGGTTCGGTGGTCAGGAAGTTGACCCACCAGGCGGGGCGCGGGATCGCGTTGACGACCGTGCGCGGGGTCAGGGTGGGCGGGATGGTCATCCCGTTGCGGACGTCGCGCAGGCGGTTCCCGGCCACCGGGACGTCGACGGTGACCAGCAGCGTGTCGAAGCCCGCCGCGGCAGCCCGCTCGACCAGCGCCATGGAGCGGTCCCGGTCCTTCCACATGTACAGCTGGAACCAGTTGCGGCCGTGCGGGGCGGCGACGGCGACGTCCTCGATCGACGTGGTTCCCATGGTGGACAACGCGTACGGGATCCCGGCCGCCTCCGCCGCGGTCGCGCCGGCGATCTCGCCCTCGGTCTGCATCATCCGGGTGAAACCGGTGGGCGCGATGCCGAACGGCAGCGCCGACGTGCGGCCCAGTACCTGCACCGACGGATCCACCTTCGAGACGTCGCGCAGGATCGCGGGGTGGAACGTGATGTCCGCGAAGGCCTGCCGGGCCCGGGCCAGCGTCACCTCGCCGTCCGCCGAGCCGTCCGTGTAGTCGAACGCCGCCCGCGGGGTGCGGCGCTTGGCAACCGCCCGCAGGTCGGCGATCGTGTGGCAGCGCTCCAGCCGGCGCGTGGTCGCGTCCAGCGTGGGCGGCTTGAACCGCATCAGCGGAGCGAGGTCGTGCGGCTTCGGTACGCGACGCTTCACGTCGTGGACCCCTTCCCTGGGAGGTACCGGGTGGTCGGCTGGGTCTGGCGGACCAGGGCGCGCAGCATGTCCAGGTCACCGGCCAGGGCGCCCACTGCCCTGGCCTGCACCAGCACGTTACCGATCGCGGTGGCCTCGACCGGTCCGGCGAGCACCGGCCGCCCGGTGCGATCGGCGGTCGACTGGCAGAGGCTGCGGTTCACCGACCCACCTCCGACCACGTGCACGACCCGGACCTGCTGACCGGAAAGGCGTTGCGCCTGCTCGACCGCGTCGGCGAAGGCCTGCGCCAGGCTCTCCACGATGCAGCGCACGAGCTCGGGCCGCGACTCGGGTGGACGGTGCCCGCGCTCGACGTACCAGTCCACGATCCGCGCCGGCACGTCGCCGGGAGCCAGGAACCGCTCGTCCTGGACGTCGAACACGACCACCGAGGCGCTGACCTGGTCCGCCTGACGCAGCAGCGCCGGCAGATCCACCCGCTCACCGGCCCGCTCCCACTCGCGCACCGACTCGTTGAGCAGCCACAGACCCATCACGTTCGTCAGGTAGCGGACCCGGCCGTCGACGCCGCGCTCGTTGGTGAAGCGGGCCGCCCGGCCGGCCTCGGTCAGCACCGCGTGCTCGAGCTCGACCCCGACCAGACCCCAGGTGCCGCAAGAGATGTACGCCGCGTCAGCGGACTCCATCGGCACCCCGACGACCGCCGACGCGGTGTCGTGCGAGCCGACCGCATGGACCGGGACGTCGGACCCGACCTGGGCGGCCACGCCGGGCAGCAGCGGTCCGACCGTGTCCCCGGCGTCGACCAGCTCGCCGAAGAGGCGCCGCGGCAGGGCGAGCCGACCGATCAGGTCCTCGTCCCAGCGGCCGGTCGCGACGTCGAGCAGCCCGGTGGTCGAGGCGTTCGTCCGCTCGGTGGTCGACCGGCCGGTCAGCCAGGCGGTGATCAGGTCGGGGATGAGCAGCAGACCGTCCGCGACGTCCGTCAGCGGGTCGGCTGCGAGCTGGTAGAGCGTGTTGAACGGCAGGAACTGCAGGCCGTTGCGCTGGTACAGCTCCTCGGGGGAGACCCGTGCGTGCACCCGGTCGACACCGACCTGCGTGCGAGCATCGCGGTAGTGGAACGGCACGCCGAGCATCCGGCCGCCGCGCAGCAGGGCGTAGTCCACCGCCCAGGAGTCGACGGCGGCACCGTGCAGACCGTCCGGGGACGCTGCCGCCGCGGCCCGCAGGCCGAGCAGGACGTTGCGGTACAGCTCGAGCGGGTTCCAGTGCAGGCCCGAGGGCAGGGTCACCGGGTCGTTCGGGAACCGGGCCACCGCTTCGAGATCCAGCTCGTCCGGCCCTACCCGAGCGAGCACCACCCGGCCGCTCGAGGCACCGAGGTCGATCGCCGCGAGCGACGACACGGAGGTCACGGCCACGGCGCTAGCGCAGGAAGGCCGCGGCGACGCCCGCGTCGACGGGCACGTGCAGGCCGGTCGTGTGGGTCAGGTCCGGGCCGACGAGGGCGAACACGGCGTTCGCGACGTGCTCGGGCAGCACCTCGCGCTTGAGCAACGTGCGCTGGGCGTAGAAGGCGCCGAGGTCCTCCTCCGCCACGCCGTAGACCGCCGCCCGGTTGGCCCCCCAGCCACCGGCGAAGATGCCCGAGCCCTGCACCACGCCGTCCGGGTTGATCCCGTTGACCCGCACCCCGTACTCGCCGAGCTCGGCGGCCAGCAGCCGGACCTGGTGCGCCTGGTCGGCCTTCACCGCCGAGTAGGCGATGTTGCTCGGGCCGGCGAAGACCGAGTTCTTGGACGAGATGTACACGATGTCGCCGCCCAGCCCCTGCTCGATCAACACCTTCGCCGCGGCCCGCGCGACGAGGAAGGAGCCCTTCGCCATCACGGCGTGCTGAAGGTCCCAGTCCGCGGCCGTCGTCTCCAGCAGCGACCGGGACAGCGACAACCCGGCGTTGTTCACCACCAGGTCGAGGCCACCGAAGGCCAGCAGGGTGGCGTCGACCGCCGCCTGCACAGCTGCCTCTTCGCTGACGTCCGCCTGGACCCCGATCGCGACGTCCGGGCCGCCGATCTCGGCCGCGGCCGCCTGCGCCTTGGCCAGGTCGAGGTCGGCGATGGCCACGACCGCTCCCTCGGCTGCGAGCCGGTGCGCGATGGCCTTGCCGATGCCGGACGCCGCCCCCGTCACCAGCGCGATCCGCGAGGCCAGCGCCTTCGGCTTGGGCATCCGGGCGAGCTTGGCCTCCTCCAGCGCCCAGTACTCGATCCGGAACTTCTCGGACTCGTCGATGGGCGCGTACGTCGACAGCCCCTCGGCGCCACGCATCACGTTGATGGCGTTGACGTAGAACTCCCCTGCCACCCGGGCGGTCTGCTTGTCCTTGCCGAAGCTGAACATGCCGACGCCGGGCACCAGCACGATCAGCGGGTCCGCACCACGGATGGCCGGCGAGCTCTCGTCGGCGTGCCGCTCGTAGTACGCCTGGTAGTCCGCCCGGTAGGCGGTGTGCAGCTCGCGCAGACGGGCGATCGACTGCTCGACGGACGCCGTCCCCGGCAGGTCCAGCAGCAGCGGCTTGACCTTCGTGCGCAGGAAGTGGTCGGGGCAGCTGGTGCCCAGCGCAGCCAGTCGCGCGTGCTCGCTGCGGGAGAGGAAGTCCAGGACCTCGTCGCTGTCGGTGAAGTGCCCCACCTGGGGCCGGTCCTGGGAGGCGATCGAGCGCACCGTGGCCGCCAGGGCGGCGGCCTTCGCCCGGCGCGCGGCGGCTCCGAGCTGCTCGAAGCCGTCGAGCACCGACCCGAACGGCTCGGGCGCGGAGTTCTCGGCGATGTACTCGGCCGCCGTGTCGATCATCCAGAGCGAGTGACGTTCGGCCTCTTCGCTGGTGTCACCCCAGGCGGTGATCCCGTGACCGCCCAGCACGCAGCCGACCGCCTGCGGGTTGGCCGCCTGGATCGCGGCGATGTCCAGTCCCAGCTGGAAGCCCGGGCGACGCCAGGGCACCCAGACGACCTGGTCGCCGTAGACGGCTCGGGTCAGCTCCTCGCCGTCCGCCGCCGTGGCGATCGCGATCCCGGAGTCCGGGTGCAGGTGGTCGACGTGCGGCGCGTCCACCAGGGCGTGCATCGCGGTGTCGATGGACGGCGCGGCGCCGCCCTTGCCGTGCAGGCAGTAGTCGAAAGCCGCGACCATCTCGTCCTCACGGTCGACACCGGGGTAGACGCCGACCAGGGCCTGCAGCCGATCCAGTCGCAGCACGGCCAGCCCGGCCTCCGTCAGGGTGCCGAGATCGCCCCCGGACCCCTTGACCCACAACAGGTCGACGTCCTCGCCGGTCACCGGGTCGGTCAGGCGACCCTTGGCCGAGGTGTTGCCGCCGGCGTAGTTGGTGTTCTTGGGGTCCGCCCCCAACCGGTTCGAGCGAGCGATCAGCTCCTGCGCCGTCCCTGTCGATACGTTCACGTCAGTTCCACCCTGCCTGGTTCCCGCCGACCCGGTCGGCCTCGATCTGCTCCTGGTACCCGCTGGCGAGGAACGCCTTCATCGGCTCGGCCGGCAGCCCCCGGCTGGACCGCCAGTCCGCGAGGTCGGCCCGGACGTCGGTGTAGAAGGCGTCCATCAGCACGTCGTTCGCGGCCAGCACGTCCCCGGACCGTTGGGCGGCGGCCAGCTCGTCGGCGTCGACCAGCAGCGCCCGCGCGGTCATCTCCTGCACGTTGAGCACCGAGCGGATCTGGCCGGGGATCTTCTTCTCGATGTTGTGGCACTGGTCGAGCATGAACGCGACGCCGCTGTCCGCCCCGTACCCGCCACCACGGACCACCTCGTACAGGATCCGGAACAGCTGGAACGGGTCCGCGGCCCCCACGATCAGGTCGTCGTCCGCGTAGAACCGGCTGTTGAAGTCGAACGCTCCCAGCTTCCCGAGCCGCAGCAGCTGGGCCACGATGAACTCGATGTTCGTGCCGGGCGCGTGGTGGCCGGTGTCCAGGCAGACGGTTGCCTTGTCCCCCAACGCGACGCAGTGCGCGTAGGACGTGCCCCAGTCCGGCACGTCCGTGTGGTAGAACGCCGGCTCGAAGAACTTGTACTCCAGGACCAGCCGATGGTCGTCCCCGAGCGCGGCGTAGATCTCGGCCAGCCCCTCGGCCAGCCGTTCCTGCCGGGCCGCGATGTCGTCCTGGCCCGGGTAGTTGGTGCCGTCGGCCAGCCAGATCTTCAGGTCGGTGGAACCGATCTCGTTCATGATGTCGATGCACATCAGGTTGTGCTCGATCGCCTTGCGCCGCACCGCGGGGTCGGGGTTGGCCAGGCTACCGAGCTTGAAGTCGTCGTCCTGGAACGTGTTGCTGTTGACGGTGCCCAGCCGCACGCCGTGCTCGACCGCGAAGGACTGCAGCGCCGCGAAGTCCTCGACCTGGTCCCACGGGATGTGCAGGGCGACCTTGGGGGCCAACCCGGTGAACTCGTGCACCTTCGCGGCGTCGGCGATCTTCTCCTGCACCGTGCGCGGGGTCCCGGCCGAGCCGAACACCTTGAACCGGGTGCCGGAGTTGCCGTAGGCCCAGGACGGCACCTCGATGACCTGCTCGGCCAGCCGGTCGCTGATCGCGTCGAACGTCGTCATGTCACACCACTTCTGCGTCGTCGGTGCCTTGGGCGAGCTGGTCCTCGAGGTGGAAGATCTCCGTCAGCCGGTCGAAGCCCTGGTCCGGCGTCGTGCCGTCCAGGCCCTCGAAGAACGGCGCCATCTCGTCCTGCCACCGGGTGTTGACCTCGGTCCGCGCCATCCGCTGCTGGGCCAGCTCCAGGGACGGTGTCTCGAAGTAGCCGATCAGCAGGCCGTCGTCTCGCAGGAAGAGCGAGTAGTTGTGCCAGCCCGTCTCGGCCAGCGCCCGGAGCATGTCCGGCCAGACCGCCTGGTGCCGCTGGCGGTACTCCGCCAGGCGGTCGGCGCGGACCTGGAGCTGGAAGCAGACGCGCTGCACGGGTTCCCCCCTCACGGCAGGTGGTCCGGTCCGGCCGGTGGCGCGCTGCCACCGGCCGGACCGAGACGGTCAGAAGTTGAACTGGCCGATGTTGGCCTTGTTGAACACGAACGGGTCGCCGAGCAGGACGGACGCCCCGTCGCCGACGGTGAACTCGCCGAGCTTGCCCGCGGTGAACTTGTCACCCGTCTTGCCGGTGATGGTGCCGTCGACCAGCGCCTTCGCGCCCCAGGCGGCCAGGTAACCCAGGTCCTCCGGGTTCCACAGTGCGAACTGCGTGACGGTGCCGTCCTCGACGTACTTGCGCATCTGGTTCGGCGTGCCGAGCCCGGTCACCGCGACCTTGCCCTTGTAGTCCGAGGTGCTGATGTAGCGAGCCGCCGCCGCGATGCCGACGGTGGTCGGCGAGATGATGCCCTTGAGCTGCGGGTGCGACTGCAGCAGCGCCGCGGTCTTGTCGAACGAGGTCTGGTCGTCGTCGTTGCCGTACACCGTGTCGACCAGCTTGATGTTCGGGTGGTTCGCCGCCAGGTCCTTCTTCATCAGGTCGATCCAGGAGTTCTGGTTCGTCGCGTTGGCGCTGGCCGACAGGATGGCGACCTCGCCGGCGTCGTTGACGTCCTTGGCGATCATGTCGACCTGGACCTTCGCGATGCCCTCCGCGGTGGCCTGGTTGATGAACAGGTCGCGGCAGGACGGGTCGGTGTCCGAGTCGAAGGTGACGACCTTCGTCCCCGCCTTGCGCGCCTCGTTCAGCGCGTCGCAGATGGCCTTGGGGTCGTTCGCCGAGACCACGAGGGCCTTGACTCCCTGCTGGGCCGCGGTGTTGATGAAGGGCACCTGGGCGTCGGGGGTGCCAGTGTCCGGGCCGACCTGGGAGTACTTGCCACCGAACTCGGTGACAGCGGCGTTGCCGCCCTTGTCACTGGTGTCGAAGTAGGGGTTGCCCAGGTTCTTGGGCAGGAAGGTCACGCTGATCGGCCCGCTGGCCTTGGTGGTCGAACCGCTGGAGCTGGAGTCGTCCGAGCTGCCGCAGCCCGCGAGCACCAGGGCGGCCGTGACGACGAGCGCCCCGAGTGCGCCCGCCCGCTTGTGGGTGAACTTCATCGTTCTTCCTTCCTCGATGTGGCGTCGACGCGTTCAGGCGCGCTGGAGGAACCCAGCTGACCCTTCGTGCTGGATCCCGGGGGACGCAGGGTCGCGACCCAGCCCAGGACGCTGGTGGACATCACCGAGGCGATGAGCAGGAGCCCGATGATGATGTTGATGACGTTGACCGTCACGTCCTGCAGGCGCAGGGCGCTGGAGATGACCCCGATCAGCAGGACACCCGCGACCACGCCGTGCAGCGCGCCGCGGCCGCCGAAGATCGACACCCCGCCGAGCAGCACCGCGGCCACCACCTGCAGCTCGAGCCCGGTGGCGTTGTCACCGCGCGAGCTGCCGTAGCGCAGCGTGTAGAAGATGCCGGCGAAGGCCGCGACCGCGCCCGACATCACGAACAGCAGCAGCTTCGTGCGCGCCACGTCCACGCCGGAGAAGTGCGCGGTCTCGCGGTTCAGCCCGATGTCGAAGATGCCTCGACCGAACGTCGAGAAGTGCAGCAGCACCGCGAAACCGACGGCGAGGACGACGATCGGGATGACCACGAGGGGAAGCTGGGTGTCACCGATGCGGTCCGTGGCCAGGCTGGTCCAGCGGTCCGGGAAGTCGGTCACCGCCTTGGTGCCCAGCAGGCCGACGGCGATGCCACGGTAGAGCGCGAGCGTGCCGATCGTGACGGCCAGCGACGGCAGGCCGACGTAGGCGACGAGGAACCCGTTGAACGCCCCGCAGACCACCCCGACGACCACGGCCACCACGGCCGCCAGCGGGATCGACATGCCGTGCTGGTGCAGCAGACCAACCATGACGCTGCTCAGCCCCACGACGCTGGCCACGGACAGGTCGATCTCACCGGTGATGATGACCAGGGTCATCGGCAGCGCGATGAGCAGGACCGGCGCGGCGTCCAGCAGCAGGTACGGAAGCGTGAGCGGCCCGCTGAAGTTGGGCACCCGGGCGCGGGCGTAGAGGACGACGACCACCAGCAGCGCGATGACGGCGACCTCGCGGGTGAGCAGCAGTCGCTGCCAGGCCGGCTTGGCGTGGGCGGCGTAGGTCCGGGCCATCAGGCGTCCCTCGCTTCGACGAGCCGGCGCGATCGTCGGTGCGCCAACGCCCGGTCGAGCACGATCGCGCCGATGATCAGCGCGCCGACGACGGCCTGCTGCCAGAAGTCGGGGATCCCCAGGATCGGCAGCGCCCGGTTGATGGTGACGAGCAGCACCGCACCGATCGCCGCGCCCCAGACCGTGCCGCTGCCGCCGAAGATGGCGACGCCGCCGATCACGACGGCGCCGACGGCCTGGAGCTCGAGCCCCAACCCGGCGCCCGAGCTGATCGTCCCGTAGCGGGCCGCGTAGACCACGCCGGCGAGACCGGCCAGGGCGCCGCTGAGGACGAACGCGGCCGTGACCCGCTTGCGGACGCTCAGCCCGTACAGCACCGCGGCGTCGGGGTCCGAGCCGATCGCGTACATCTCCCGGCCGCCGCGGGCGGTGTGCAGGTAGTACCCGACGGCGGCGAGGACGACGACCGCGATGATGGTCAGCACCGGCACCGACAGCACCGTCTTGGTTCCCAGCGCGAGGAAGTCGTCGGGCATGTCGGAGGCGTTGATCCGGTTGCTGCCCGCCCAGGTCAGCACGATGCCGCGGTAGATGTACAGCGTGCCCAGCGTGATGACCAGCGCCGGCACCTTGCCGAACGACACCAGCAGCCCGTTCACCAGACCGAGCACCGCACCCATCGCGAGGCCGGCCAGGAACACCGGGACGATGCCGATCTGCGGGTGGTCGACGAACAGGCGACCGGTGAGGTAGGCCGTCAGGGCCAGGACGGACCCGACCGACAGGTCGACGTTGCGGGTGATGATGACGACCGCCTCGCCGACGGCCAGCAGCACCAGGATCGCCGGCGTCAGCAGCAGGTCGCGCCAGCTGTTCTGGCTGAACAGGAAGCTGTCCGTCTTGGCCGTGGCCGCGGCGATGAGGACGACGAGCACGAGGGCGATCGCCAGCTCGCGCGAGGTGAGGACCGTGGTCAGGGCCCGGCGGGCGGGCGAGACGCGGCTGGGGGCGACGAGCGTGGACTCGCTCATGCCGGACGCTCCAACCCGCGGGTGGCGGCGAGCATCACGGACTCCGCGGTCGCCTCGGCGCTGGGGATGTCCGCGGTGATCCGGCCCTCGCACACGACCAGGACCCGGTCCGCCATCCCGAGGACCTCGGGCAGCTCGGACGAGATCATCAGGATGGCCAGGCCCTGGCCGGCCAGCTCGGACAGGAGCCGGTGCACCTCGGCCTTGGTGCCGACGTCGATACCGCGGGTCGGCTCGTCGATGACCAGCAGCACCGGCTCGGTCGCCAGCCACTTGGCAATGACGACCTTCTGCTGGTTGCCGCCGCTCATCGTCGCGCCGCGCATGTCCAGCGCGTTGGTCTTGACCTCCAGTCGGGCCGCCCAGGTCTGCGCGGCCGCGGTCTCCATCCCGGTCGTGAGCAGTCCCGCCGCGGCGATCCGGCGGCGGATGACGCTGGCGACGTTGTGCGCCACCGAGGCCTCCGTGACCAGCCCCTGCTGACGACGGTCCTCCGGCACCAGCGCCATGCCGGCCCGGACCGCCGCCCGCGGGCTGTGCCCGGGGACGCGCTTGCCGTTCAGCCGCACGGTGCCGCGGTCGTACCGGTCGACCCCGAACACGGCTCGGGCGATCTCGCTGCGACCGGCGCCGACCAGCCCGGCCAGCGCCACGATCTCCCCGGCTCGGACCGTGAAGCCGATGTCGTGGAACACCCCGGCGGACTCCAGGCCCTCGACCTCAAGGACGACGTCGCCGATGGTGGCCGGGGTCTTCGGGAAGAGGTTGCCGACCTCGCGGCCGACCATCCGGGCGACGATCGCGTCGACCGTGGTGTCCGCGGTCGCGTCGGTGGACACGTACTCGCCGTCCCGCATCACCGTGACGGTGTCGCACAGCGCGAACACCTCGTCGAAGCGGTGCGAGATGAACACGAGGGCACGTCCCTCGTCACGCAGGCTGCGCGCCACCTGGAACAGCCGCTCGACCTCGACCCCGCTCAGCGCGGCGGTCGGTTCGTCCATCACCAGGACGCTCGCGTCGAGCGAGATCGCCTTCGCGATCTCGATGATCTGCTGGTCGGCGATGGACAGGCCGAGCGCCGGCCGACGCGGGTCCAGGTGCACGCCGAGCCGCGCGAACAGCGCCGTCGCCTCGTCGTGCATCGCCGTGCGGTCGATCCGCCGCAGCGACCGGTGCGGCTGGCGGCCCATGAAGATGTTCTCCGTTACCGACAGGTCCGGGAACAGCACCGGCTCCTGGTAGATGACCGCGACCCCGGCCGCCTTGGACTCGGCGGTGGACGAGAAGTCGACGCTGGTGCCGTGCAGCCGCAGGTCACCACCGTCGCGCTGGTACACCCCGGCCACGATCTTGACCAGCGTCGACTTGCCGGCCCCGTTCTCGCCAACGAGCGCGTGGATCGATCCGGACCGCACGGTGAGGCTGCCGGAGCGCAGCGCGACGACGGGACCGAACGACTTGCGCACCTGGTCGAGCTGCAGGGCAGGCGGTGTCTGGCTCACCGTCATCGATCGTCCGTCCTCTCGACGCCGTCGTCGGAAGTGCTGCCGTGGTCGTTGAATCGATTCGTTAAATCGATTCAACGCGTCCTGCGCCGGAACTCTATGCCGACCCGATCCGGACCGTCAACCATCGGGATTGAATCGTGTTAACGTCCGCGCATGCCGATCGCCCGAGTGCGTGACGTCGCCGCGCTCGCCGGCGTCTCGCCCGGCACCGTGTCCAACGCCCTGAACCACCCGGCGAAGGTCACGCCCGAGACGCTCTCCCGCATCCAGTCGGCGATCGACGAGCTCGGCTTCGTCCGCAACGACGCCGCCCGTCAGCTGCGGGCCGGTACCAACCGGTCGGTCGGCCTGGTCGTCCTGGACGTCGCGAACCCGTTCTTCACCGACGTCGCGCACGGCGTCGAGGACGAGCTCGGGCCCGCCGACCGTCCACTGATCCTCGGCAACAGCGCGCAGTCAGCGGCCCGCGAGCTCACCTACCTGACCCTGTTCGAGGAGCAGCGGATCAGCGGGCTGCTGATCACGCCAGCGGGGAACGTCGTCGAGCGGCTGCGTCGGTTGCGCGACCGCGGCACCGCCGTCGTCCTGGTGGACCGGCTCAGCCGCACCCGCGACTTCGCCTCGGTGTCGGTGGACGACCGGCTCGGCGGGCGCCTGGCCGCCGAGCACCTGCTGGACGTCGGCCGGCGGCGGATCGCCTTCATCGGTGGCCCGCTGGGCATCACCCAGGTCAAGACCCGCCTGAAGGCCGCGCAGGACGCGGTCGCCCGGTTCGGCTCCGGCGAGCTGGTCGTCATGGCCAGCGCGACCATGGACGCGACGGCCGGACGCCTTGCGGCAGAGGAGTTCCTGGCGCTACCCCGGCGCCGTCGTCCGGACGCCGTCTTCGCCGCCAACGATCTCGTCGCGCTCGGCGTCCTGCAGGCTCTGACCATGGCCGGCGTCCGCGTGCCGGACGACGTGGCGATCATCGGCTACGACGACATCGACTTCGCGGCGTCCGCGGCGATCCCGTTGTCATCGGTCCGGCAGCCGGCTCACGAGATGGGCGCGGCGGCGGCCCGGATCCTGCTCGAGGTGATCGCCGACCCGGACCAGGCGAACCCCCGGCACACCACGTTCAAGCCCGAGCTGGTCGCGCGAGCCTCCACCCGCTCGTCGTAACCACAGATCGTGGCAACGACGCATCGCGGGGGATGCGCCGTTGCCACGATCGGGGAAGTGGCCGGGGGTCAGTCGGCGAGCACCGGGACGGCGACCGCAGCCGGCGAGCGCGGCGCCCGGTTCGTCACCGCCACCACGACGGCCACGAGCACGATCAGCACGGACGCGGCCAGCAGGGCCGAGTCCGCCCCGGTCACGAACACGTGCCGAGCCTGCTCGACGGCGTCCCGGCCGGCCGGTCCGGCGGCGACCGCGTGCCGCGAGGCCGCACTGAACACGGTGACGAGCACCGCGAGGCCGAGGGTCGCGCCGATCTGCTGCGAGACGTTGACCAGCCCGGCCGCTGCACCGGCGTGCCGGGGCTCGACGCCCCGCAGGGCGGCCACGGTGATCGGCACGAACACCGTGCCGTTGCCGAGCCCCATGAGGAACAGCGGCACCCCGATGGTCCAGTACGCCGGGTCGGACGAGGTGTGGCTCAACCAGAACACCGCGGACGCCGAGACCAGCGAGCCGAGGACCATGGTCGAGCGCGGTCCGATGGCCTCGACCAGGCGACGGGCGGACAGCTGCGAGGCGAGCAGCACCCCGACGGTGGTCGGCAGGAACGCCAGGCCCGCCTGCAGCGGCGAGTAGCCGACCTCGGTCTGCAGCAGCTGGGTCATGAAGAAGAACATGCCCATCATCCCGGCCACCAGCAGCATGCGGCCCAGGTAGGACCCCACCCGCATCCGGTCGCGGAAGAGGGCCAGCGGGACGACCGGGGCCTCCGCGCGTCGCTCGATGAACACGAAGCCGACCAGCAGCACCGCCGCGGCCACGAACGAGGCCACGCTGACGACGTCCGACCAGCCGGCGTCGGCCGCGCGCACGAAGCCGTAGACGAGGGCGGTCATGCCCAGCGTGGAGGTGATGGCGCCTGCCACGTCCACCCGTCCGGTGTGCCGCTGGGTCTCCGGCAGCACCAGCCAGGCGGCGACGAGCACGCCGATCCCGATCGGGACGTTGACGAACATCACCCACCGCCAGGACACCCAGTCGGTGAGCATCCCGCCGGCCAGCAGGCCGAGGGCGACGCCGCCGATCGAGACCGCGGTGAACAGCCCCATGGCGCGGGTGCGGGCGCGCCCCTCGGGGACGCTGATGGTGATCATGGCCAGCACGGTCGGTGCGGCGAAGGCGGCGCCGACACCCTGCACGGCGCGGGAGGCGATGAGCCAGGCGCCGGACGGCGCGAGCCCGCCGATCAGGGAGGCCAGCACGAAGAGCGCCATGCCGCCGAGGAAGACCCGGCGTCGGCCGAGCAGGTCTCCGGCTCGGGCGCCGAGCAGGAGCAGGCCGCCGAAGGCCAGGGTGTAGGCGTTCATCACCCAGGACAGGCCGGTCTGGGACAGGTCGAGCGAGCGCGCCATGTCCGGCAGCGCGACGGTGACGATGCTCGCGTCGAGCACGACCATCAGCTGGGTGACGAGCACCGTGCCGAGGATGACGGCGGGGGAAGCGTGGATCCGCCCACGCGGCGAGGACGATGCCCCGCCAGTCGCTGGGGCGGCGGGTGGGTTCTGGGTCTGCACGGTCACTGGTGTGCTCCGTAGGTAGTACGATGACGGAAGAAGTGGATGCACCCTCCGGTTGAACAATACGGAGGGTCCCTCCACTTAGCAAGTCCATTGCTGAGCTGTCTGTTCCCGAGGCAAGAGGTGTGAACGTGAGCGCGGAGCCGGCGACGGTGCCGACGGCCGAGTCGACGGCCGAGTCGACCCCCCAGGGCGGCGGCCCGCAGCGCCCCCTGCGTGCGGACGCGCGACGCAACTACGACCTGATCGTCGACGCCGCCCGGACGACGCTGCGCGAGCAGGGCGCTTCGGCCTCCCTGGAGGAGATCGCCCGCCGGGCCGGCGTGGGCATCGGCACGCTGTACCGCCGCTTCCCCAACCGCCTGGACCTGCTCGAGGCCGTCTACCGCGAGGACGTCGACGGGCTGCGGGTGCAGACCGAGCAGCTGGTCGCGGACGTCGAGCCCTGGACCGCCGTCGAGCTCTGGGTCGAGGCGCTGCTGGCGTACGCGTCCACCAAGCGCGCCCTGTTCGCCGAGCTCGTCGAGGCGATCGGCCGCGACAGCGAGCTGCTCACCTACTCGCGTTCGGTCATCAACGGCACGGCGGAGCGCGTGCTGGAGTACGGCAAGGCGGGCGGAGTGGTGCGCGCCGACATCGTCCCCGCGGACGTCATCCGGCTGGTCGCCGGCTGCTCGATGATGGGCGCTCTCGAGGACGAGCAGCACCGCCGCGTGGTCGACATCGTGCTGGCGGGCATCCGCGCCTGATTCGTCCGTCTACCGGACGTCGCGCGGGCGGCCTATCGTCGCAAGGGCAGCGGGGCGTGGGAGCGAGGTCGCCGTGTGCGCTGTGGCTCATCGCGAGGACGACGACCGGGTGCTGCCGTACACCCGGGGACTCTCGCTGTTCATCAGCCCGTTCCTGCTCGTCGCCTTCGTCGTGCTCTACCTCTTCCCGGACGACACCGAGCGGCTCTTCGCGTGGACGATCCACCCCACGATGACCCCGATGGTGCTGGCGTCGGCGTACCTCGGCGGTGCCTACTTCTTCGTCCGCGCCGCTCGAGCCGACCGCTGGAACGCCCTGCGCACCGGCTTCGCCTCGGTGGCCCTGTTCGCCTCGCTGCTCGGCGTGGCCACGATCGTGCACTGGGACCGGTTCAACCACCAGCACGTGGCCTTCTGGTTGTGGGCTGGGCTGTACTTCGCCGCACCGTTCCTGGTCCTGGCCGCGCTGCTGGCCAACAGTCGCGTGGCCGCGCCGACCCGACCGGACGAGCTCCGGCTCGGGTCCCTCTCGCGGCTCGTGGTGGGGCTGGTCGGCCTGCTCGCCCTCGCCCAGGGCATCGCGATGTTCCTTGCCCCGGAACGGTTCATCGGCATCTGGCCCTGGACCCTGACGCCCCTGACCTGTCGCGTCGTGGCGGCGATCTTCTGCCTCGGCGCCGCGGGCCTCGGAGTGCTGGCCGACCCCCGGTGGTCGTCCCTGCGGCTGATGCTCCAGGTCGAGGTCCTCATGGTCGTGCTCATGCTGGTGGCCGCAGTCCGCGCGCGCGGAGAGTTCGACACCGGGCGAGCGCTGACCTGGGTGCTGCTGGCGGGCTTCCTCGGCGTGCTCGTCGGCTCGGCGTTCCTGTGGCTGCGCTACGAGCGCGGCGGCGGCAGCACCACGCCGAACCCCGCGACCGCCAGCCGCAGCAGCACCTGACCTGGCGCAAGCAGATCGGCGATCTTCGCCGCGCTCAACAGCTCGAGCTCGCCGAGCCGAACGCCGTATGCCGCGTCACCGTCCAGCCGCGCGCGCTGCAGCTCCTCGGTGTTGTGCCACACCTTCTGCCGCGCCTCGCGCAAGAAACGCTTGGACGCCAACCGGTTCAGCGGCTGCAGGGCCCGGTCGAGCAGGGTGCGACCAGACGTCGCCGCCAGCTCGTCGTCCTCGTCGGCCACCCGCCCGGACAGCACCGCGTCGATCCGCTCGTGGTCACCACGCCGGCGCCCGAGGACGGCGGCGTCAGCGAAGTCGGCGTCGCTGATGACGCGCAGCAGGGCCTGCGGCAGGTCGTAGTTGATGTGCGCGTTGATGCCGAGCAGCACGTGCCGCAGGGCCGGCAGGTCCGGCGGCGCGTCGAAGGCCAGCCGCCACGGGCGGGGCACCCCCGGACCGCCCGCCAGGTCCGCGTCGAGGGCTGCCAGGTACAGGTCGGCGAACGCGACGTCCCAGCGCTCGACCCACGGGCCGTCCTCGAAGACGCCCTGCTCGATGGCGCCCGCCACTGCGGACGTGGTGCGGGAGTACGTCTCCAGGAACACCGCGCGCGAACGCTTCGCCGCGGGCAGCCCGTCCAGCCGCTCCTGCATGGCCGCGACCACCGCGCCGATCGGGCTGGTCGGCTCGTTCACGGCCCGCTCGCCGGACCGTGCCGCTTGACCGCCACGACCTCCAGGTAGGACGACGGGATCCGGCACCCGCCGTCCACGGCCACGTTGTGCCGGTCAGTCACCGATTGCCACGCCCGCTGGAAGTCCGTGCGCTGCAGCGGGTCCAGCCGCTCGAGCGCCGTGGCGACGGGGCCGAACCAGACGCTGAACTGCTCCCACAGCTTGTCGGGGTCCCGGTGCATGAACTCGGACTGCGCCACCGTCGTCCGGACGGCGTCCACGGCCACACCGAGCAGGTCCTCCAGTCGTGCCGTGGTGCCCCAGAGCGCGGGTGAGCGCACCCCCTCGGGCGGCGGGAGGAACCGGGCCTGGAGGGCGAACTGTTCACCGACCCACGAGTCCGGCGTCCAGTTGGCCATCCCCAGCCGGCCGCCGGGGCGGAGCACGCGCAGCAGCTCGGCCGCGGTGGCCTCCTGGTCGGGCGCGAACATGGCGCCGAAGGTCGAGACCACGACGTCGAAGCTGGCGTCCGGGAACGGCAGGCGCTGGGCGTCGGCGACGGCGAGCGCCAGCGGCAGCCCCTCGGCGGCGGCCCGGACGCGCGCGCGGAACAGCAGGTGCGGCACGTAGTCCGTGCAGGTCACGTCGGCCCAGCGACGGGCGGCGGCGAGCGAGGCGTTGCCGGCCCCACCGGCCACGTCCAGCACCCGCTCCCCCGGACCGACCCCGAGCGCCCGCACCAGGAGCTCGCCGACCAGCACCTGCCCGACGCCGATACGGTGGAAGTCGCCTCGACCCCACATCTCCCGCTGCGCGTTGGTGACGTCGTCCAGCGCGTGGTGGGTGGCCTCATCGCGTGCCATGGCACCTCCAGGACCTGCCGTTCCCCGCCAACATCCTGCCTCTGTTCGGGCCAACCCCACCATCACACGCGTCCTCACACGCCCCCGCGATCTCCTGGATCCACGGAGCCACCGACGCCACCGTCACCGGCTCAGAGTCAAGGAGATCGACATGCCGCGTTTCATGGACGTGCACACCATCGAGGGCGGGGTGTCGGCGGCTGACGTCGCCGGCGCCCACCAGGCGGACCTGGCCACCCAGGGCCCGCACGGCGTCAGCTACCTCAAGTACTGGGTCGACGAGCAGGCGGGCAAGATCTTCTGCCTGGTCGACGCCCCGGACGCCGAGGCCGCGAACACCGTTCACCGCGAGGCACACGGCCTCGTCGCCGACGAGATCTACCCCGTCAGCGAGCACGTGTGACGTCGTCGGGGTCGGCGTCGCCGCTGGCCGTCCACTGGCCGATTCGGAAGACCACGAACTCGGCCGGTCGGACGGGCGCGACGCCGATCTCGACGACCAGGCGGCCGTTGTCCAGGTCGGCCTGCGTCATCGTGGTCCGGTCGCAGCGGACGAAGAACGCCTGGTCGGCCCGCTCGCCGAGCAGCCGACCGGACCGCCACTGGTCCTGCAGGACGTCACCGACCGAGCGTCGGACCTGATCCCACAACCGGTCGTCGTTGGGCTCGAACACCGCCCACTGGGTGGCATCGTCGATCGAGTGCTCGAGGTAGGCGAGGTACCGCCGGAGGTTGACGTAGTGCCACTCGGGATCGGGCCGCCAGTGCGGGTCGTCAATGTCGTCCAGGTGCTCGAACGCGACGACGTCCCCGACCTGTTCGGGATGGCGGGGGAACGCGACCTTCCCGGCCGCGACGCACCAGCGGGCCACCTCGACCCGCAGCCAACCGGCCTGCACCATGGGGTCCAGGCCGGCGATCCGCAGGGCCTCGTCCCGCCCGACCGTGTAGACGCTCATGCCGCGCAACCGCTCGTCGCTCTGCTCGCGCATCGGCCCGTTCGCCACCGTGATGCCCCGCTCAGCCAGCGAGAAGCCGTACGCCAGGTGCTCGCGCTGCAGGTCGTCGAGCTCGTCGTCAGCCAGCTCGGGCGGGTCGTCCGCCCGGACCAGGAACACCACGGTCCGGACGTCGAACTCGGCGGGTACCCCCGGCGGTCGGTCCACGAGCCGAACATAGCCCCGTGACAGCGCCGGGGAAACGGCATTGTCCCGACCGACCGGGCGCGCGAATACTGAGACCTCCCCGGAACCGGTAGGAACCATGAGCCTCACCATCAGCCTGCTCGGCCGGCCGCACCTCACGCGCTCGGACGGTGACGCCTACCAGTTCCGGAGCCGCAAGAGCTGGGCGCTGCTGGCCTACCTGCTGCTCAGCCGGCGGCCGGCGCCGCGCGCCCAGCTCGCCGAGCTGCTGTTCGCCGAGGCGGACGACCCGGCCCGGGCCCTGCGGTGGAACCTGTCCGAGCTGCGGCGCGGCCTCGGCGAGGCGGCCACGCTCGAGGGGGACCCGCTGGTGCTGCGCCTGCCGGTGGGCACTGAGGTGGACGTCGACGTGCTCGCCCGCGGCAGCTGGGTGCAGGCCGTTGCGCTGGACGGCTTGGGCGAGGACCTGCTGGCCGGGATGTCGCTGCGGGGCGCGGCGGGGTTCGAGACCTGGCTGCTGGCCCAGCAGCGGCACGTGGCCGGTGCCAGCGTGGCGATCCTGCACGAGGCGGCGCTGGGTTCGATGTCGCGCGGTGCCCCCGAGGCTGCCCTCGGGTACGCCGTCCGCGCGGTCGCCGCCGACCCGCTGGACGAGGACAACCAGGCCCTGCTGATCCGGCTCTACCGCTTGGTCGGCGACGACGAGGCCGCGGCCCGCCAGCTCGAGCGCTGCACCGCCCTGCTGGAGCGCGAGCTCGGCACCTCCCCCGGGCCGGCGATCCTCGCCGCGGCCCGCGAGCGGCGGGCGGAGACGGTCGAGTCCGCCGACGAAACCACCATCGCTGCGTTCGTCGAGGCTGGGTCGGCCGCCGTCGCCGTCGGCGCGGTCGAAGCCGGGGTGCAGTCGCTGCGGACCGCGATCCGGCTCGCCGACGGCGCCGGGACGGACGCGCTGCGCACCTCCGCCCGGCTCACCCTGGGCGAGACGCTGATCCACGCGCTGCGCGGCCTTGACGAGGAGGGCCTCGCGGCCCTCTACGAGGCGGACGAGATCGCCGGCGGCTGCGGCGACCGCGGCGTGATGGCGAGGGCCCGGGCCGAGCTCGGGTACGTCGACTACCTGCGCGCGCACTACGACCGGGCCGAGCGCTGGCTCACCGAGGCGATCGAGCTCAGCGAGCCGTCGTCCTCGACGCGCGCCGCCGCGACCACCTACCTCGGCCTGGTGGCCACGGACCGCTCGGACGACACCCGCGCCGCGGCGCTGCTGGGCGAGGCGATCACGCTGTCGCGCGCCGCGGGCGACCGGCGGCGCGAGGCGTACGGCCTGGCGATGCTGGGCCGGGTCGCCCTGCTCCGCGGCGACGTCCGGCTGGCCGCCGAGCAGCTCGACGCGTCGATCGCGCTGGCCGAGAGCGAGCACTGGCTCGCGTTCCTGCCGTGCCCGCAGGCGTTGCGGGGCGAGGTGCTCCTGATCGAGGGTGACGTGGACGGCGCCGACACCGTGCTGCAACAGGCGTTCGCACGGTCCTGCCAGCTGGCCGATCCCTGCTGGGAGGGGCTGTCCGCGCGAGCCCTGGCCCTGGTCGCCGACGCCCGCGGCAACGCCCGGGGCGCCTTCTCGCTGCTCGCCGACGCGCGGGTTCGGGCCGACCGGCTGCCGGACCGCTACACCTGGCTCGACGGCTACATCCTGGATGCGCAGTGCACGCTGGGGCTCAGGCACGGGCACCCGCAGACGCAGGAGTGGGTCGACGCGTTGCGGGACCTGTCCTCGCGCACCGGTATGCGGGGTCTGGTGCTCCGTTCACTCGAGCACGGCGCGGCGCTCGGCCACGCGGACGACGCCGCCGCTCGTGCCCTGCTGGGTGACTGACGGGGGGTGACTGACGGGGGTGACTGACGGGGGTGACTGACGGGGTCACGACGACGTCGCGACACCGAGCGAGAACGCACCCCCGAACCTCGGTACACCCTTCTGGTAGAAGGACTCCAGGCTCGTCACGGCGAATCCGGCATCGGCCAGCGTCGAGGCGACCGGCCGGGTCAGGTGGCACCCACCGAACAGCCGCTTCTGCAGCGGCTCCAGCCGGCGCTGCCAGACCCGCACCTGCTCGTCCGGTGCGAGGCCGTGCTCCAGGAAGTGCAGGGCGCCGCCCGGTCGCAGCACCCGGCGCAGCTCGGCCAAGGCCGCGCCGACGTCCGGGATCGTGCAGAGCGTCCAGGTCGAGACGGCCGTGTCGAACGAGTGGTCCGGGAACGGCAGCGCCGCGCCGTCCAGGCCGGCCCGCTCGACAGGGACGGCGGACCGCGCGAGCCGGTCGGCGGCCAGCCGCCAGCCGACCCCGGCCGGGTCGACGGCCGCCACCCGGGTCACGGCGGTCGGGTAGAACGGGACGTTGAGCCCCGAGCCGAAGCCGATCTCCACGACCTCCTCGACGAGACCACCACAGACCTTGGCGCGCAACGGGTCCAGCTCCTTCGAGCCGCAGCTGACGTTGATGACCCGCGGCAGGACGTGCTCGGCGTAGACACCCACGGTCCCAACGCTACGCCGCCGGCCGTCGACCGGCGTACGCTGCTGGGTCGGGACGTCGCAGGCTCGGTGCGAGATGAGGTGCCCGCGGATGGCGACGACGGCACAGGTTGAGAAACCGATGACACCCGGCGCAGCGCTGGCCGCCGTCCTGCTCGTCGGCGCCGCCGTCACGGTCGTGCTCGGCGTCTACGGCAGGGCCCACGGGGCGGCCGGTCGGGCGCTCTTCACCTTCGGCTTCTCCGGCATGCTGCAGATGAAGACCTGGCTGGCGACCGCCGCGCTGGTCCTGGTCGTCGTCCAGGTGGTCAGCGCGTCGTGGATGTGGGAGCGGTTGCCCGGGGCGGGGGCTGCGCCAGGGTGGGTCGCGCCGCTGCACCGCTGGAGCGGCAGCACCGCGTTCGTGCTGACCGTGCCGGTGGCCGTGCACTGCCTGTGGGCCATCGGGTTCGAGACGACCACGACCCGGGTGCTCCTGCACAGCGTCGCGGGCTGTGTCTTCTACGGCGCCTACGCCGCGAAGATGCTGGGACTGCGGCTGCCAGGGCTGCCCGGCTGGGGGATCCCGGTGCTCGGTGGCACGGTGTTCGCCGTCCTGGTGCTGACCTGGCTCACCTCGGCCCTGTGGTTCTTCACCCGTTCCGGCCTGCCGTTGACGTGAGCGGAGGAACCTGATGGCCATCGAGCCCCTGACCCGGCGGTCCGCCCTGACCGGACTGGCCGTCGCGGGTGCGGCCGCGGTCGTGGGATTCGTGGTGGCCCGCGCGAGCCGGCCCGACTCCGCCGCCGCGGCGAGCGGTGCGGCCAACAGCTACGGCGCGGACCCGAGCGGCGGTCAGGTCCTGGCCACCCTGGGCCAGGTGCCACCGGGTGGCGGCCTGGTCCTGGCTGACCGCAGGATCGTGCTGACCCGCGGTCAGGGCGACGACGTCCACGCGTTCTCCGCGGTCTGCACCCACCAGGGATGCACCGTCTCGTCCGTGGCCGACGGCGTCATCCTCTGCCCGTGCCACAGCAGCCGGTTCGACGCGCGGACCGGAGTGGTCCTGGACGGCCCGGCACCCCGCCCGCTCCCCCCGGTCGCCGTGACCGTCAGCGGCGACGACGTCCTGACGAGCTAGGAGGTTCCTATGCGCGTGCTCGTCACGCTTCCGACACTGCTCTGGCTGGTCGCGGTGGGTCTGGCCGTCGGCGCGCTGCTGGCGCTCGGCTGACGACTACCCGGGGCGGGTGATCCCAGGCGACCGCGCCCGCGACATCGTGAGCAGTCAGAGGCGGATCCCGAGGCATCGGTAGGCCAACGTGAACATCCTGGTCGGCGCGATCGCCGTCATCATCATCACGTCCGTGACGGTGACGGTGATGCTGCTCGTCCGGCGAGGGGCGCCCGAGGGGAGCTACTTCAAGGACGGCGACCGGGCGTCGGGTGTCTTCGGTGTGATCGCGACCGGGTTCTCGGTGCTGCTCGGCTTCATCATCTTCCTCGCGTTCGACTCCTACGACGAGTCGCGTGCCGGAGCCGAGGACGAGGCGACCGTTGTGGTCCAGCAGGTGCAGACGGCCCAGTTCCTGCCGCCCAGCACCGCAAACGCCCTGACCGGCGAGCTGATCTGCTACGCCCGCACGGTGTCCGGCCCCGAGTGGGATGCGCTGGCGTCCGGCACGCTCGGCGACTCGATCAACCCCTGGGGCGTCGCGATGTTCCACACGATCCGGGCCGCGAACCCGACCACGACGGCCGAGCAGTCGGCGTACGACCGGTGGATGGACCAGACGTCGGACCGCGAACAGGCTCGCATGCAACGGGTGCACGGCGCCGAGGGCATCATCCCCGTGCCGCTCTGGATGGTGCTCGGCGTCATCTCGGTCGTGATCTTCGTCTTCATGCTGTTCTTCGCCGACAGCGGTGAGGGCCGTTGGACGCAGGGGATCCTGATGGGCAGCGTGACCGTGGTGGTGAGCCTGCTGCTCATGCTGCTCGTGTTCTTCGACCACCCGCACGGCAACGGTGTCGGGCGCCTGCACCCGACCGCGATGGAACGCACGCTGCGGTTGACTGCTGCCGAGCTCGCAGCGGCCGGCACCAGCGTGACACCCCCGTGTGACGCGCATGGTCGAGCCGGCTGACGCCGCCACCGCCGGGCGCAGGAACCGGGCCGAGCTGCTCGCGACCGTGCTGCTGGTGGTGGCCGCGGTCGCGACGTCCTGGAGCAGCTACCAGGCGGCGCGCTGGCACGGCGAGCAGGCGGCCGCCACGAGCCGGACCTCCGCGATCAGGATCCAGGCGGCGCGAGCGGACAGCCTGGCGGACTCGCAGACGCAGGTCGACGTCGCCACCTTCATCGCGTGGGCCGACGCCGACCAGCGCGGGGACGCCAAGGTGGCCGACTTCTACGTCGACCGGTTCCGACCGGAGTTCAAGACCGCGTTCGAGGCCTGGCTGGCCACCGATCCGCTGACCAGCCCCGGTGCGGCGAAGACCCCGTTCGCCATGCCGAGCTATGCACCTGCCGCGCGCGCCACCGCCGACAAGCTGGACGCGGCCGCCGAGGTGTCGGCCGCCGAGGTGACCCGGGACATCCAGCGGGCCAGCAACTACGTCCTCACCGTGGTGCTCTACAGCGTCGCGCTGTTCTTCGCCGGGATGAGCACCAAGATCCGCAACCCGCTCTTACGACTGACCCTCGTCGGGGCCGGTTGCGCCGTCCTGCTCGGGACGCTCGTCTGGGTCGCGACGTTCCCGATCAGTCTGAAGGTCTGACCGTCCTGGTCATCACCAGACGCCGCCCGGTCCGTCCGCGGCGAACGGGTCCGGCCGGCAGATCAGGTCAGCGACCAGGCCGGTCCAGCCGGTCTGGTGGGTGGCGCCCAGACCGGCGCCGTTGTCGCCGTGGAAGTACTCGTTGAACGTGATGTTGTCCCGCCAGCGCGGGTCGTTCTGCAGCTTGTCCACCTGGCCGTAGCTCGGGCGGCGGCCGTCGGGTCCACGCAGGAAGAGCGAGATCAGCCGCCGACGGAGGTCCTGCGCGCAGACGTCCAGCTCGACGACCTGGCCGCTACCGGTGGGGTACTCGATCACCGAGACCTCACCGAGGTTGCGGGCGTTGCGCTGCAGCGCCCGGACGACGAGGTAGTTGACCGGCATCCACACCGGACCGCGCCAGTTGGAGTTGCCGCCGAACATCCCGGTGCTGGACTCGGCGGGCTCGTAGTCGACCGAGGCGACGCCGCCGTCGAGGTCGATGAACACGGGGTGGTCCCGGTGGTACCGGGACAGCGCGCGCAGCCCGTACGGCGAGAGGAACTCGTCCTCGTCGAAGACCCGGCTCAGCACCCGGAGCCCGTCCCCCGGCGGGACGACGCCCAGGACGAGCACCTCGTCGTCGGCGCGCTTCAGGACCTGCCCGCGGCCCTTCGCCAGCTCCTCCGGGTCGAACCGCCCGACGAAGCGCCGGAAGCGCTTGTTCAGCGTGCCCAACGGCCCGAGCAGCCCCGGCCCGAGCACCACCGTCGACAGCAAGGGCAGCACGCCGACGATGGACCGGACCTTGATCGGCACCTGGGTGCCGTCGGCCAGGTGCAGGACGTCGTAGAAGAACCCGTCCTCCTCGTCCCAGAGGCCGGTCGACCGCATGGCGTCGGCGATCAGCACGAAGTGCTCGATGAACTTCACCTCGATGTCGGTCCAGCTGTCGTCCTCGGCGGCGAGCTCGTTCGCGATCTGCAGCAGGCTGAGTGCGTAGAACGCCATCCACGCGGTGCCGTCGGCCTGCTCCAGCCGGGCACCGGCGGGCAGGTGCGAGCGGTCCAGCGCGCTGATGTTGTCCAGGCCGAGGAAGCCGCCGCCGAAGACGTTGTCGCCCTCGGGGTCGATGCGGTTGACCCACCAGGTGAAGTTGATGAGCAGCTTCGGCAGCAGCCTTGCCAGGAAGGTGCGGTCGCGCCGTCCGTCGATGTCCCACACGTGCAGCGCCGCCCAGGCGTGCACGGGTGGGTTGGTGTCTCCGAACGCCCACTCGTACGCGGGCAGCGCGCCGTTGGGGTGCTGGAACCACTCCCGGCACAGCGCCAGCAGCTGGTACTTCGCGAAGGCCGGGTCGACGTGGGCGAGTGCCACGGTGTGGAAGGCCAGGTCCCAGGCGGCGAACCACGGGTACTCCCACGGATCAGGCATGGACATGATGTCCCGCGCGTCCAGGTGGGTCCAGGCGGCGTTGCGCCCGCCTCGGCGCTGCTCGGCGGGCGGCGGCTGGGTGGGGTCGCCGTTCAACCACCGCTTCACGTCGAAGCAGTAGAACTGCTTGCCCCAGAGCATGCCGGCGAACGCCTGCCGGGCCACCAGTCGCTCGTCGTCGCCGACGTCAGACGCAATCACCTCGCCGTAGAACTCGTCGGCGTCCGCCTGGCGCTGGGCGAGCACGTCGTCGAAGTCGGCGCCGAACGCCGGTTCGGTGGACGGCGGTCGCAGCCGCACACGGATGGTCCGGGTCTGCCCCGGCTCGACCGCCAGCTGGTACCAGGCGGCGCACTTGGTCCCGGTGCCGTCGGGGTTCACGGTCGCGGCGCCCGAGACGACGTGGTCGTTGATGCCGTCCTTCGGGAACGCCGGCGAGTCCGCCGAGCCGAAGAGCCGGCCGGTGTTGGTGTCGTTCTCGCAGAACAACAGCTCGGGTGCGGCGCCGTCCGTGGTGTCCGCGGCGTCGACCTCCCAGACCAGCTCGCCGTACGTCGGGTGGTCGACCGCCACCCGGTCCGGTCCGAGGGTCCGCAGCGACGGACGCGGCGCGTCGACGTCCCAGGCCCAGGTGTTGCGGAACCACAGGTGCGGCAGCACGTGCAGCGCCGCGGCGTCCGGCCCGGCGTTGGTGACGCTGACCTCCATCAGCAGGTCGTGCGGGTCGGCCTTGGCGTGCACCACGTCGACCACCCAGTACCGGTCGTCGTCGAACACCCCCGTGTCGAGCAGCTCGTACTCCGGCTGGCTGTGGTCGCGTTTTCCGTTCTCGGACACCAGGTCTGCGTAGGGGAACGCGGCCTGCGGGTAGTGGTAGCGCCACTTCAGCCACGAGTGGCTGGGCAGCGCATCGAGGAACCACCAGTACTCCTTGGCGTCCTCGCCGTGGTTGCCCTGCGGGCCGGTCAGGCCGAACATCCGCTCCTTGAGGATCGGGTCACGTCCGTTCCACAGGGCCAACGCGAGGCAGAGGTTCTGGCCGACGTCGCTGACGCCGGCCATCCCGTCCTCACCCCAGCGGTAGGCGCGGGATCGGGCGTGGTCGTGCGGGAAGTAGTCCCAGGCCTCGCCGTCGGCGCTGTAGTCCTCGCGCACCGTGCCCCAGGAACGCTCGGAGAGGTACGGACCCCAGTGGTACCAGGGGGTCGCCTCGAACAGGCCGTCCTCGGGGTGGCCGAACGAGTCCACCCTGCTGCGTTCCACGCCGGTCATCGGCGCTCCCATCCGTGAGACATCTACCGCGGACTCTGGCAGCGCCGTCCGGGGACGGCCTCACCCGTGCAAGGTGATGCCGAGGATGGGCACTCAGCGGGGTAGCGCCGTCCCCGGACCACCTGGACGGGGTTTCCTAAATGGCCCGTGTTGCCCCGGTCAGCGCACTAGCCTGGGCGCATCGTGGAGGACCCCGGGGCGCCGTCCGAGCTCGACCTGCTCGTCGAGCTCACCGCCGTGTCGTCGGACGACGACCGCGAGGTGTACGCCTGGCGCCACCCGTCGATCCTCGAACCAGGCGTGGCTGAGCGCCTGGCACCGCAGGTGGAGAAGGCACCTCCTGACGCCCGCCCCGCGATGGCGGGGGCCCTGGCCTACCTGTGGGACGTCCGCCACCGGTACGAGGAGTACGACGCCGGCTACCCGGTCGGCATCGGGCCCGTCGAGGGCGTGTGGCAGCAGGTCGACTCCGGTGCGATCTCCCTGGCCGAGGGTGTCCGCCGGGTACGTGCACCCGCGTTTACCGCTGTCCTCTCCAGCCGCTACCTCACAGCGCTCGCGCACTGGATCGGCGACCAGGTGTCGCGCGGGGGCTGGCGCCCGAGCCTGCAGATGGCACGACTGGCGCGGGCCGCCGCTGACGGCGCCACTGATGCCGTGGCGCCGCTCACCGCGCACGTGGCGATCGCCGTCGCCTGGGTCGAGGTCGCGAAGGTTGCCCTCGCCGACGTCCCGGACGGCGCCCTGCTCGCCGAGTCGCGGACCCTCTGCGAGAGCGTGCTCGCCAGGTTGGGACCGGACGGCGATCCGCGCTCGCGCGCCTCGGTGTGGTTCAGCCTCGGGACGCTCTACCTGGATCCCTACGTCGCCGGGGCGAGCACCGGGCACCTCGCGGATCGCAGCGAGGCCTGGCAGCAGCGTGGGGCGATCGCGGCGGCGGGCCGGGGCGTCGACGAGGTGCCGCCCATGCCCGAGCTGCTCGACGCACTCGAGCTCGCCGAGGACTTCCTCCGTCGCTCACTGGCCCTGCGCGGGCCCGGTCGACGGGCCGTGGCCCTCAAGGCGCTGGTCGACGTGCTGACCTGGCGCAACGAGCTGACCCAAGAGAACGACTCCCAGGACATCACCGCGGTGTGCCGAGAGGCGCTCGCCGATCTCGGCGAGGAGGCCCACGCGCGACTTCGCCTGTCCTTGCTGAGCGCGCTGCAGTTCTACGGGGAGGAGGTGGACGTCGACGCCGTCGGGCCGGTGCTCGTCGCGCCTCCCGAGGAGCTCGCCGAGGCCTTGGGGGCCGAGAACGCGGCCACGACCCTGCTGACCGCCATCCGCCTGGTGCTCCCCACGCAGCCGCGAACCGCGTTGGACGCCGTGAAGCGCCTCCAGCCGTTCTTTTCCGCCGGCACCGACGACCTTCGGGTCGCCGCCCTCGAGGTGGAGCTGACCGCATTGGCGGACAGCCTGGTCGGGACGCTGCCGACCCGAGGATCCCTGGCCGCCGACGTTCGGGAGGTGCAGGCCCGGGCCACGACCGAGGGCTGGAACGGCGCCCACCGCGCGGCGGCGATGCTCCGCCTCGCGGGCCGGGCGAGCGCCACGGACGAGGAAGCGCTCGGCCTCGAGCTGATCGACCAGATCCCTACGATCAGCCCCATCGTCGCGTCCGAGCACTGGCAGCTCGTGGCGTGGCTGCGCACCATCCTGCAGCTGGACATGGGGGTCAACGCGTTCCGCGCCGCCCGGTGGGCGGAGTGCGCGGACTGGTACGCGCGGGCCCTGTCCGGGTTCCTGGACCTGGGTCTCGACGACCGCGCGCTCGCGACGCTGCTGCGCGTCGGCGACATCACCAGCCGCGCGGACACACCGGTCGAGGCCGCGTTCCTGCGGGCGCTCGCGCCCAACGCCGCGCGGATCGAGACACGGCTCGGTGACGGCGCGACCGAGGTCATCCAGGACATGGTCCGGTTGGCGATGGTGACGTTCAGCGGCCGGGCCATCAGCGGTGAGGCGATGAACCTGCTGTGGCAGGTCGCGAAGGGCGCCCGGCTTGCCCCGGTGCTCGCGGCAACCAGTGACTACGACCCGACACGGGACGAGTACCCCGCCCGCCTCCTCGCCCAGATCGCGGACCTGCGGGCAGAGCTGGCCGTCGAGCCGGGCGTCTCGGGTCGCGACCCGGAGGTGCTGCTCGACGAGGACTCGGTGCTCACGGCGTACGCACGTCGACGGTCCGTCGATGGTGGCTCGACGCTGGAGGAGCAGATCGTCAACCTCGAGCACGCGTTCGACGAGGTGGTCACCCAGCGGATGCTCCTGACGCCCGGGGTGGCCTCGGCGGCCTACTTGTCCCTCGAGGAGGTCCAGCAGACGCTGTCCGACCGCACCGTCCTCATCAGCCTGTACCTCGGGGCGGCGGAGGACGGCCGCATGGCGGTCTACGTCCTGTACCTGACGGACACCGACGTCGGCGTGAGCGTCATCCCCCACGGCTTCCCGTTCAGCATGATCGAGATGGGGGGCCTGACCGCCAACCCGTTCGGACTGATCGTCGCAGCCACGAGGCGCGCCGTCATGGAGCCGCCGCTCGGCCGGCGACTGGCGTCCCGCGAGGCCGAGGACACCCTGGCGACCTACCTACCGGGTCTGCTCGGTCACGTCAGCGAGCGCCTGACGGAGTTCCGGGCCTCCGGGCGGGACCACCTGTGCATCGTGCCGCACGGGCCCCTGCACTACTTCCCCTTCCACCTGCTCGGTCCACCCGGCCACCCGCTGGCGGAGGACTTCGCGGTCACCTACCTGCCGCACCTCTACCTGCTGGCGGGACGCGACGGCGTGGCGCCGGCCGTGCCGATCGGTACCGCGGTCGGTCTCGGCTTCGCGGACGACGGGCGACCTGGGCTGCACCCGCTGCCCGAGGCGGTGCCGGAGGCGAAGGACGTCGCGGCACTGTTCGGCAGCGGCGCCCTCACCGACGAACGTGCGACGGAACCCGCTGTGGTCGAGGCGCTGTCCACGTCCGGTGTCGTGCACCTCGCGACCCACGGCCGGCACAACGTCGACGCTCCCGCGTTCCAGACGCTGTACGTCCACCCCACGGCCGAAACCGACGGCCGGCTGCACGCCTACGAGCTGCTCGGCCGCGACCTCAGTGGCCTGCGCCTGCTCACGTTGAGCGCCTGCGAGACGGCACTGGGCCGGTTCGACCGGGGCGACAACCTCCGCGGCCTGCCGGCGAGCTTCTTCATCAGCGGGGTCCGCACGCTGATCGGGACGCTGTGGACCGTGCCGGATCCCGTCTCGCGCCACTTCTTCACGACGTTCCACCGCAACCGTGCCGACGGCCGCTCGCTGCTCGACGCGTTCGTTGCAGCCCAACGCGAAACCAGGACGTCGTACCCGCAGTACCGTGACTGGGGCGCCTTCACGTTCTCGGGCGACTGGGTGGATCGTGACGCAGCTCCCGGGGAGGACCCATGACGACGATCGACATGCCTGACCCCGTCCCGCTCGACCTGGTCCTGCAGCCCAAGGAGGAGTTCGTTCGTCGCGGCGACGGCGGACCCACGTCGACGGAGCCCGTCCGGCAGCGGATCTCCGTCGGAGGACCGATCTACCGCGGCATCGACGCGGACTCGACCGATGACCCAGAGCTGCGCCACTTCCTGGCCGAGGACGCCGCCGACTCCGACTTCTACCTCGTGCACCTCACCTGCACCCTGCGGCACGAGGACGACGAGCCGTTCACCGAGGTCCTCCTCGAGATCGACCTGGGCGAGTCCGGATCGGCGCCGGCACCGATCGCCTGGTCCATGCAGCCGGATCGCGTGACCGACGCGGTTGAGGTGTCCCGCACCGTCAGCCTCGGTCCGACCATGAAGATCCTCGGCGTCGGGGTCGAGGCCAGGGGAGAGGCCGGACGGACGCTGTCCCGGCAGGTGCCCTCGCTGGAGGCGCTCTACGAGCTCGAGTCCACCCCGAGCTGGGCGTTGTACCGCACCGAGTCGGTCGAGCTGCGCGGCCTCTACCGCTTCCACCTGGTCGTCCGCGCACCGAAGGATGCTGCCGTCACCGGCACCACGAGCGTCGAGGCGAAGGTGCGCCGCAAGCTCCTCGGGGTCATCCCCTATCGCGCGGACCTCACCGCGGTGCCGGACGCGTTGTCCTTCACCTTGGGCGGGCGGGAGCCGTGAGCACACCCGTCGACCCGTACGCGGTACCGGACGAGCTGGCTACCCGCTTCCTCGAGGTGAAGGCGATGGCCGAGGCCCTCACCGGTCCCGAGGCCGCGCAGTTCTTCGTGATGCTGACGTCCTACTCCCTGCACGGGATGGCTTACGGCGCAACGGCTCTCACGGTCTCCCGGACCGCGACCCCGAACCTCGTCCAGACCCAGACCGGCTTCACCTGCGACGCCTCCTTCTCCCCCGACCTGCTGGCGCCCGCGACACTGCGAGCCGCCCGGATCGAGGGCGACCTGGCCACCGTCGCGCTCGAGGCCCGCCTGGAGGACATCATCCAGATCCTCCGCCTGGGCTGACCGCGGCGACGTCCCGGGGTCAGCGCTGCTCGCGCGAGCACCACCACGTGGTGCGGGTACCGACAGTGCCCCGCTGCATCGCCGCCCCGCACCGCGGGCACCGCGCCCCGGCCTTGCGGAACGGCACCACCTCCAGCGTGTGCACGCCGCCACCCGCCACGGCCTCGGCGATCGTGGCGTGCACCGCTTCGTAGAGGCGGCGAACCTGGGGGCGGGTCAGCGAGTCGACCGGACGACGGGGATCGACCCGCGCGTGCCACAGCAGCTGGTCGGCCAGCAGGTTCCCGACCCCGGCCAGCGCGTTCTGATCGAGCAGGCGCGCCTTCACCGGCGCGGTGCCGCGGCTGAGCAGCGCCCGGAACTCCTCCCAGGTCACCTCGGCGGCGTCCGGGCCGAGCCCCTCGACGTCCGGGTCGAGCCGCACCCGGCCAAGCCGACGCGGGTCGACGAGCAGCAGGCCGCCGCCGTCGGCGAACGACAGCGCGAACCGGGTGAACCGCTGGTCGCCCTGCTCGCGGCCACGCTGCCAGTAGTCACCACCGTCGTTCTCCTGGCCGTCCGGCGCGACCGCCACGATCTTGCCGGACATCCCCAGGTGCAGGCCGAGGACCGGTCCCGGCGTGCGGGAGCGCCCCGCCCCCGACGTCTCGCACCACATCGTCTTCCCGCGCCGGTGCGCGGCGGTCAGGCGGCGGCCCACCATCGCCGCCCGGATGTCGCCCGGTCGGTGCGGTCGGCACTCGTACGTGTCGGTGTCGTCCACGTCCACGATCCGGCGCCCGAGCGCGAGCTCGGCGATCACCGCACGGGCGGACTCGACCTCGGGCAGCTCGGGCACGGGTTCGAGGGTACGGCCGCTCTCGCCGACCCGCTCGCGACCGTGACCCCAGCCGGGACGGCTCGAATCACGGCGTGGAGCGGATGCGGCGGGCCTCCTCGACGAACTCGGCGAGCTCACGCCACGGCCCGGCCACCGCCTGCGACTCCCCCGACAGCGCCGCCGGTTCCTGTCGCCACGCGGCGCGGACCGCCGCACCGGCACCCCTACCGTCGCCCGTCCCGAACCGGGCGGACAGCTCCTGCATACGCGCCACGACCTGTTGGACCGCGGCGGAGTCCGGCGCCGCACCCGAACGCCGCAGCTCCTCCGCGCGGCGGTACAGCTGCGGCCACTCGACCTCGAGGAGGTACGGCAACGCTGGCCCGACCGCGGCGGCGCCCTCGGCCACGCGCTCGCGCTCCTGCTCGCTCAGCTCCCGGGCGACCGCGTCGTCCGCGCCGCGGGCGGCCCGCACCAGCGCGAGCAGCTCCGCCGGGTTGGCGAGGTCCGCCCGGCCGTCCGCGCCTTCGTCGGTGTCCAGGACGGCGGCCAGCCGCGAACGCAGCCCGACCAGTGCCGTCACCGCGCGGTCGACCTGGGCCACCTGGTCGGTGAGCAGCCGGCGGACGTCCACGCCGCCGTCCAGGCTGCGCCGGATCGCGTCCAGCGACATGCCGAACCCGCGCAAGGTGAGGACGACGTACAGCCGGGCCAGGTCGTCCTCGGTGTATCGGCGGCGGCCGCCCATGCTGTGCCGACTCGGGCGCAGGACGCCGAGCTCGTCCCAGTGGTGCAACGTGCGCACCGTGATGCCACTCGTCTCGGCCACCTCGCCGACCGACCACGTCCTGTTGGTGTCCATGCAGTCGAGTCTGCGACCTCACGTCGCGTGACGTGCAAGCCCTTCGTCGCACTTCCGCGCGGGCAGCCATCACGTCGCGGATTCATGGGGACTCAAGCCCGCGCCGTCGTCGAAGGGAGCCCGACCAGGTCGGCGCTCGCGTGCCAGAGCCACACCGCGGCGGCCTCGTCATAGCTGCGCTTGGACGAGGCCTTCACGCGGCGGTTGACGAAGTAGCGGCCACTCACCGTCTCGAGCTCGGGATCGGAGGCGAGGTGGACGGGTGTCACGGCTCCCTGAGCGGGCGACTTCATCACCGGGCGCACGAGCGGGACCAGCCACCGCTGGAGGCGGCCGGGGTCGTCGGCTCCGAACGACGTGCTGACGACGCCAGGGTGCAGCGCGTTGGCGGTGACTCCGGAGCCAGCCGCACGGCGGGCGAGCTCGTGGCTGAACATCACGTTGGCGAGCTTGGACTGGTTGTAGGCCCGTGCTCCGGAGTACGCACGTTCGCCTTGCAGGTCGTCGAAGTCGATGCGACCCATTCCATGGGCGTTGGAGGCAACGGTGACGACGCGCGCGGGCGCGCTGAGCGTGAGCCGGTCCAGGAGCAGGTGGGTGAGCAGGAACGGCGCGAGGTGGTTGAGGGCGAACGTGCGCTCCAGGCCGTCGTCCGTGAGGTGGCGGTTGTGCCAGTACCCGCCGACGTTGTTGACCAGGACGTCGACCCGCGGCAGCGCCGCCAGCACCTCGACAGCCAGACGGCGCACCTCCACCTGGCTCGACAGGTCCGCGAGGAACACCTCCACTCGCTGGCCGCCGGCCGTGCGGATCTCCTGGGCCGCTGCCTCCGCTCGCCCGCGATGCCTGCCGGTGATCGCCACGCGGGCTCCCTGGGAAGCCAGTGCCAGAGCGATCGACATCCCGATGCCGGAGGTGCTCCCGGTGATCAGCACCGTCTTGCCGGCCATCGGCCCACGTCCGTGGGTCCCCTCCATGGCGCGCTCCTTCGGATGCTGGTGGGCTACTTGACCTCTGCGCGGGTGGAGAGAGCGACCCCGATGGCCAGCGGGATGACCAGCCAGACGACGCCGGTGACGGCGATGTTGGCCCACTGCTCGCCGGTCAAGGACGTGTCGAAGACGAAGAGTCCGGCCTGGGCGAACTGGATGTCGATCCAGGGCTGCAGGGTGTGGAACCAGTGCTGGCTGGTGGCGAGCAGGCCGAAGACGGTGGGGATGAGGAAGGTGTAGATGAAGTAGGTGACGATGGCGCCGGTCGAGTTGCGGATCAGGACGCCGAGCATGAAGCCGATGAGCAGGCTCAGGACCATGCCCAGGACGTAGTACAGGCACTGGATCATGGTCACGTCCCAGACCAGCGGGGCGCTGGTGAGTGCGGCGCCGAGCAGGTTGCCGAGCGCACCGACGGCGAAGGTCAGTGCCATGGCGGCAATCGCGATGATGACTGACGCGATGGCCTTGGCGCCGATGATCCGGTTGCGATGCGGGACAAGGGTGAACGTGGTGAGGCCGGTGCGCTGGCTCCACTCGCTGGTGACGGCCAGGATCGCGATCAGCGGCAGGATGATCACCACCGGGAAGCGGATGGCGGTCGCGAAGGTGGAGTAGGTCATCTGGTCGTCCGGGGCGAACAGGATGACGCCGATCGTGGCCAGCACGGCAGAGATCCCGATGCTCGCGATCAGCCAGAAGCCGGAGCGGGTGTCGAACATCTTGCGGAGCTCGACCCCGGTGATCCGGGTCAGCGGCATCGTGGCGACGGAGGCTCGAGGGGCGTGGACGGCGCCGACCGCGATGGCGGTCATGCCACGGCCGCTTCGGGTCGGGTGGCGGGAGGGCCCTCGCGTTGGCTGGCGGAGGTCAGCTCGAGGAACATCTCCTCCAGGCCGGCTCCCTCGGCGGCCCGCAGCTCGGTGAGCGCGATGCCTGCGTCCAGGGCGACCTGGCCGACGAGGGCGGCGTCGGCGTCGGTGCGCACGGCGCCGTCCCCGGTCGGGCTGGCGACCAGGCCCCGCTCGTGCAGGGCCATCCCGAGCGCTGGCATGTTGGTGGCCCGCACGATGGTGCCGGCCGCCTGCAGCAGCTCGGTCTTGGTGCCTCGCGAGACGATGCGGCCGAGCCCGATCATCACGATGTCGTCGGCGATGACCTCGATCTCGTGCAGCAGGTGCGAGGAGAGCAGGACGGTTCCACCGCGGTCGGCGTAGCCGCGCAGCAGGTCACGCATCCACCGGATGCCGGCCGGGTCCAGACCGTTGGCCGGCTCGTCCAGGATCAGCACCTCGGGATCGCCGATCAGGGCGGTCGCGATGCCCAGTCGCTGTCGCATCCCCAGGGAGTACTCGCCCACTCGGCGGGAGGCCTCGTCCGGGGTGAGGCTGACGACCTCGAGCATGTCCTCGACGGTGTGCCGCGGCAGTCCCATGTAGCGCTGGGCCAGGGTCAGGATCTCCCGACCGGTGCGCCCGGCGTGCTGCGCCGAGGCATCCAGCAGCACCCCTACCTCGAGACCTGGGTTCGGCAGGTCCGAGAACTGGCGACCGGAGACCGTGACGGTTCCAGAGGTGGCTCTGGTCAGCCCGACCATGATCCGCATGGTGGTGGACTTCCCGGCGCCGTTGGGACCGAGGAAGCCAGTCACCCGGCCGGGGGAGGCGGTGAAGGAGACGTCGTCCACGGCGAGGACGGTGCCGTACTTCTTGGTCAGTCCTTCGACGGTGATCACGGACGACCCCTCCTAACGGAGGTGTGAGGAGCTGCCAACTACCTGGACGGAGTCTGGTCAGCCGACGGGCATCGGCTCCGGCCGAGCCTCGGGCAGCTCGCCGGGCAGCACAGCCGGCGGGGCGGGGGGCGAAGCCATGTCCGCGGTGAGCGGGGAGGGGTTGAAGCCCTTGAAGGTCATCCAGAGCCCGAACGTCAGCTCCCACAGGGCGATGAGCAGGGCGAGGAAGAACGCCGCCGGCGAGAACTGGTCGAAGACGCCGAACATGGTGCACAGCACCGAGATCAGCAGCAGCGGGGAGCCGATCAGCCCCATGGTGGGGATGATCCGGGGCACCAGACGGGACTGGTACATGACGCTGCCGATGAGCAGTGCGCTCAGGGCGGGCATGAGCCCGGGTCCGAGCAGCACGGTCCAGTCCCGCAGGGCGACCAGCGCCTGGCCGCTGGTGACCAGCGACCCGGTGTCCGCTCCGGCCCTGCCGGCCACGTCCTGGCGCACCGTCACGATCGCCATGAGGGCGACGATGCCGCTGAAGATGATGGCGGCCTCCATCACCCGGGTGGTGACGAAGCCGAGCGCGCGGGCCTCGCTCTGTCGTTTGGCGACCGGGAAGAGGACGACGGCCGTGCCGACGCCGGCGAGGGCGTTGATCACGTCCAGCACGCACCCGAGGATGACCCGGTTGTCGCTGCCCGAGCCGAGGATGTAGTCGGAGTGGTTCAGCACCGGGTTCAGCAGGATGACCGCCGGGATGCTGGCGACGAAGGTGACTAGGTAGAGCACGCCCGCGATGAGGGCGACCCGTCGGATGGGACTCATGTGGAACCACCTGCTCAACACATGCGGTGTACGGCGTACACCTGGCATCTCGCAAGGTACGGTTTACGCTGTACACCTGTCAAGGGCGGCCCCTCGGCCACCTCGAGAGGAGGGGCAGCAGATGGCTCAGCCGACTGAGGCGGCCCGGCGCGTCCCGCTCAACAAGGACCGGGTGCTGGAGGCCGCCGTCGCGTTCGCCGACGACGCCGGGATCGAGTCGCTCAGCATGCGCAACCTCGCCCAGGGGCTGGGGGTGGTTCCGATGGCCCTGTACAAGCACGTCGCGAACAAGGAGGAGCTGCTGGACGGCATGGTCGACGTCATCGTGACCGAGATCGAGCCGGCGGTCGCCACGACGGACTGGCGCACCGCCGTCCGGCAGCGTGTCCTGTCCGCCCGACAGGCACTGCTGCGTCACCCCTGGGCGTCTCGCGTCATCGAGACGCGCACGTCGCCGACGCCCCTGGTCCTGGCCTACCTGGACTCGATGATCGGGCTGTTCCGGGCCGGCGGGTTCTCCATCGACCTGACCCACCACGTCATGCATGCCCTCGGCAGCCGCATGTGGGGTTTCACGCAAGAGGTGTTCGACGCCGCACAGACCTCGGAGAGTGTCGATCCACGAGTTCAGGCGGCGATGATCGACCAGATGGGCGGCCGGTACCCGCACATCGCGGAGCTCGCCATGGGCGCCTCCCACGAAGGGTGGTCCGTCGTGGGGCCGGGGTGCGACGACCAGTACGAGTTCGAGTTCGCACTCGACCTGCTGCTCGACGGATTCGAACGCCTCCACCACCAGGGCTGGACCTCGACCCGGCCACTCGCCCCAAGCGTCCCGGAACGTCGGGTCTAGCCCGACCGTCGGCCCCGCACCGTCCGGAGGGTCTACTGTCCAGCTGACGGCACGTGCCCCAAGTGCAGACGGCTGTACTCGCGCGACGCCAGTGCAGCGAATCGAGTCCATCGTGACGATGACCCCCGTCCCCGTGCCGAGTGCCACGCCAGGGGACGGGTCAAGTGCCTGGTCACCCGCCGTCCCCGAACCACGGGGGCACATCGGTTGGGTCGTGTTCGGGTCGTTGGCGGTCGGACTCCTCGCCGCACTGCTCCTGGTCGCCGCCCCGTTCGTCGCCGATGAGCCACGCGCCGTCACCGGTGCGGTCCTGTGCGGGTTCGCGCTGGGCTGGACGATGTTGGCCGTGCTCTCGGTGCGGTTGACCGACCAGCCTCAGGCCTGGGCCATGGTTCCCGCCGCGTTCATGGGGCTCGGTGGCCTCCTCCTGCTGCTGTTCGGCTCCTCGGTGGACACGGTGCTCAGCTGGGTGTGGCCGCCCACCTTGCTGGCGCTCGTGGTCTGGATGGTGGTGCAGGCCCACCGGCACTTGCGGAGCCGCAGCCGACGCTGGCTGCTCTACCCAGTGCTCGCGACGTTGGCGCTGGCCGCCGTGGGCGGCGCCTACGAGACGGTCAGCGCCGCCACCGACAACCCGCCTGCCATGTCCGGCCAGTCCGTCGACGTCGGTGGCCACTCCCTCCGGCTCCACTGCACCGGAAGTGGCAGCCCCACGGTCGTGCTGCAGCCCGGGGGTGGCGCGCTGTCCTCGGACATGGGCTGGATCGCGCCCCGGGTTGCCGCCGACACCCGCGTCTGCGTGTACGACCGCCCCGGTCGCGGCGGGAGCGACCCGGTCAGTACCCGCGAGGACGCTTCCCAGATCGCGACCGACCTGCACACCCTGTTGCTGGGCGCGAACGTCCCCGGGCCCTACGTGCTGGCCGGGCACTCGTTCGGTGGGCTCTACGTGCTCACCTACGCCGCCCGGTACCCCGATGAGGTCGCCGGGATGGTCCTCGTGGACACCACTGCACCGCACAAGACGCCGCCTGCCGCAGCCTCCGCCGACCCGAACGCCTACTACCCCCTGGGCCGGGTCACCACCCTGCTCTCCACCACTGCTCGCCTTGGTATGACCCGCCTGTACGCGCCGATCGAGGCCGGCACCCTGCCGCCCACGTCAGAAGCCGAAGCGCAGGCCAACCTCGCCACCGGCGCCAACCTGCGCAGCTTCGTGGACGAGTTCGCCCAAGCCAGCGCCTCGGCGACCGAGGCAGGGGCGTTCACCGACTTCGGCGCCAAGCCCTTGCTCGTGCTCACCGCCGGGACCGGAAGCGACGCCGACCTGCTCGCCAGCCATGAGCGGCTCGCGGGCATGTCGACCAACAGTGCGCACCGCGTCATCGACGGCGCGAGCCACCAGGAGCTCCTCTGGGACGAGCGGGACTCGGCCGCGACGAGTCAGGCGGTCCTGGACGTCGTCGCAGCGATCCGAGCCACGGCACCCCTGGCCCCGTAGCGCCGGCCAGGTTGGCGAGCGTCGAGCCGAAGGGATCAACCGCAAAACACGAAACCCCCACGCGAGGTGAGGGTCAGGTGTCTGGTGGAGTCCAACCAGTGGCAGGTGAAGGATTCGAACCTTCGAAGCTTTCGCGACGGATTTACAGTCCGCTCCCATTGGCCGCTCGGGCAACCTGCCGTGCCGCAGCCGGGAGTGACCCCCTGCCGCGACGGATGGAAGGATAGCAAGGACGCACCCCAGATCTGAAAACGGAGGACCCCATGGCCGACTCGTCGATGGACGTCGTGAGCAAGGTCGACCGTCAGGAGGTCGACAACGCGCTCAACCAGGCCGCGAAGGAGGTCGCCCAGCGGTACGACTTCAAGGGCACCGACGCGTCGGTGGGCTGGAGCGGCGAGACCATCCTGATCAAGGCCAACAGCGAGGAGCGCGCCAAGGCCGTCCTCGACGTCCTGCAGACCAAGCTCGTGCACCGCGGCGTCTCGCTGAAGTCCCTGGAGTCCGATGACCCCAAGCCCTCCGGCAAGGAGTTCCGGATCGAGTCCACCCTGAAGGAGGGGCTCAGCCAGGAGAACGCCAAGAAGGTCTCCAAGCTGATCCGCGAGGAGGGCCCGAAGTCGGTCAAGGCGCACATCCAGGGCGACGAGCTGCGGGTCACCAGCAAGTCCCGCGACGACCTGCAGGAGGTCCAGCGGATGCTCAAGGCGGCCGACCTCGACGTGGCGCTGCAGTTCACCAACTACCGGTGAGCACGCGGTGAACTGGGGGCGGTCGGTGCAGGCCGCCATCTACCGCGAGGGCGTCTTCGGTCGCCGTCCGGTGGTGCCGACGTCCCCTTCCGCCCTCGAGCACGCGGCGCGGCGGCGGATGAGCCGCCGCGCCTACGCCTACGTGGCCGGGTCCGCCGGTCAGGAGCGCACCGCCCAGGCCAACGTCGACGCGTTCGAGCGCTGGCAGATCGTGCCGCGCATGCTGCGCGACGTCTCGACCCCGGACGTCGGCCTCGACCTGTTCGGGGACCACCTGCCCGCACCGCTGCTGCTGGCCCCCATCGGGGTGCTGGAGATGGCCCACCACGAGGCCGACCTCGCCGTCGGGCGCGCGGCCGCGTCCCTCGGTCTGCCGGCCATCCTGTCCAGCCAGGCGTCCCGGCCGATGGAGCAGGTCGCGGACGCGATGGGCACGACGCCGCACTGGTTCCAGCTCTACTGGAGCAACAACGACGACCTCGCCCAGAGCTTCGTGCAGCGCGCCGAGGCCAGTGGCGCGAGCGCCCTCGTGGTCACGCTCGACACCCACTCCCTGGGCTGGCGCACCCGCGACCTGGACCTCGCGTTCCTGCCGTTCGCGCACGGCCTGGGCATCGCGCAGTACACCTCGGATCCGGTCTTCGCCGACCTGGTGGCCCAGCGCGTGGCCAGCGGCAGCCGCGCCGACGGGCACCAGCCGCGGCCCACGCCCGCCGCCGTCCGGGCGCTGGTGTCGATGGCCCGGCACTACCCCGGCGACGACAGCCTGACCACCCGGCTGCGCTCGCCGCTGCCGCGCGCCGCCGTCGAGACCTTCCTCGACGTGTTCTCCCGGCCCTCGCTGACCTGGCGGGACCTCGGCTGGCTCCGCGACCAGACGACCCTGCCCATCGTGCTCAAGGGAATCCAGCACCCGGACGACGCGGCGCAGGCTCTCGATGCGGGTGTCGACGGGCTCGTGGTCTCGAACCACGGCGGTCGCCAGGTCGACGACGCCATCGGCTCCCTGGACGCACTGCCCGGCGTCGTCGACCGGGTCGACGGGCGGGTGCCGGTGCTGTTCGACAGTGGGGTGCGCTCCGGCGCCGACGTCTTCGTGGCCCTGGCCCTCGGCGCCACTGCCGTCTGCCTGGGCCGACCCTGGGTCTACGGGCTGGCGCTGGCCGGTGAGCGCGGCGTCCGGACGGTGCTGCAGCACGTCGCCGCCGAGCTCGAGCTGACCATGGCCCTGGCGGGCTGCGCGAGCCTGGCCGACGTCGACCGCCGCGCCGTCACCCCGGCCGGCCGCGACCGCACTCCGTGAGCCGGCCGACCCGGCCGACCCGACGTCAGGTCCTCGGCGGTGCGCTGGCGAGCGCCCTGCTGGCCGGCTGCGGCGGCCGGGACGACGGCCGCGCTGCCGTCCCCGACGCGCGCCGACACACCTACCGGTACGGCGCGGACGACGTCCAGGTCGCCGACCTGCTGCTGCCGACGACCCCCGCCAGCCGGGTCGCCGTCCTGGTGCACGGCGGGTACTGGCAGGCGGAGTACCGCAAGTCGCTCGAGGACCAGGTCGCCGCTGACCTGGTCAGCCGCGGCTGGGCGGTCTGGAACATCGACTACCGCGGGATCGGCGGGGGCGGCGGGTGGCCGACCACGTTCACGGACGTGGCGAGCGCCACCGACCTGCTCGCCACCGCCGCCGCCGAGCACCACCTCCCGACGGACGGCGTCCTGGCGGTGGGTCACTCGGCCGGTGGCCCGCTGGCGCTCTGGCTCGCCGCCCGCTCGAACCTCGGAGCGCGGGCGCCGGGCGGACGCCCGAAGGTCCGGGTGGTCGGCGCCGTCAGCCAGGCGGGCGTCAACGACCTGGCGGCCGGCTCTGAGGCAGGGCTCGGTGGCGGTGCCGTCGACGACCTGATGGGTGGGACGCCGGTCGAGCAACCCGCGCGCTACGCGGTCGCCGACCCGCGGCTGCTGGTGCCGCTGCGGGTTCCGCTGCTGGTGGTCACCGGCGGTGCCGACGACGTGGTGCCGCTGGAGCAGTCCACCGGGTTCGCCGCGGCCGCCCGGGCGGACGGGGACGACGTCCAGCTGTCAGTGGTACCGGGCGAGGACCACGGCGCGCACCTGGACCCGACGTCGACCTGCTGGCGGACGACGCGGGACTGGCTCGAGGCTCAGCGGCGGTAGCCGGCCTTTGCCTCCAGCCGGGCGATGCGCTCGGCCATCGGCGGGTGGGTGCTGAAGAGCTTGCTGATCCCGTCGCCGCGGAACGGGTTCGCGATGAACAGGGTGCTGGCGTTGACCAGGTCGCGGTCCGGGGGCAGCGGCAGCTGCTGGGTGCCGGTCTCGAGCTTGCGCAGCGCGGACGCGAGGGCGAGGGGGTCGCCGGTCAGGGTCGCACCGTCCTCGTCCGCGTCGTACTCGCGGGTCCGGCTGATGGCGAGCTGGATGACGGTGGCAGCCAGGGGGGCGGCGATGGCGATCAGGATCATCGCGAAAGGGTTGGGCCGGTCGTCGTCGTCCCCACCGAAACCGCCGCCGAAGAAGAGCCCGATCTGGGCGACCGAGGTGATCACGCCACCGATGGCGGCGGCGACGGACGAGGTCAGGATGTCCCGGTTGTAGACGTGCATGAGCTCGTGGCCGAGGACGCCGCGCAGCTCGCGCTCATCCAGCAGCTGCAGGATGCCCTCGGTGCAGCAGACGGCGGCGTTGCGCGGGTTGCGTCCGGTGGCGAAGGCGTTCGGCGCCATGGTGGGCGAGACGTACAGCCGCGGCATGGGCTGCTGCGCGGCGGTCGACAGCTCGCGCACGATCCGGTACATCGCGGGCTGCTCGGCCTCGCTCACCGGGTGGGCGTGCATGGCCTTGATCGCTAGCTTGTCGCTGTTCCAGTAGCCGTAGCCGGTCATCACGACACCGAGCAGCGCGAACGCCCAGATGTACTGCCCGCCCTGGAACACGGCGCCGATCATCAGCAGCACGGCGAAGATGCTCGCGAACAGCAGCGTCGTCTTCAGCCCGTTGTAGTGCTGGTGGCCCATCTCACCCTTCCGTCCGTCGTCCGATCTCGAAGCATCCACCCGGCTGCCCGAACGATCAACGTGCGACGGGTGCCTGGACGTTCCCGCTCGGCTAGCGATGATTCTGCCGCCCCCGCGAGGTCTGCCCCACGAAACCTCCGGAAGGACACCCATGCCACCGTTCGACCTGCACGCCGCAACCGCCGAGGTCGCCCGCGTCGCCGCCCGGGTGCGCGACGACCAGCTGACCGCTCCGACGCCGAGCGTCGACACGGTCGCGACCCTGCTGGACCACCTGCTGGGGCTGTGCCTGGCGTTCACCTGGGGCGCGCAGAAGCAGGAGCCGCCCGTCGGCGGTGGCCCCGGGCCGGGGTCGGCGGACGGCTCCCGGCTGGACCCGGGGTGGCGCACCGAGCTGCCGCAGCGGTTGGCAGCGCTGGCCGCGGCCTGGGACGACCCGGCCGCCTGGACCGGCGAGGCCACGGTCGGGGGCGTGACGATGCCGGGTGAGGTGACGGCGTCCGTCGCGCTCGACGAGGTGGTGATGCACGGGTGGGACCTGGCGGTCGCGACCGGTCAGGAGTTCACGTGCGACCCGGTGAGCGCGGAGGTGGTGCTGGCCTTCACCGCGGCATCCGCCGCTCCCGAGGCGGCACCGATGCGGAAGGGGCTCTTCGGCCCCGTGGTGCCGGTGCCGGACGACGCCCCGGCGTTCGCGCGGGCACTCGGGTTCGCCGGCCGTGATCCGGCCTGGAGACCCCCGACCAGGGACTAAGGTGCACGCGTCGACCCGCCGCCTGGAGGTGCGCCCATGCCCGTCCGCAGCCCCGTCGCCGTGGTCTCCCTAGCCCTGCTGGCGTCGGTCCTCCTGGGGCTGACCCCGGACCGGGCGGCGGCCGCCACGACCTGCGCCGCCGGCCCGGACGACGCGACGACCGCCAGCAACCAGGACGTCGACCACGACCTGTCGAGGTACCCCGACCACGTCATCGGCATCCCGAGGGAGGTGTCGAAGGCGGGGGTGATCGAGCTGCGCTCGACGACCGGGCTGATCCAGCGGCTGACGGAGTCGTCGTTCACCGGCGGCCCCGCGCGGGTCGCCGGCGACGGCTTCGGGACCTCGGTCGCGTTCGTGGACGCCAATGCGGACCGCTGCGCGGACGTCGCTGTCGGCGCCCCGGGCGCCTCCGCCGGCCGCGGCGCCGTCGTCGTTGCCCTCGGCTCGACCACCGGCATCCTCGGCACGGGATCGGTGCGGCTGACCGGCCGCACCCCCGGCGAGCACTTCGGCGCCGTCGTGGTGGCGGTCGGGCAGGACCTGTTCGTCGCGGCACCGGATCGGACGGTGTCCGGACGCGCCCGAGCCGGCGCCGTGGACCACTACCGGGTCGGCACCGGCGGTGCCCCGACGTTGCTCGAGACGCTGACCGAGGACACCCCTGGCGTACCGGGTGTCTCGGAGGCCGACGACCGGTTCGGCTCGGTGCTGACTGGGGCCACCCAGGCCAGCGGTGCACCGCAGGCCAACGGTTCCTGGCTCGTGGTGGGCGAGCCGTCCGAGGACAACGGCACCCGGCGCGACGCCGGGTCGGTCACCGTCCTGTCGTTCAACGACACGACGCACCGGCTGTCCCTCGGCCGGGTGGTCGCGCAAGGCGTGGCCGGCACCCCCGGCGTGAGCGAGACCGGGGACACTTTCGGCGCCGCGGTGGCGTTCTGGGGTGACCCCGCGGAGTCGTACCTGGCCATCGGCACGCCGGGCGAGGACGTCGGCTCGCATCGGGACGGCGGGCAGGTTCAGACCTTTACCGGGATGCTCGGAACCGCCCCCCTGCGGCCGTCCGCCAGCTTCACCCAGGACTCCCCGGAGGTGCCGGGCGCCGTCGAGGCCGGCGACCAGTTCGGGGCCAGCCTGCAGGCCGGCTGGTTCGCCGTCGCGCAGGGCGGCTGCAGCGGGCACAACGCCATCGACCTGGCCGTCGGCGCTCCCGGCGAGGACCTCGGGTCCCGCCGGGACGCGGGGACCGTGACCTTCGTCCCGCTGGGCCCGACCCGACCGAGCGAAGCCTGGTGTCGGCATGCCTGGTACCAGGGCGGTCCCGGGGGCATCTCCGCCACCGCGGAAGCCGGTGACCGCTTCGGTGCGGTCCTCGGGCTCGGCGCCGGCGGCTACCTGCCGGCCCAGCCCTACCCCCAGGGGCAGCCACCCACGGAGCTGCTGATCTCGGTCCCCGGCGAGGACGTGGGCAGCAAGGTCGATGCGGGCGTGTTCCACACGTTGATCGTCGACCTCGTGACCGGCATCGACTTCGGCGGAGCGGCCGGGACCGCGTTCGGCAGCGTGTTCGCCGGCTCGGCGAGCTGAGAGCCGGGCGTGGGTCAGCGCAGCGGCGACCCGGCCAGCAGACCGACGATCCCTTCGGGCAGTAGCGACAGCGCGATGCAGCCGGCCGCCGCGATGGACAGCGCCATCCGACCCGACATGGGCCCCGGGCTGGGCGGCTCGGCCAGCTCGGGGCCAGCGGAGAACACCTGCACGGCCCACCGCAGGTAGACGGCCACGCCCAGCACCACGTTCGCCACCGCGGCCGCGACCAGCCACCAGGCGCCGACGCCGATGACCGGGACCAGCGCGACGACCTTCGCGACCAGCCCGACCACACCCGGCGGCAGCCCGGCCAGGCAGAGCAGCCCGAAGGTGAGCACGAGTGCCAGCCCGGGCGAGCGCCGCCACATCCCGGCGTAGGCGTCCAGGCGGTGCCCGGCGCCGTCCACTGCGGTGCGCGCGACCCGGGCGACGACGGCGAACACGGCGAGCGTGCCGGCCACGTAGGCGAACAGGTAGGCCACGGACGCCGCCACCGCCCCCGCCAGCCGGCTCTGCCCGACCGCTCCGGCCAGCGGCAACAGGACCCAGCCGGCCTGCGCCACGGTGGACCAGGCGAGCAGGCGCACGGCGCGGTCCTGGCGCAGCGCGACCAGGTTGCCGACCGTCATGGTGAGTGCGGCGACGGCGCCGACCGGGACGGCCCAGTCGGCCGCGCGCTCCGGCGCGCCCAGGGCGAGTACCAGGACGACGGCCGCCAGCCCGGCCCCCTTCGAGACGGTCGACAGGAACGCAGCCACGGGCAGCGGGGCACCCGCGTAGGTGTCCGGCGTCCAGAGGTGGAACGGCACCAGGGACAGCTTGAACGCGGCCCCCGCGACCACCAGCGCGAGCCCGAGGCCGTGCAGCAGCCGCAGATCCCCCAGCCGGTCCGACACCCCGGCTCCCAGCATCAGCGAACCGCTCGACGCGTACAGCAGGGCCAGCCCGAGGGCGAGCACGCCGAACGAGAGCACGGCCGTGAGCAGCAGCTTCACCCCGGCCTCGGCGCCGCGCCCGTCCCGCCGCAGGGCCACCAGACCGATGATGGGCAGCGACGCCGTCTCGAAGGCGACCGCGAACGTCGCCAGGTCCCGGGCGCCGGCCAGGGCACAGGCCCCCGCGGTGGCGGCGAGCAGCAGGAGCAGCAGCTCGGCCCGCGGCAGGGTCGGCTCCTGGTCGTCCGCGAGCGCCAGCAGCAGGCAGATCAGCGCGGACAGCAGGACGACGATCTGGATCGCGAACGTGAGCCGGCTGGCCTCGTAGCCGCACGCGCCCGGCGAGGAGCAGAACGTCGCCCGGGTGCCGTTCGCCAACGGCGCCAGGGAGACGATGGCCACCACCAGGGACAGCACGGCGACCACGTCCAGCACCCGACGTCCTCGCCCGCGCGGCAGGGCGGCGTCCACGGCGAGCACGATGACCGCGCCCGCCGCGGGAGCCAGCCACGGCAGCAGCGCGGCGACGTCGACGCCGGGGACGCCGCTCACACGGACCCCTTGGCCAGGGCCAGCAGCGCCTGCACCGCCGGCTCGGTCATCCGCAGCAGCAGCCACGGCACCAGCCCCAGGACCACCGTGACGACCACCAAGGCCGTCCCCACCCAGAGCTCCGCCGCCGTAGCGTCCGAACGGATCGCACCGATGGCTGCGATCGGTTCGGACGTCGTCGTTGGGGCAGCGGGTGGGGCCACGGGTGGGGCAGCGGGTGGTTCAGCCGGGACGCCGTGCCAGACCTTCCGCAGGACCCTCAGCAGGTACGCGGCGGCCAGCGCCGTGCCGACGACGGCGAGCACGGCCAGGGTCCGCCAGTAGGTCTCGTTGCCGCCGGCGGGCCCGGTCCAGGCCCCGTACACGGCGAGCAGCTCGCCCCAGAAGCCGGCCAGGCCGGGCAGCCCCAGGCCGGCGATGCAGCCGAGCGCCAGCAGCCCGCCGAGGTGCGGGTGGGCGTCGCGCAGGCCGGACCCGACCCGGTCCAGCAACCCGCTGCCGGACCGTTCCTTCAACCCGCCGGCCACCAGGAAGAGCAGGGCGGTGATCACGCCGTGCGCCACGTTCGCGAACAGCGCGCCCTGCAGCCCCTGCGCCGTCCCGGATGCGATGCCGAGCGCGACGAAACCCATGTGCGCCACCGACGAGAACGCGACCAGCCGCTTCAGGTCGCGCTCGACCAGGCAGACCAGACCACCCCACAGGATGCCCACCACGCCGAGCGCGCCGAGGTAGGGCGCGACCGCCGAGAACCCTTGCGGCACAGCCGGGACGACGATCCGCACCATGCCGTAGCTGCCCATCTTGAGCAGCACACCGGCCAGCAGCACCGAGCCCACCGTCGGCGCGGCGGTGTGCGCACTAGGCAGCCAGGTGTGCAGCGGCCAGACCGGGACCTTGACCGCCAGCCCGGCGACCAGCAGGGCGGCGACGACCACCTGCTCGGGCCGGGTCATCCCGGTGCCGTGCGCGGCGGCCAGCTTCACGAGGTCGCTGGTCCCGCTGTCCAGCGCCAGCAGCAGGATGCCCAGCAGCATGACCGCGGACCCGAGCGCGGTGTACAGCACGAAGCGCGCGGCGGCGTCGCGTCGTCCGGCGTCGTCGTGCGGGTCGCCCCACCAGCGGATGATCGCCCACATCGGCACCAGCACGATCTCGAAGGCCACGAAGAACAGGACGACGTCCGCGGCCGTGAAGGTGGCCAGCGCCCCACCTTCGACGGCCAGCAGGGCGACGACCAGCGAGCGCCTCGAGCCGGTCGGCGCGCTCTCCCCGCTCGCCACCGCCTCGGGGGTGGGCACCGGCGACTGCAGCGTGGCGTGCACGGTCACGGCCACCCCGAGAGCCGCGGTGAGGACGATCAGCGGCCAGCTGATCCCGTCGACGGTGAGGTGCAGCCGGACGCCCAGGGTCGGGATCCACGGCCAGTCGACCTCGAGCGCCGGTCCCGGCCCCTGCCAGGGACGCGCGGCCAGCATCAGCAGGCTGAACAGCAGCACGACCGCACTGGTGACGATGCCGGTCGCGGCGGCGATCTGCTCGCCGAGCGCCCGGGGTACGAGCAGCAGTCCGATCGCCACCACCAGGGGCAGTCCGACGACGAGCAGCAGCAGGTCGCTCATCGCAGCCCCACCCCCACCACGACGGCCACGACGGTGCCCGCCACCAGCCAGGTCAGGTAGCCGGTGGTGGCGCCGGTCTGCATGCGCCGCAACGCGATCCCGGCCCACCGGCTCGCAGTCGCGGACCCGCGGACGTAGGCGTCGACGACGTCCCGGTCCCCGGCAGTGACCAGTCGGGCCAGCGCGCGCACGGGCCGCACCACCAGCCGGTCCTGCGCGGCGTCCAACCCGAACCCGGCGACCAGCACCCGGGTCAGCCGGGCCGGCAGCACGGACGCCGGATCGCCGACCCGCCCGGCCAGCGCGAACGTCGCCAGCACGCCACCGATCGCCACGACCGCGCCGAGCACGGCCGTGGGGACGCCGAGGTGCACCGTGCCCGGCACGACCGGCCAGAGCAGCAGCAGCCCACCGAGCACCGTCGGCACGGCGAGCACCAGCAGCGGCACCGTCATCGCCAGCGGCACCGGCGTGACCGCGACGGCTCCGCCTTCGGCCGCCTCGACGGCCTGCTCGGTCGCGACGGCGGACTCGCTCTCGACCTCCGCCAGGTCCTCGTGGGCCTCGGCGGGCGTGTCGCGGACCACCAGCCACCACGTCCGCGCGCAGTAGGCGGCCGTGACCAGCGCGGTGACGAGTGCGGTGACCAGCACCAGCACCGCGGCCCACGGCTGACCGCCGTGCACCCCTTCCTCCGCCGCGCCGAGCACGGCCTCCTTCGACCAGTACCCGGACAGCGGCGGCACCCCGGCAAGCGACGCGAGCCCGAGGCTGAACAGCACTGCTACCAGCGGGGAGCGGCGCCCGGCGCCGGCCAGGTCCCCCATCGCGGTGCTGTGCACCTGGTGGGCCAGCGCACCGGCGGACAGGAACAGCAGCGCCTTGAAGCCCGCGTGCGAGAGCAGGTGCAGCAGGGACGGCTCGGGCCCGAGCTCGGGCGTCGTGACGGCCAAGGCAGCAAGCAGGTAGGCGACCTGGCTGATCGTCGACCAGGCGAGCACCCGCTTGAGGTCCGTCTGCACGCAGGCGATCAGCGCCGAGCCCAGCATCGTGATGGCCGTGACCACTGCGAGCGTGCCGCGCGCGGCCGGAGCGGCGAGCAGCAGCGGCAGCAGCCGGGCCAGGACGACGCCACCGGCCGCGACCATCGTGGCCGCGTGGATGAGAGCGGAGACCGGGGTCGGGCCCTCCATCGCGTCCGGCAGCCACGTGTGCAGCGGGAACTGGGCGGACTTGCCGATCACCCCGACCAGGAGCAGCAGCGCGGCCGCGGTCAGGGTGGTGGTGCCGAGCGACTCCAGCGTGCGCGGCCGCAGCAGGACGCTGATGGACGTCGTCCCGCTGGCGACCCAGAGGACGATGATCCCGAGGACGAACCCGATGTCGCCGACCCGGGTGACCAGGAACGCCTTGACCGCGGCCGCCCGGGCGGCCTCGCGCTCGCTCTCGTGCCCCACCAGCAGGTAGGAGCACAGACCCATGACCTCCCAGCCGATGAGCAGCAGGATCAGGTCGTCGGCCTGCACCACCACGAGCATCGCCGCGGTGAACAGCGAGACGGTCGCGGCGAACGCGCGGTAGCGCGGGTCCTTGGCCTGGTACGCGGTCGAGTAGACCTGCACGCAGAGCGCGACCGTGGTGACCATGACGGCGACCAGGGCGCTGAGCCGGTCGGCTCGGACGGCGAGCTCGATCGTCCCCGCACCGGTCGGCACGGGTGGCAGCAGCGGGACGTTCACCGCGAAGTGCCCGTTCGCGGTGGCGACCAGCTCCCCCACTGCCGCAACGAGAGCCGCCGCGGTGCCGGCGATCGCGACGGTGGCCTGGGCGGCCCGTTCGCGGCGCGGCAGCAGCAGGGTGCAGAGCGCGGCGAACGCGGGCAGCAGGACGACGAGCCGCGCCGCGCCGGCCACGGCGCTCACCGGGCCTCCACGTCGCCGGTCATCGCACGGTTCTCGGTGAGGTCACGGTTCTCGCCGAGGTCACGGGCCGCCTGCAGGTCGACATCCCCGCGCCGCCGGAACAGCAGCATCACGGCAGCGAGCGCCACGCCGACCTCGGCGGCTGCGATCGTGATCACGAAGACCGCGAGCGACTGCCCCCCGTGCAGCTCGTCCCGGTACGCCGCGTCGAAAGTGACCAGCAGCAGGTTCGCCGCGTTCAGGATCAGCTCGAGGCCGATCAGCACCAGCACCGCGTTGCGCCGGGCGAGGACGCCGTAGACACCGGTGCCCGCCAGGACAGCGGCCAGCAGCATGGGCAGCGCGAGGTGCATCAGTGCTCCCGGTCCTCGCGGGACAGCACGAGGGCGCTGACCAGCGCGGCGAGGAGCAGCAGCGACAACAGCTCGAACGGCAGCGCCCAGGCGCCGAACAGCGAGCGCGCAAGTGGTTGTGCCGCACCACGTTCGGGGTCGATGACGACCTCGCGGCCGCGGACGGCGTACACCAGTGCGGTGCCGAGCAGCCCGGTCACGCAGATCCCGGCGACGGCTGCGGCGACGCGCTGCGGCCAGGGCGCGTCCACCTCGGCGGAACGCCCGATCGGGGCGCGCGTCAGCATCAGCGCGAACAGCACCAGGACGACGACGGCACCGACGTACACCAGCACCTGGACGAGGGCGACGACCTCGGCGCCGAGCACCAGGTAGCAGCCGGCGAGAGCGCCCAGCGCGGTGACCAGCCAGAGCGCCGCGTGCACCACCTGGCGGGTGGTGACCGCGAGGATCCCGGCCGCCGCCGTGAGCAGCCCGAGCAGGCTGAACAGCACGTCGCGGGTCGTCACGAGTCGTCCCGGGCGGGCTCGCTCGCTGAGTCGGCCGGCGTCTCGGCCTGCGGGGCGGCCTGCGGGGCGACGGGACGTCGGGGCCGGGCCGGCCGAGTCGCCGCAGCCACCTCCTTGGGCTCTGCTGCACCAGGGTCGACGGCGGGCGGCGCCGGCACGGTGGCCATCCACTCGCCGAGCCGCTCCTTGCCGTGCAGCAGGTCGCGGATGTCGGTCTCGGCGTACTCGAACTCGGGGCTCCAGTGCAGCGCGTCGAACGGGCAGACCTCGATGCAGATGCCGCAGTACATGCAGAGCGAGAAGTCGATGTCGAAGCGTTCCAGCACGTTGCGCTGCCGCTCCCGGCCACCCTCGGTCGTCGCGGGCAGCGTCTGCTTGCTCGAGTCGATGTAGATGCACCAGTCCGGGCACTCGCGGGCGCACAGCATGCAGACCGTGCAGTTCTCCTCGAGCAGCGCGATCACGCCGCGGCTGCGCGGCGGCAGGTCGGGGGCGACGTCCGGGTACTCGTGGGTATGGCTCGGGGTGGCCAGCGTGCGCGCGGTGACCGCCATGCCCTTCAGCAGGCCGGGCAGCGAGCGTCCGCGACGTCCGCCCTCGTCGGGGGCCGGTGCGTCAGGCTCGCGCTCATCCACGGCAGCATCCTGTCAGGCTCATCGGGCTCATCCCATCGCCACGACGACGACGGAGGTGATCGCGAGCTGCAGCAGCGCCAGCGGGACCAGCACCTTCCAGGCCAGCAGCTGCAGCTGGTCCTCACGGAGCCGCGGCCAGGCGACCCGGATCCAGATCACCAGCACGGCCACGACACCGGTCTTGAGCAGTGTCCACAGCCAGCCGAGCTGGTCGCTGAACGGTCCCTGCCAGGCGCCCAGGAACAGCACCGCGGTCAGCGCCGACAGGACGACGATCCCGGCGTACTCGCTGAGCAGGAAGAACGCGAAGCGCAGGCCGGTGTACTCGGTGTACGGCCCGAACACGATCTCGGAGTCGGCCACCGGCATGTCGAACGGCGGTCGGGTGATCTCCGCGACGCCGCCCACCACGAAGCAGACCAGGGCGGGCAGCTGCCAGATGAGCCACCACGGCTGCCAGGCCTCGCCGATGCCCGTCAGCGACAACGTCCCGGCCGCCATCGCGACGCTGCTGGCCGCCAGCACGATCGGCAGCTCGTAGGACAGCAGCTGGGCAGCCGTCCGCAGCCCGCCGAGCAGCGCGTACTTGTTCGCGCTGCTCCAGCCGGCCATCAACGTGCCGAGCACCCCGACCGCGCTGACCGCGAGGACGAAGAGCAGCCCGGCGTCCAGGTCGGCACCGACCACGCCCGGCGCGAGCGGGATCGCCACCATCGCCACCAGGTACGGCACCAGCGCGATGGCCGGGGCGAGCCGGAAGACCTTGCCGTCCGCGGCCGCCGGGGTGATGTCCTCCTTCTGCAGGAACTTCACGCCGTCCGCGACGAGCTGGGCCCAGCCGTGGAACCCACCGGCGTACATCGGCCCGAGCCGGCCCTGCATGTGCGCCATCACCTTGTGCTCGGTCTGCCCGACGAGCAGCGGTAGCACCAGGAACGCGGCCAGCACGCCGACCACCCGCACGAGGGTCTCGACGACCTCACTCATCGCGCGGCCCCCACTGCTGGTCGGGCACGCCCGGGGGGAGCATCTTGCGGCGGGACGGCGAGGTGCCGGCGTCGCTCTCACCCGGCTCCTTCGCGCCGGGCCACGGCTTGCTGGCCCGCGCGGCCAGCACGAAGGACTTGCGCAGCGGCGTGCCCTCGAAGCCGTCAGGCAGCAGCAGCGGGCGCAGACCGAGATCCGTGCCGTCCTGGAACCCACTGAAGTCCAGCCCGAACATCTCGTGCGTCTCGCGCTCGTGCCACGCCGCCCCGGGCCACAGGTCGCTCACGCTGGCCAGCGTGGCCGAGTCGGCTGGCACCCGGGTGCGCAGCAGCAGCCGCGCCACCCCGCCGTCCGGCAACGGGATCGAGCACGCCAGGTGGACGACGACGTCGACCGCGGCGGGGTCGACCTCAGGCTCGTCGACGGCGGACAGCCAGTCGAAGAAGTCCAGCCCCAGCTCGTCGCGCGCCCAGCCGAGCGCGTCGTGCCAGCGCTCGACGGGCACGTCGAGACACACGGTGCCCTGGCCGTCCGCGGAGGCGAGCAGGTCGTCCAGCCCGAGAGCCGCGGCGAGGCGTTCGCCCGCGTCCTGCGGGCTGCTCACGAGCCGGTTCCGGCGGGCGCCAGCGGACCGCCGTCGTCCGGGCCGACCAGCGGGCGGCTCACCTGCGCGGCGGAGACCGGACGACGTCGCGCCGCGATCGCTGCCCCGCTGAGCGACTCGCCGGCGATCTTCTCCTGCAGGCGCAGGATGCCGTGCAGCAGGCCCTCCGGCCGGGGCGGGCACCCCGGGACGTACACGTCGACCGGGATCAGCTGGTCGACACCCTTGGTGACGCAGTACGAGTCCCAGTAGGGGCCGCCGGAGTTGCTGCAGGCACCGAACGAGATGACGTACTTCGGCTCGGGCATCTGGTCGTAGAGCCGCTTGATCGCGGGGGCCATCTTGTCCGTGACGGTGCCGCTGACCACCATCAGGTCGGCCTGCCGCGGCCCGGGTGCGAACGGGATCACGCCGAGCCGGATGAAGTCGTGCCGAGCCATGGACGCCGCGATGAACTCGATCGCGCAGCAGGCCAGGCCGAAGTTGAACACCCACAGGCTGTACCGGCGGCCCCAGTTCAGCACCAGCCGCAGCGGGCGCGGCGCCGCCTCGGACAGGGGCCCCACGCGCGGCGCAGGCAGGTCGACAGCCACGGCGCTCACCCTAGCGCCGCGCCGGGCGCGTCCGCGGTGCCGCACCGATCGGGGCACTTCACCGCAAAGCGTGGACGCATCGTCCGGCATCTGAGACGGTTTCCAGGGGCGTGAACCCCCGCTCGTACCGTGGTCGCTGCCCCGCCTCGCCACACACCCGGAGTTCCCCGTGCCTGCTCGCCTGCTGCGCCTCCCCCTCGCCGCCGTCCTGACCGCAGCGACCGTCGCCGCGCTGGCGGCCTGCGCCCCCCAGGACGACAGCCCGTCGGCGTCCTCGTCCGGCAGCGCCACCACCGCCGCGTGCACCAAGGACAGCCTGGCGACGCACACCAAGGGCACCTTCACGGTAGGCACCGACAAGCCCGCCTACGAGCCCTGGTTCGTCGACGACGACCCGAGCAACGGCAAGGGCTTCGAGTCCGCCGTCGCCTACGCGGTGGCCGGCAAGCTCGGCTTCGCGCAACCCGACGTGAAGTGGGAGGTCGTCAGCTTCAACCAGGCCACCGCCCCGGGCCCCAAGACCTTCGACGTCGACATCAACCAGATCTCGATCACGCCCGAGCGGAAGAAGAACCTGGACTTCTCGTCCGGCTACTACGACGTCGCGCAGGCCGTGGTGACCGTCAAGGGCAGCAAGGCCGACGGCGCCACCAGCATCGCGGACCTGAAGAAGCTCAAGCTCGGCGCGCAGGTCGGCACGACCAGCTACACCGCCGCCACCCAGACGATCGACCCCGAGCAGAAGGTCGCCGTCTACAACACGAACGACGACGCGAAGGCCGCGCTGCAGAACGGTCAGATCGACGCCCTGGTCGTCGACCTGCCCACCGGCCTGTACCTGGCCGCCGCCGACCTGAAGGACGGCAAGCTCGTCGGCCAGATCCCGACGACGGGCACGCCCGAGCAGTTCGGCATGGTGCTGGACCAGGGCAGCGCACTCACCGCGTGCGTCTCGCAGGCGGTCGACGCGCTGCGCGCCGACGGCACCCTGGACAAGCTCGAGCAGCAGTGGCTGACCAGCACGGCCGGGGCGCCTGTGCTGAAGTGAGCGCGACCGACGTGAGCGGCTACGCGCCGTCGGCCCGCCAGGTCGACCGGCTCGCCTACCGGCGTCGGCGGGCCACCCGATCGGCCCTGATCGGCCTGGTCAGCACGTTGGTCGTCGTCGGTGTCGTGCTTACGGTGCTGGTCAACAGCCCCGGTTGGCCGCGGGTCAAGGCGAGCTTCTTCGACTGGGACGTCGCCAAGGCCTCGTTGCCGGACATCCTGGTCGGGCTCTGGCTGAACGTCCGGATCATGGTCGTGTGCGCCGTCTTCATCCTGATCTTCGGGATGGCGCTGGCGATCATGCGCACCCTGCGCGGGCCGGTGTTCTTCCCGCTGCGCGCCTTCGCGACGGCGTACGTCGACCTGTTCCGTGGCATGCCGTTGCTGCTGGTGCTGCTGTTGGTCGGCTTCGGGGTGCCCGGCCTGCGGTTGCAGGGGCTGCCGAGCAGCGTGCTGTTCTACGGCTGCGTGGCCCTGGTGCTCACGTACTCGTCGTACGTCGCCGAGGTCTTCCGCGCCGGCATCGAGTCCGTGCACCCGAGCCAGCTGGCCGCGGCCCGCGGGCTCGGCCTGTCGTACCCGCAGACCATGCGGTACGTCGTCGTGCCGCAGGCCGTTCGGCGCGTCGTCCCGCCCCTGCTGAACGACCTGGTCAGCCTGCAGAAGGACTCCGGCCTGATCTCCATCCTCGGCGTCATCGACGCCATCCGGGCCGCGCAGATCGCGCAGGCCGAGTACGCGAGCTTCACGCCGTACGTCGTGGCCGGCATCTGCTTCGTGCTGCTGACCATCCCGCTGACCCGGCTGACCGACCGGGTGGCGCGGCGGCAGGGCTGGCAGGGCGCGGGAGGTGTGCCGTGAGTGAGCACCTGCTGCGCGTCCAGGGGCTGCGCAAGGCCTACGGCAGCAACGTCGTCCTGAATGGTCTGGACCTGGACGTCGACCCGCACCAGTGCATCGCGCTGATCGGCGCGTCAGGATCAGGCAAGTCCACGCTGCTGCGCTGCATCGACCTCCTCGAGGTGGTGGACGACGGCGTGATCGAGCTGGCCGGGGACGACGTCGCCGACCCCAGGGTCGACGCGGACGCCGTCCGGGCCCGGATCGGCATCGTGTTCCAGGCGTACAACCTGTTCCCGCACCTGCGGGTGCTGGACAACATCACCCTGTCCCCGCGCAAGGTGCACGGCGTGAGCCGCGACCAGGCCGAGGACGAGGCGATGGCCCTGCTGCGCCGGGTCGGCCTGCAGGACAAGGCGAAGGCGTGGCCGGACGAGCTGTCCGGCGGTCAGCAGCAACGCGTCGCGGTGGCCCGGGCGCTGGCCACCAAGCCCGTACTCATGCTGCTGGACGAGGTGACCAGCGCGCTCGACCCCGAGCTGGTCGGCGAGGTGCTCGCGATGCTGCGCGACCTCAAGGACGACGGCATGACCATGCTGATGGCGACGCACGAGATGTCGTTCGCCCGCGACGTCGCGGACCAGGTGGTCTTCCTGGACGGCGGGCAGGTCTGCGAGTCCGGCCCGCCCGAGCAGGTGTTCGGCGACCCGCGCGAGGTACGCACCCAGCAGTTCCTGCGCCGCGTCGTGGACGCCGGCCGGCTCTAGCCGCGGCGCGCGACGAACACGAGCTCCTTGCCGGGGCGGTCCGGCGCCTCACGCACCTCGACGACCCGAAACCCGTGTCCCGCTAGGTCGTCCTCGATCTCCTGGGGCTCCCGGAAGCGCAGGGTCGACGCGGAGGTCACCTGCTCACCGGCGACGACCGTGGTCGACTCGAACGTGACCAACGGCGGCTCCACCGCGATCACCGTGCGCGAGACGACCGTTCGCTCGCCCGACGGCAGCACCACGGACGTCGGGGCGATGTCCCAGTGCTCCCAGTCGCGGGCCTGCGGCCTGCGCGTCTCGAAGACGAACCAGCCCTCGTTACGCAGGCACCCCCGCACCGAGTCCAGGGTCGCGGACCAGTCCGCGTCGTCGACGAACACCTGGGCCACGTTGCCCGTCATCACGGCCAGGTCGGCCCCGACGGGCCGCCCATCGAGGACGGTGGCATCACCATGCACCCACTCGACCTGGTCGGCGTGCGGCTTCGACCGCGCCACCTCGAGCGACGCCAGGGCCGGATCGACCCCGATGACGCGCAGGCCGAGTGCAGCGAGCCGTACAGCCAGAGACCCTGTGCCGCACCCGATGTCGACGACGGTCCTGGCACCGACCTCGTCCACGATGGCCTCGTACGCGTCGAGGTCGCGGCGGTCGTCGTCGAAGACGTCGTACAGGACGGCAAGGCGGGGGTCGGCGAAGGCCGTGTCCGGTGGGCGCACGCGGACGACCGTACGCCCGTGGGGCGAGGAGCCGCCGGACGGTCCGGCCGCCATACTGGAGTGATGGCGTACGACGAGCGCTTGGCCGAGCGGATCCGCCAGGCCGTCGCGGGTGAGCCGGGGCTGAGCGAGAAGGCGATGTTCGGCGGACTGGCCTTCCTGGTGCACGGCCACCTGGCGGTGAGCGCCAGCGGCCAGGGCGGCCTGCTGCTGCGGATCGACCCGGCCGATGCACCGGACCTGACCAGCCGCCCGCACGTGCGGCCGTTCGAGATGCGCGGCCGTGCGATGGACGGCTGGCTGCACGTGCAGCCCGAGGCGGTCGACGACGACGCGGACCTGCAGCAGTGGGTGGACGTCGGGCTCGCCTTCGCCCGCTCGCTCCCGCCGAAGTAGGCGCCGCTAGGGCTGGAACGCGACAGCGTCGACGTACGCGAAGGGCCGGCCCCTGGTCGCCAGGTTCTCGATCGTGACGTAGGGCTCGTTCCTCGAGCGGGTCGTCCGGGTGAGCACCACCTTGCGGCGGCCGACCGTGCGGGAGTACGTGTCCACGTAGATCGGGTACGCGTTGTCGACCCAGACCCGGACGCGGCCGCACGCCGGGCACGTGGTCATCACTGCCGAGACGTGACCCGCCCTGTTCTGGATCCGGAAGTAGACGGACGCACCCCGAGCCGAGGTCCGGTGCTGGGTCCCCAGGAAGGCACCCGCGACGCGTTGCGCCGTCCAGCTGCCGTAGTACCGGACGGCACCACCACCCCGCTGGGCGTCGTCGACCGGCACGCTCGCGTACGCCGAGGCCGACCACGGCCCCGTGGCGCCGCCGGGGGCCACCGCCCGGGCCTGCAGCTGCCAGGCGGGCTCCGGCCAGCCGAGGGTGTCGGCGTAGCGCCGGTAGTCGAACGTCGTGCGCGTTGCCGTGGTGGCGGGCAGGTAGCGCCAGGGGGCCGTGCCGACGACGGGGCCGCCGTCCCAGTAAGGACGGACCCGGACCTGGTAGGTCACGGGTGACCAGCTCGGCTGCGTCGTGGTGGTGCCCCAGCGGACCGGGAACGGGATGCCGGTCACGGCGGTCGCCGACACGGCCGGTGCGGTGATGGTGACCCTCGGCAGCACCCGGCGCAGGTTCACCGTGCCGGACGGCGGGGCGCCCGTCGCCGGATCGAGCACGGGCTGCCCGTTCACCGCCGTCGCCACCAGGCGCCACGTGTACGGGCTGTCCGCGGCCCAGGCGCCGCTGGACGAGCGACCGTCCCACCGCACAGTCCAACGACCGGCCGTCGACGTCCCCGGCACCGAGGCCACGAGCGTCGTCCCCCGACGCAGCTCCATCCGAACCGAGGCCAGCGGGGCCGACGCCTCGCCCGCGGCCGACCACGTGTCGCTGCGGCCGTCCCCGTTGGGGGAGAACGCCGATGGCGGGACGGAGGAGTCCACGAGGGCAGCGCCGACCGGTCGGCCGACCGCGGCGGCGGCGGGCGCCAGCCGGATCGCGCCGTCCGAGAGCCCGACCCAGGCGACCTTGCCGCCGGCCAGCTGCACCGACGCCTGACCCGGCAGCACGATGGCCCGGGCGACGTCCACCGGTCGAGGCTCGCTCGCCCGCAGGTCCATCAGCCGGACCGTCCCCTCGCGCGTCCCGGTCGGCGCGACCCAGGCGAGGACTCCGTCCTCGAGCTCGAGCGGTCGCGGACCGGCGGTACTGCCCGCCGGGTCGGGCAGGTCCTCGATGGCCGGCAGCTCCCGCCGCTCACCGGTCCGCAGCGACACGACCAGCAGGGGCCCCGAAGCTGGCTGCACCACTGCGGTGTCACCCCAGATCCCGACCCTCGCGGGGCAGTGCGTCGAGCACACCGCCGGCAGCACCGGCACGACGTTGCCGGCACCCACCCGTCGCCAGACCGCGCCGTCGTCGGTCGACCAGACGAAGCTGCGGCCGAACAGGGCGCCGGTCACCGCACCCAGCGCGTTCCCGTAGGACGTCCCGGCGAAGTCGCGCATCGCGCCGTTCACCAGGACCGTCCGGGCGGTCAGGTCGGGTACCGGTCCGGTCGCGCCACCGGCCGCGAACGAGCCGACCAGGACGGGAGAGGCGGGGGTGAGGTCGACGACGCTGACCTCAGGTCCCGCCCCCACGAACGCCAACCGGCCCGAGGCGCCGGACAACGCCGACGTCTCGTCGGCTGCGGGAGACAGGGTCCGGACCTCGGCGCCGACCGCCCCGGACGCCGGCACCAGAACCGACGACACCGGCTGGTCGGCAGCTTGGTCGGCGGGTTGGGCGACCAGCCAGCTGGCGTTCGAACCGTCGAAGGCGAGTTCCCGCACCCGCTGCCACGCGGGCCCCAGGTCGGCGACGCGGTCGCTGACCCCGCTCCGACTCACCCGGTAGACCTCCGCGGGCCGGCCCTGCGCGCCGACCGTCATCCAGTAGTCGGTCCCGTCCGAGGCCACCGACGTGGCCGGGAGGTCGCCGATCCGCACCGGTGGGAGGGTCCGGTCCAGGCCGGCGACGAAGCCGTGCCGGACGCCGGACGCGTCCCGGCTGGTCCACGCCCAGGACACGTCGTCGACCGCGACGCTCTGCACGCCGGTACCCACGCTGCGAAAGACCGACGTCCCGCCCGTCTTCGGGCGGCGCGCCAGGTAGCTGGTCGTGGCTGAGTCGCGCCATACGACCGAGTGCTCCGTCACCCAGACCCGAGCCTCCGGTGCCAACCCGGAGGTGAGCGCCGTGGCCGTCGAGCCGTCGAACGGCAGCCAGACCAGGCGCGCCCTGCCACTGAAGTCCAGGACCGCCACGACCCCGGTCGCGTCGGCCGCGGCCGGCCCGCGCGCGTCCGTCGGCGGCTGCGGCGGCAGGGTCAGGTCGCCACCGAGCATGCTCGGCAGCGGGACTGACTCGGACGTGCCATCCAGGTGGTGGCGGACCACCGACGCGCTGGCTGCGTCCCAGTCGACCCAGCCGTCCGGCGTCGCGGCGAGCATGGTGGCGCCCGCGATGCGCTCCACGAGACTCGCCGAACCCGTGGACAGGTCCGCCAGGACGACGGAGCCCGGAGCGCCGAGATCGACGACCGCCCGTCCCTCGGACGACCACACCCCACGCACCTGCGGGCAGGCCGCGCCGTCGTCCCAGATGTGCGAGGCCTGGTCGTGCTGCTGCCACGCGAGCCGCGGGCACCCCTTCACGTCGAGCACCTGGAGCAGGCGGTTGGCGGCCGACGCCGCCAGGATCGGCGAGGGCACCGGGTCACTGTCCAACCGGCGGGGCACCACCTGGGTGCCCACCGGGTCGGCGACCGCCGTGGCCGCCGGCGGGTAGGGGGCGACGTCCGCCCGAGCAGACCGCACGGGGGTGGCCAGCGGGACCAGCACGACGCCCACGCCAGCCGCCACGACAGCGAGCACGGACGACCGGCGCATCGACTCTCCCCGACGCGGCGCCGGCCACCGTGGCCGCCCGGGTCGACGGAATCCTAGGGGGACGGCGCCGCCCTCAGAAGGGGTTCGGGTGGGTTCTTCGCCCGACCGGACCCGCTCAGACCCAGCGCAGCAGGCCGCGCCGCCAGGCGTGCGCCAACCCGACGGCCAGCACGGCGAGGAAGACCCCCATCTCGACGAGCGTGCGCCAGCCGAAACCGGGCAGCGTGAGCACGGTCGCCCACGGCAGCAGGTACATCGCGTCCACCGCGAACACCACGTAGAGGTAGGCGTACAGGTAGTACCGGATGTTCGACTGCGCCCAGCCGTCGCCGACGGGGTCGACGCCGCACTCGTACGTCGTCAGCTTGCCGGGCGTGGGGGCCGTCGGCCGCAGCAGACGGGTGCCCTGGGTGCCGGCGAGGAACAGCGCGACGCCGGTCAGGACGACGAGTCCGACCACGGCGTACGGCGGCAGCTCCTGCACGCCGTCACCCTAGCGAGTCGGTCGTCGGGCCGACGGTGGTCGGGCCGAACCGCACGAGCACCCGGACCACGGTGCCCTGGTCGGACGAGCGGACCTGCACCAGGTCGCACAGCTGGTTGGCGATCCACACCCCGCGGCCGCCCTCGTGGTCGGTGCCCGGGGCCCGGCGTCCGATCATCGGGTCGCCGATGTGCCCGTCGTCCCGGACCTCGCACACCAGGTGCTCGTCCGTCCGCCAGATCCGCAGCACGCCGTGGTCGGCCCCGTGCCGGAGGCTGTTCGTGCTGAGCTCGGCAACGGCCAGCACCAGGTCATCGGTCCGCATGGGGGCCAGCCCGGCGGCGCGCGCGTAGGACCCGACCTGGCGGCGGAGGTCGACCAGGTCACCACTCGCGAACTCGCGGCACAGGTGCTCGGACGGCGGGTCGGGCAGCGATGCCGCGAACAGCTCGTCGACGAGGTCCGCTCCGCCGTACGCCTGACTGGTGCGGCGGCTGCCGCCCTCGATCACCGCGGGGTGGCTCTGTCGCGCCCCCTGCAGCGCGCCGTCGCCCAGCCGGGCCACGTCGTAGGGGCAGCGCAGCCACAGGGGCTCGTCAGGCCCGACGGCGACGTTGAGCAGTGCCTCGTGCAGCGCGCACTCGGCGAGCTCGGCGTCGGCCCGGCCGGACCAGATGGGCTCACCGACGCCGCGCACGGGGGTGCCGTGCGGGCCCTGCCGGTCCAGGAACTCACGCCACGCCGGGATGATCCGGGCCGGGTTGTCGCCGAGGTCGGTCATGTCCACGAGCTGCACGTCGCGGGCGTCGCTGCCGAGGGCGTCCGCGAGGCCCGCGAGGCGGGGGCGGGGCACCGCGACCAGGCACGGCTGCCCGAGCTCGAGCCCGTCCCGGACGAACCCCACGATGCCGTCGAGGAACTGCGAGTCGCCGGAGTAGAGCAGCGCCTCGTGCTGGTATCCGCTGTGTGCCCGCGTACCGCCCACTCCCTGCGCGAACGTCGTACCCCTGCGGCACGACACGTTACTCCCGATCGGCCGCCATGGACCGAAACTTCTCCCGTCCAGATGCCGGTCAGACGAGCATCCGCATCGTGGGCGACCTACGATGGCGTAGGAAGCATGTTTCCGGTTCAGCGAGGCGATGACGGCGCAGATGAAGCACCCCACGAGTGGCAAGCAGGTCCGCAAGCTCGATCGAGTGGTGATCCGTTTCGCTGGCGACTCCGGCGACGGCATGCAGCTCACCGGGGACCGGTTCACCTCCGAGACGGCGGCCCTGGGCAACGACCTGTCGACGCTGCCGAACTTCCCGGCCGAGATCCGCGCCCCGCAGGGCACCCTGCCCGGCGTCTCCAGCTTCCAGCTGCACTTCGCCGACCACGACGTCCTCAGCCCCGGTGACGCGCCGGACGTCCTGGTCGCGATGAACCCGGCTGCCCTCAAGGCCAACATCCTGGACGTGCCACGCGGCGCCATGGTGCTGCTGGACACCGACGAGTTCACCAAGCGCAACCTGGCGAAGGTCGGCTACGCCGCCAACCCGCTGGACGACGGCTCGCTCGACTCGTACCACGTGCACGCCGTGGGGCTGACCTCGATCACCGTCGAGGCGCTGGCCGACTACGACCTGACCCGCAAGGAGAAGGAACGGGCGAAGAACATGTTCGCCCTCGGGCTGCTGTCGTGGCTGTACGACCGGCCGACGGAGGGCACTGAGTCCTTCCTGCACGCCAAGTTCGCCAAGAAGCCGGAGATCCTCAAGGCCAACCTGGCCGCGCTGCACGCCGGCTGGAACTACGGCGAGACCACCGAGGACTTCGCGGTCCGCTACTCGATCGCGCCGGCGCCGATGCAGGCCGGGACGTACCGCAACATCACGGGGAACGCCGCGCTCGCGTTCGGCCTGGTGGTGGGCGCGCACCGGGTCGGTCGCCCGCTGGTGCTCGGCTCGTACCCCATCACCCCGGCGTCCGACGTCCTGCACGCGCTGTCCGGGCTGAAGCGCTTCGGCGTCACGACGTTGCAGGCCGAGGACGAGATCGCCGGCATCGGGGCGGCGCTCGGCGCGGCCTTCGGCGGCGCCGTCGGCGTGACCACGACGTCAGGCCCGGGCATCGCCCTGAAGTCCGAGACGATCGGCCTCGCGGTCTCGCTCGAGCTGCCCCTGGTGATCTGCGACGTCCAGCGCGGTGGCCCGTCGACCGGCCTGCCCACCAAGACCGAGCAGAGCGACCTGCTGCAGGCGATGTACGGCCGCAACGGTGAGGCGCCGGTCCCGATCGTGGCCCCGAGCTCGCCCGCGGACTGCTTCGACGCCGCGATCGAGGCGGTCCGGATCGCCACGACGTACCGCACGCCGGTGCTGCTGCTCTCGGACGGCTACCTGGCCAACGGTTCCGAGCCGTGGCGGATCCCGGACATCGACGCGATCCCTGACATGACGGTCGAGCTGGCCACCTCACCGAACGCGACGGACGACGCCGGCAGGCCCGTGTTCCACCCCTACCTGCGCGACCCGCAGACGCTGGCTAGGCCGTGGGCCGTGCCGGGCACGCCGGGGCTGGAGCACCGGGTCGGCGGCATCGAGAAGGCCGACGTCACCGGGGACATCTCCTACGACCCCGCCAACCACGACCGCATGGTGCGCCTGCGCCAGGCCAAGGTCGACGGCATCGCCGACTCGGCGGGGCCGCTCGTGGTCGACGACCCCGCAGATGCGAGCGGCCGCACCGCCGACGTCCTGGTACTCGGTTGGGGCTCGACGTACGGGCCGATCTCGGCCGCCGTCCGCGAGGCCCGCGGCCGCGGCCTGCGGATCGCCCAGGCGCACCTGCGCCACCTCAACCCCATGCCCACCAACACCGGCGACGTGCTGCGCGCCTACCGTCGGGTGATCGTGCCCGAGATGAACCTCGGGCAGCTCTCCCTGCTGCTGCGCGGGCGGTTCCTGGTCGACGTGCAGGGCTACAACCAGGTGCGCGGGATGCCGTTCACGACGCACGAGCTGGTGGGCGTGCTGAGCTCGGCCGTCACCGAGCTCGCCGCCACCGACGCCCGCGAGCTGAAGGAGCAGGCATGAGCATCGACCTCGGCATGCCGGGCCGCACGTCCGGGTTGGCCGACGTGCCGACGTTGCCGGAAGGCGCTGCGGCACAGACGAAGAAGGAGTTCACCTCCGACCAGGAGGTGCGCTGGTGCCCGGGCTGCGGCGACTACGCGGTACTGGCCACGATGCAGGGCTTCCTGCCGGAGCTCGGCCTGCGTCGCGAGAACGTCGTGTTCATCTCGGGCATCGGCTGCTCCAGTCGCTTCCCGTACTACATGAACACCTACGGCATGCACTCGATCCACGGCCGCGCGCCGGCCATCGCGACCGGGCTCGCCGTGTCACGGCCCGACCTGTCGATCTGGGTGGTGACGGGGGACGGCGATGCGCTGTCCATCGGCGCCAACCACCTCGTGCACGCGTTGCGGCGCAACGTGAACCTGAAGATCCTGCTGTTCAACAACCGGATCTACGGGCTCACCAAGGGGCAGTACTCCCCGACGTCCGAGCCGGGCACCGTCACCAAGTCGACGCCGGCCGGTTCGGTCGACAACCCGTTCAACCCGGTGTCGCTCGCCCTCGGCGCCGAGGCGACGTTCGTCGCGCGCACCCTGGACTCGGACCGCAAGCACCTCACCGAGGTTCTGCGCGCCGCCGCCCAGCACCGGGGCACCGCCCTGGTCGAGATCTACCAGAACTGCCCCATCTTCAACGACGGCGCGTTCGCGGTCCTCAAGGACCGCGACTCCGCCGAGGCCCGGCTCCTGCACCTGCGGCACGGTGAGCCCCTGACCATCGGCGAGGGCGAGGGCCAGCAGGTCGTCATCCGCGGGCGGAACGGGCGCCTCGGCGTCGTGCCGGCCACCGAGGCCGACCCGGCGGACGTCGTCACGCACGACGCGCACGCCGACGACCCGACGCTCGCCTTCGCCATCTCGCGGCTGGACACCCCCGACATGGCGCACGTGCCGGTCGGGGTCTTCCGGGACGTCGACCGGGCCACGTACGACGACCTGGTGCGCGAGCAGGTCACCACCGCCAGTGCGGACGGCCCGCCGACCACCGAGGCGCTGCAGTCGCTCATCTCGGGCAACGACACGTGGACGGTCGGCGCCGGGGCGTGAGCAGTCCCGACCCCGACGACACCCGCGACGTCCGACTCGGCACGGCGTACGGCGCTGGCGCCTTCCTCCTGTGGGGCATCTTCCCGCTGTACTTCCACGCGCTCATCCCGGCCGGTGCCATCGAGATCGTCGTGCACCGCGTCGTCTGGTCCTTGCTGGTCTGCCTCGTCATCCTGGCCGTCACCCGGCAGGTCGGCTGGGTCCGGGCGATGCTGCGCAACCCCCGACAGGTCGCGTGGCTGGCCCTGGCGGCGTCCTGCATCGCCGTGAACTGGGGCGTGTACGTCTACGGGGTCAACAGCGGCCAGGCCGTCGAGGCCGCGCTCGGCTACTTCATCAACCCGCTGGTCACCGTCCTGCTCGGGGTCGTCGTGCTGCGTGAGCGGCTGCGCGGGCTGCAGTGGGCGGCCGTCGGCCTGGGGGCGGTCGCGGTCGTCGTCCTCACCGCCGGGTACGGGCACCCGCCGTGGATCGCCCTCGCACTGGCGTTCTCGTTCGCGACCTACGGGCTGCTCAAGAAGCGCGTCGGGGTCAACGTCGGCGCGGTCGCCAGCCTGACGACCGAGACCGCGGTGCTCTTCCCGCTGGCCGCTGCGGCCATGGTCTGGCTCGAGGTCACCGGACGAGGCACGTTCACCGAGCAGGCTCCCGGGCACTGGCTGCTGCTGGCCTCGACCGGCATCGTCACCGTCGTCCCGCTGCTGCTCTTCGCCTCCGGAGCGCGGCGGGTGCCACTGGTCACCATGGGCCTGCTGCAGTTCATCACCCCGGTGCTGCAGCTGATCTGCGGCGTGCTGGTCCTCGACGAGACCGTGCCACCCTCGCGATGGGTCGGCTTCGGGATCGTCTGGGCGGCGCTCGTCGTCCTGACCGTGGACGCCGTCCGTCAGTCCCGCCGCGCCTCGGCCCGCAAGGCGTCGGCCACCCCGATCATGATGCGGGCATAGGGCAGCACCGCTTCACCCCGGTCCGTGAGCCGCACCCCGAGCGGACCACGTTCGAACAGCCGACAGCCCAACCGGCGCTCGAGCGTCTGGATCCGCTGGCTCAGTCCCGGCTGGGAGTACCCCAGCGCGGGCGCGGCCTCCGAGATGGACCCGATCTCTGACACCTGCACGAAGGCGTGCAGCAACGCGACGTCCACGATCACCCCTCCTGCTGGACGTCCCTTGTGGCCCCACGACGCCCAGCTCGCACATTCTGCGGCTATCCGGACATTCCCGTCAAGCGCCACGCCAGTCACTTGTCAGGCCGCCATCGCCCGCCGTCACCCCAGAAAGCGGCATATTCGGGCTGGACGACGCCGAGTGAGCCCGGATAGGCCGCTATTCGGGGTGGTGGGCGGCGGAGCGGGAAGGTCAGGCGGAGCGGTCGACGACGCCGTCGGCGAGCAGCGACAGCGCCGTGCGGACCTGGCCCTGCGGCAGCGCCTCGAGCACCGCGCGGGCGTCCTGCGCCCACTGCCGGGTGGTCACCCGGGCCCGCTCCATCGCCGGGTGCGCCCGCAGCAGACCCAGGGTCTCGGCGTGCAGCGCGTCGTCCGTCAGCGGGCCGGCCAGCAGCTCCAGCAGCCGGGCGTCCGCCGGGTCGGTGGACTCCTGGGCGTACAGCACGGGCAGGGTCGCGACCCCCTCGCGCAGGTCGGTCCCGGGGGTCTTGCCGGACTGGCCCGACTCCGACGCCAGGTCGATCAGGTCGTCGGCCAGCTGGAACGCGACGCCGATCCGCTCGCCGTACACCCGCAGGATCTCGGTCGTCGCGTCGTCCGCCCCGCCGAACCAGGCACCGAACCGGCAGGACGTCGCGATCAGGACGCCGGTCTTCTCAGCCAGCACGGTCAGGTAGTGCTCCACCGGGTCCTGCCCCTCGGCCGGACCCACCGTCTCGCGGATCTGCCCCGAGCAGAGCACCTCGAAGGTCATGGCCTGCACCCGAACGGCTTCGGCCCCCAGGTCGGCGACCACCTGCGACGCGCGCGCGAACAGCAGGTCCCCGGTGAGGATCGCGACCGTGTTGCCCCACCGCGAGTTCGCGCTCTGCGAGCCCCGGCGCAGCAGCGCCTCGTCCATCACGTCGTCGTGGTACAGGGACGCGAGGTGGGTCAGCTCGACCACCACCGCGGCCTTGACGACATCGTCCAGGACCTTGCCGGCGTGCGGTCCCGCCTGGGACGACAGCACGGTCAGCAGGGGTCGGAACCGCTTGCCGCCAGCCTCGAGCAGGTGCCCCGCCGCGGTGGCGATGTAGTTGTCCACGTGGCCCACCGACTCGCGCAGGGACGCCTCGACCCGGGCCATCGCCTCCTCGACCGTGGCCTCGAGCGCCGGGTCGTCGAAGGGCAGCCCGAAGGAGCTCGCGCCGCCCGGGGCGGCGCTCACGGCAGGAACAGTGCCGACCGGCTCGCCAGGTCCAGCAGCGGTCCGGGCAGCACCCCCAGCACCAGGGTCATCAGGACGCCGACACCGATGGCCACCGTGGTGAACGCGCTGGGCGCGGCGACCACCGTGCCCTCGACGTCCGGGTCGGAGAAGTACATGAGCACGATAATCCGGACGTAGAAGAACGCCGCGATCGCGCTGCACACGACGCCGACCACAGCCAGCCAGGTGCCACCGTGCCCGATCGCCGCCGAGAACACGGCGAACTTGCCGGTGAAGCCCGACGTCAGCGGGATCCCGGCGAAGGCGAGCAGGAAGAAGGTGAACACGGCCGCCAGCACCGGCGAACGGCGGGCCAGCCCGGCCCACTGCGACAGGTGAGTGGCCTCCCCCGCGCTGTCCCGCACCAGCGTGACCACCGCGAACGCGCCGATCGTGGTGAAGCCGTACGCCGCGAGGTAGAACATCGAGCCGGCCAGACCGGTGCGGTCGAACGCGAGCACCCCGACGAGGATGAAGCCGGCGTGCGCGATCGAGGAGTAGGCGAGCATGCGCTTGATGTCCGTCTGGGTGATCGCGAGCACCGAGCCGATGATCATCGTGGCGATGGCCACCGCCCAGATGATGGGCTGCCAGTCCCAGCGCGACGGCCCGATGCCGATGTAGAAGACCCGCAGCATGGCGCCGAACGCGGCCACCTTGGTGCACGCCGCCATGAAGCCGGTGACCGGAGTGGGCGCGCCCTGGTAGACGTCCGGCGTCCAGGCGTGGAACGGCACCGCGCCGACCTTGAACAGCAGGCCGATCGAGACCATCGCGACGCCGATCAGCATCAGCGCGTCGGCGTCGCCGCGGCTGCTGATCGCGGTCGCGATGGCGCTGAGGTTCAGCGAGCCCGCGAAGCCGAACAGCAGGGCCGAGCCGAACAGGAAGAACGCCGACGAGAACGCCCCGAGCAGGAAGTACTTGAGCGCGGCCTCCTGGGAGAGCAGGCGCCGGCGACGCGCCAGCCCGCAGAGCAGGTACAACGGCAACGAGAAGACCTCGAGGGCGACGAAGAGCAGCAGCAGGTCGTTCGAGGCGGGGAAGAGCATCATGCCGCCGACGGACAGCAGCGTCAGCGGGAACACCTCGGTCTGCAGCCACCCGGCGCGCGAGCTGGACGCCTCGTACGACGAGCCGGGGACGCTGGCCGCGGTGGAGACGAACGCGTCCCCCTCGTTGCCGTCGAACCTCTCGGCCATGGTGAGCACGGCGAGGAGCGACAGCAGCAGGATGGTGCCCTGGAAGAACAGGGCCGGTGCGTCCACGACCACGGCACCGGCTGCCGTCGTGGACTTGGTGTGCCCGGACGCCAGGACGACGGCGACGAACGCCGCGGCCAGCGCGACCAGGGTCAGCGGCACCTGGATGACGTACCGCGACCGGCGCGGCGCGAAGGCCTCGACCAGCACGCCGAGCAGCGCGCCCCCCAGCACGATGAGCATCGGGGCGACCAGGTGGTAGGAGATCGAGGGCGCGTGCACCTCGGCCGTCACCAGCGCGGCGGTCACTTCGCGGTCCCTTCAGCTTCGGGGGCGACCTTCGGTGCCGGGTCGGTGACCCCCACCTGGGTCATGGTGTGCTTCACGGCCGGGTTGACGACGTCCAGCACCACGTTCGGGAAGAACCCGAGCCCGATGATGGCCGCGATCACCGGCGCCACGACCCACGCCTCGCGGGCGGTCAGGTCGTGGGTGCCGGCGGCCGACTCGGGCTTGGGCCCCGTCATCATGCGCTGGTACATCAGCAGGATGTAGATGGCCGCCAGGATGATGCCCACGGTCGCCACCACCCCCGCCGCCGGGTAGCGCGAGAACGTCCCCACCAGCACCAGGAACTCGCTGACGAAGCTCGACAGGCCGGGCAGCGCCAGGCTCGACAGGCCGGCGACCAGGAACACGCCGGCCACCAGCGGCGTGACCCGCTGCCACCCACCGAAGTCGGGGATGCGCCGCGAGCCCCGCCTGGTCGTCAGCATCGCCGCGACCAGGAACAGTGCCGCGGTGGAGAAGCCGTGGTTGACCATGTACAGCGTCGAGCCGGTCTGCCCCGGCGAGGTCATCGCGAAGATGCCGAGCACGATGAAGCCGAAGTGCGAGATCGAGGTGTACGCGATCAGGCGCATGACGTCGGTCTGTCCGATCGCCAGCAGCGCGCCGTAGACGATGGAGATCAGCGCCAGCACGATGACCACCGGGGTCGCCCACTTCGCGGCGTCCGGGAACAGCGGCAGGCAGAACCGGATCATCCCGAAGGTGCCGACCTTGTCGAGCACGCCGACCAGCAGCACCGCGACGGGCGGCGGCGCCTCGGACGCGGCGTCCGGCAGCCAGGTGTGCACCGGGAACATCGGCGCCTTGACCGCGAACGCGAAGAAGAAGCCGAGGAACATCAGCCGCTCGGCACCCACGCCCATGTGCAGGCCGGTCAGGTTGCTGAGCAGGAAGCCCTGCGGGCCGCCAGGGCCGGCGAAGTACAGCGCGATGACAGCGACGAGCATGACCAGCCCGCCGGCCAGCGAGTACAGCAGGAACTTCACCGCGGCGTACTGGCGCTGCGCGCCACCGAAGGACCCGATCAGGAAGTAGACGGGGATCAGCATCGCCTCGAAGAAGACGTAGAACAGGAACACGTCAGTGGCCGCGAAGACGCCGACCATGAACGTCTCGAGAACCAGCATCAGCGCGAAGTAGTTCTGCTCGCGGCGACCAACCTCGGGGACGTCGTGCCAGGCCGCGAGGATGCACACCGGGGTCAGCGCGGCCGCCAGCGCGATCAGCACCAGGGCGATGCCGTCGACGCCCACGGCGTAGCTCACACCGAACTGCTTGATCCACTCGTGCTGCTCGCTGAACTGGAACTGCGCGCCGTTCGGATCGAACTTCAGCGCCATCGCCACGACGAGGGCGAGGGTCAGCACCGAGACCGCCAGCGCGACGTGCTTGGCGCGCGAGGCCAGGCTCGCGGGCAGCGCCGCCACCAGCGCACCGCCGACCAGCGGGACGGCACCGATCACCGTGATCCACGGGAACTCGTTCATCGGATCACCGCCAGGGCGACCAGGACGACGACCACGCCGCCGAGCATGCTGAGCGCGTAGGACCGCACGAAACCGTTCTGCCACCTTCGCAATCGGGCAGACGTGCCGCCCACGAACGCGGCAAGACCACCGACGGCGCCGTCCACGCCCTTGTTGTCGACGAAGACCAGCGAACGGGTCAGGTGCTGGCCGGGACGCATGAGTACGGCCTCGTTCACGTCGTCCTGGAACAGGTCGCGGCGGGCCGCGCGGGTCGCCAGGGAGCCCACGGGGGCGGTCTGCGGGACGGCCTCGCGGATGTAGCGCGCCCACGCCAGGACGATGCCGACAGCCACGAGCACCAGCGTGCCGATGGCGATGACCGGCACGGGCAGCACGGGCTCGTCGTGCGGCGGGTGGCCGACCACCGGGGACAGCCAGTCGGTGATCCAGCCCGTCGGCCCGAGGATCAGGCCGAGGGACGCCGAGCCGACGGCCAGCACCATCATCGGGATGGTCATGACCAGCGAGGACTCGTGCGGGTGCTGGTCGTCCTCCCAGCGCTTCTTGCCGTGGAAGGTCATGAAGAACAACCGCGACATGTAGAACGCCGTGATCCCGGCCCCGATCAGGGCGGCGCCGCCGAACACCCACGGGCGCCAGCCCTCACCGACGAAGGCTGCTTCAATGATCTTGTCCTTGCTCCAGTAGCCCGAGAAGGGCGGCACCCCCATGATGGCGAGCCAGCCGAGTCCGAAGGTGACCCAGGTGATCTTCATGACGGTCGACAGGATCCCGTAGCGCCGCATGTCCGTGCGGTCGTTCATGCCGTGCATGACCGAACCGGCGCCGAGGAACATGCCCGCCTTGAAGAAGCCGTGGTTGAGCAGGTGGAAGATCGCGAAGACGTAGCCCACCGGCCCCAGGCCCGCGGCCAGCATCATGTAGCCGATCTGGCTCATCGTCGAGGCGGCGAGCGCCTTCTTGATGTCGTCCTTCGCGCAGCCGACGATCGCCCCGAAGATCAGCGTGATCGCGCCGACGATGACGACGACCAGCTGCGCGTCCGGCGTCAGGTTGAAGATGGGGTTGGACCGGACGACGAGGTACACCCCCGCGGTCACCATGGTGGCCGCGTGGATCAGCGCGGACACCGGCGTCGGACCGGCCATCGCGTCGCCGAGCCAGGACTGCAGCGGGAACTGCGCGGACTTGCCGCAGGCCCCGAGCAGCAGCATCAGGCCGATGGCGGTCACCGCTCCCTGGGAGGCGCCGTCCGCGCCGGCGAACACGGACTGGAAGTCCACCGCGCCGAACTGCACGAACATGATCATGATCGCGACGGAGAGCCCGAAGTCACCGACCCGGTTGGCCACGAAGGCCTTCTTGGACGCCGCCGCGTACGCCGAGTTCTGGTTCCAGAAGCCGATCAGCAGGTACGACGCCAGACCGACGCCCTCCCAGCCGACGTAGAGCAGCAGGTAGCTGTCGGCCAAGACGAGCAGCAGCATCGAGGCGACGAAGAGGTTCAGGTACGCGAAGAACCGGCGCCGGTCGGGGTCGTGCTCCATGTACGCGACGGAGTAGACCAGGATCAGCGAGCCGACGAAGGTGATCAGCAGGCAGAAGGCGACCGACAGCTGGTCGAGCATCAGCCCGGCCTCGAGCTTGAACGACCCGGCGGAGATCCAGCTGTACAGGTTCTGGACGTATCCGCGCTCCTCGGACGGCTTCCCGAGCATCGCGACGAACAGGACCAGCGCGACGACGAACGCGCCCCAGGACAGCGCGACGGCGAGCAGGTGGCCCCAGCGGTTCGTCCTGCGTCCGCCGAGCAGCAGCACCGCGGCACCGAGCAGCGGCAGGCCGATCATCAGCCAGGTGATCGAGAACACCCCTGAGGCCGCGGCGTACGTCACGTCCGCCGCGCGCACGCCGCTTTCGGCCGCGAGTACCGATGTGGTCGTCATCTGGGTATCGAATCCGTTCCGGTTCTGGTGCTCAGAGCTTGAGGAGGTTGGCGTCGTCGACGGAGGCCGAACGGCGGGCGCGGAAGATGCTGAGGATGATCGCCAGCCCCACCACGACCTCGGCGGCGGCCACCAGCATCACGAACAGCGCGACGACCTGGCCGTCCAACGTGCCCTGCATGCGAGCGAAGGTCACGAACAGCAGGTTGGTCGCGTTCAGCATCAGCTCGACGCCCATGAACACGACGATCGCGTTGCGGCGCAGCAGCACCGTGGCCGACCCGATGGAGAAGAGGATCGCGGACAGGTACAGGTAGTTGTCCAGGCTCATCGCCGGCCTCCCTGCTCGACGTCGTCCTCGATGGCCGGTACGGCCTGGTCGAACTCCTCCTTGGCGCGGACCTGCTCGCGCACCCGCAGCACCCGGGACACGGACAGCTCGCTCGGCGTCCCGTCCGGCAGCAGCGCGGGCGTGTCGACCGCGTTGTGCCGGGCGAAGACACCGGGGGCCGGCAGGCCCGAGGGCATCCGGCCGGAGCGGAAGCGCTCCTCGGACTGCACCCGCTGGGTCCGCTTGATGCCGAGCTGCTCGCGGTGGGCCAGGATCATCGCGCCCAGCGCCGCCGTGATCAGCAGCGCGCTGGTCACCTCGAAGGCCCAGACGTACTTGCCGAAGATCAGGTCGGCGATGCCGTTGACGTTGCCGTCCGCGTTCGCCTCCTCCAGCCCGGCCGGCGCACCGAAGGTCACCGAACCGATGCCGGCGATGAGCAGGATGCCGAGGCCGGTCGCCAGCAGCGCACCGACCCAGCGCTGGGCGGTGATCGTCTCGACCAACGAGTCGGCCGAGTCGACACCGATCAGCATGAGCACGAACAGGAAGAGCATCATCACGGCGCCGGTGTAGACGAACACCTGGATGACACCGAGGAAGTCGGCGTCCTGCACCAGGTAGATGATGCCGAGGCTGACCATGACCAACGCCATGCCGAGGGCCGCGTGCACGGCCTTCTTGGCGAAGACCAGCCCGAGGGCCGCAATCACCATGACCGGCGCGAGCACCCAGAACAGCACGGTCTCGGCGCTGCCCGGGGCGGGGTCGCCGGCCGCCAGCACCTGGGCGGACATCGCGAACGCGCTCATCCGCCGACCTCCTCGGCCTGCTGGTCGACCCACGCCTGCTGCTCCGTGGTCGCCTTGACGACCTCGCCGCGGTAGTAGCTCTTGTCGGTCGCACCGTCGGGCATGGGGTGCGGGGGCGCGAGCATGCCGGACTGCAGCGGCGCGAGCAGCATGTCCTTGTCGAAGATGAGCTTGCCGCGGGAGTCGTCGGCCAGCTCGTACTCGTTCGTCATGGTCAGCGCGCGCGTCGGGCAGGCCTCGATGCACAGGCCGCAGAAGATGCAGCGCAGGTAGTTGATCTGGTAGACGCGTCCGTAGCGCTCACCCGGCGAGAACCGCCCACCCTCGGTGTTGTCGGCGCCCTCGACGTAGATGGCGTCCGCCGGGCAGGCCCAGGCGCACAGCTCGCAGCCGATGCACTTCTCCAGCCCGTCCGGGTGCCGGTTGAGCTGGTGCCGACCGTGGTAGCGCGGCTCTGTCGGTCGGGGCTTCTCGGGGTACTCCTCGGTGGCCACCTTGCGGAACATGGTCGAGAAGCTCACCCCGAACCCGGCGACCTGCGGCGCGAACCGGGACAGCACTCCCGGGTTGTCGCTCTTGCGGGGCTCGCGCCACTGCGCGCGACCGCGTCCAGTGGTGTCGTCAGCCACGGGGATCCTCCTCGGGCAGGGGCTCGTCGTCGGGGTCGCCGGCGGCGGTCAGGGCGGCGACCTTCGGCCGTGCCCCACGGGTCAGCATCGCGGTCTGGCCGGGCAGCGGGGGCACGGGGTGTCCGCCGGCGAACGGGTCGACCTCACCGAGCTCCCAACCGACCTGCTCGTCCTCCTCAGGACTGCGGGTCGCGTCGATCACCCAGACGATGGCGATGGCGATCACACCGACCACGGCGATCCCGAGGAAGAGCTGGCGGCGGGTGATGTCGGTCATCGGGATCGCGCGGATGAACGCGACGCCGATGATCCACAGCAGGCTGGTCGGGATGAGGAACTTCCAGCCGAACCGCATGAACTGGTCGTACCGCACCCGCGGCAACGAGCCACGCACCCAGACGAAGAAGAACAGGAACATCCAGAGCTTGATGACGAACCAGAGCACCGGCCACCAGCCGGTGTTGAACATCCCGTCGTTGATCGTGGAGATCGGCCACGGTGCCCGCCAACCACCCAGGAACAGCGTGGTCGCCAGCGCGGAGACGGTGACCATGTTGACGTACTCGGCCAGGAAGAACAGCGCGAACTTCAGCGACGAGTACTCGGTGTGGAAGCCGCCGGTCAGCTCGCCCTCGCCCTCGGCCAGGTCGAACGGCAGGCGGTTGGTCTCGCCCAGCATCGTGATGACGTAGACCACGAACGAGAAGATCGCGGAGATGATGAACCACTGGTGCGTCTGCGCGTAGACGATCTCGGACGTCGACAGCGAGCCCGCGTAGAGGAACACCGGGATGAGCGAGAGGCCCATGGCGATCTCGTAGCTGACGATCTGCGCCGAGGAGCGCAGCCCGCCGAGCAACGGGTACGTCGAGCCCGACGACCAGCCGGCCAGCAGGATTCCGTAGACCCCCACGCTCGCCACGGCCAGCACGAAGATGACGGCGACCGGGATGTCGGTCAGCTGCAACGGCGTCATGTGCCCAGCGATGGACACGGAGGGTCCGAACGGGATGATCGCGAACCCGATGAAGCAGCACGTGGCGGCGATGATCGGCGCCGCGATGAAGACCGCCTTGTGGGCGTTCTTGGGGATGATGTCTTCCTTCAGGGCCAGCTTGATGCCGTCCGCGAGGGTCTGCAGCAGGCCGAACGGGCCGGTCCGGTTCGGGCCGGGACGCTGCTGCATCCGCCCGATCACCCGGCGCTCGAACCAGATCAGCAGCAGCGTGGTGACGACCAGGAACACGAAGATGGCCAGGGCCTTGCCCACCACCAGCCACCACGTGTCCTGGCTGAAGTCGGCGGCGCCGTCCGCGGCGAACAGTGCAGTGCTCACGCCAGCACACCTCCCCTGCTCAGCGTGACGACGGCGCCGGCATCGACACCCAAGGTGGCGCGCACGGCGAACCCGGTCTGGTTGGTCGGCAGCCACACCGCGCGGTCCGGCAGGTCGGTGACCGCCAGCGGCAGCGTCAGCGAGCCCCGCTCGGACGTCACGGTGACCAGCTCGCCGTCCTCGACGCCGACCTCGGCCGCGGTGGCGGCGGACAGCCGGGCGACCGGACGACGTGCCGTACCCGCCAGCCACGGCTCGCCGTCCTGCTGGCTCCCCGCGTCGAGCAGCAGGTGCCAGGTGGCGAGCACGGCCTGGTTCGGTCCTACGGACGGTGGCTCGGCCGCGTCCTTGGCCGGCGCTGCGGCTCGCTCGCCGTCCCAGACGGCGACCTCGGCCGCCTCCGCGCGGACCGCGTCCAGCGAGTGCAGGCCGAGCACCACGTCGAGCTCGTCCGCGATCATGTCGAGCACCCGGTAGTCGCTGTTGGCGCTGGAGTCCAGCACCGTGTCGAACGGGCGCTCGCGCCCCTCCCACGACCAGAAGGTGCCGCCCTTCTCAGCCACCGGGGCGACCGGCAGGACGACGTCCGCGCGCTCGGTGACCGCGCTCGTCCGGATCTCGAGGGAGACGACGAAACCGGCGCCGTCCAGGGCGTCCAGGGCCAGCTGCGGGTCGGGCAGGTCGGCCGGGTCGACGCCACCGACCAGCAGGCCACCGAGCTCGCCGCTGAGGACGTCCGCCAGCATCTGGCTGGTGTCGCGTCCCTCGTCGAAGGGCAGGTGCTCCACGCCCCAGGCAGCTGCCAGGTCCACCCGGGCCGCGGCGTCGGAGACCGGGCGAGCACCAGGCAGCAGGTTCGGCAGCGCGCCGGCCTCGACCGCGCCGCGCTCACCCGCACGGCGCGGCACCCAGGCCAGCCGGGCGCCGGTCACGTCGGCCAGTCGCAGCACGGCGGTCAAGGCACCCGGCACGGTCCCGAGCCGCTCGCCGACCAGGATCACCGAACCGTTGGTGCGCAACAGCTTCGTGGTGTCCGCGACCTCGCTCGCGCCGTCCGCGATGGCGGCGACGACCTCGGCCTCGGTGCCCGGGCCGGCCGGGATCAGCCGGCCGTCGAGCTTGGTCAGCCCGCGGGTCGCCCAGCTGGCCACCGACACGACCTGCTGGCGGTGCTCGCGCACCGCCTTGCGCAGGCGCAGGAACACGATCGGCGACTCCTCCTCGGGCTCGAACCCGACGAGCAGGACGGCGGGCGCCGCCTCGAGCTCGGCGTAGTCCACTCCCTCGGTGCCGACCCAGGCGCCGGCCACGGCGTGCGCGAGGAACTCGGCCTCCTCGGCCGAGTGCGGGCGAGCCCGGAAGTCGATGTCGTTGGTGTCCAGCACGGTGCGCGCGAACTTGGCGTAGGCGTACGCGTCCTCGTGGGTGACCCGGCCGCCGGTCAGCACGCCGACCCCACCGGCCGCGCGCGCGGCCGAGAGCCCCTGCGCCGCAACGGCCAGCGCCTCGGGCCAGGACGCGATCTGCAGGTCACCGGTCTCGACGTCGCGCACCATCGGGTGCGTGAGCCGCTCGGAGGTGGCGTACTGGAAGGCCCAGCGCCCCTTGTCGCAGTTCCACTCCTCGTTGACCTCGGGGTCGTTCAGCGCCAGTCGGCGCAGCACGACGCCGCGCCGGGTGTCGGTGCGGATCGCACAGCCGGACGCGCAGTGCTCGCACACGCTCGGGGTCGACTTCAGGTCGAACGGGCGGCTACGGAACCGGTACGCCGCACCGGTCAGCGCGCCGACCGGGCAGATCTGCACGGTGTTGCCGCTGAAGTAGCTCTCGAACGGGTCCTTGGCGTAGATGCCGACCTGCTGCAGTGCGCCGCGCTCCACCAGCTCGATGAACGGGTCGCCGGCGATCTGCTTGGAGAACCGGGTGCAGCGGGCGCACAGCACGCAGCGGTCGCGGTCCAGGAGCACCTGGCTGGAGATGTTGACGGGCTTGGGGAACGTGCGCTTGACGTCCACGAAGCGGGACTCGCTGCGGCCGTTGGACATCGCCTGGTTCTGCAGCGGGCACTCGCCGCCCTTGTCGCAGACCGGGCAGTCCAGCGGGTGGTTGATCAGCAGCAGCTCCATCACGCCGTGCTGCGCCTTGTCGGCGACGGGTGAGGTGCGCTGGGTCTTGACCACCATGCCCTCGCCGACGGCGAGGGTGCACGAGGCCTGCGGCTTCGGCATCGGGCGGGGCGTGCCGTCCGGGCCGGGCATGGACACCTCGACCAGGCACTGGCGGCAGGCGCCGACCGGCTCGAGCAGCGGGTGGTCGCAGAACCGCGGGATCTGGACGCCGATCTCCTCGGCCGCGCGGATCACGAGCGTGCCCTTGGGCACCTCGACGTCCGCGCCGTCGATGGTCAGGTGGACCAGGTCGTCGCGGGTCGCCGCCTGGGCGCCGGGGGTCGTGGTGGCGGTCATGGGGCTGCGATCACCTCGGGTGCGAACAGGGCTGAGGCTGCGGGGTCGAACGGGCATCCGCCCTCGGGGTTCTCGGCCGACGGCAGGTGCCGCAGGTACTCGTCGCGGAAGTACTGGATGGACGACGTCACCGGGCTGGTCGCCCCGTCCCCGAGCGCGCAGAACGAGCGACCCAGGATGTTGTCGCAGATGTCCAGGAGCTTGTCCAGGTCGGCCTCGATGCCCTGGCCGTGCTCGAGCCGGTGCAGGACCTGCTTCATCCAGTAGTTGCCCTCGCGGCACGGGGTGCACTTGCCGCAGGACTCGTGGGCGTAGAAGTCGATCCAGCGGTCCACCGCCCGCACGACGCAGGTGGTCTCGTCGAAGATCTGCAGCGCGCGGGTGCCCAGCATCGAGCCGGCGGCCGCGACGGACTCGAAGTCCAGCGGGACGTCCAGGTGCTCGGCCGTGAAGATCGGCGTCGACGAGCCGCCCGGCGTCCAGAACTTCAGGCCGTGCTGCTCGCTGCGCATCCCGCCGGCCATGTCCAGCAGCTCGCGCAGCGTGATGCCCAGCGGCGCCTCGTACTGGCCGGGACGCTTGACGTGCCCGGAGAGGCTGAACAGCCCGAACCCGGTGGACTTCTCGGTGCCCATGCCGGTGAACCAGTCGGCGCCGTGCCGGATGATCGCCGGCACGCTGGCGATGGACTCGACGTTGTTGACCACCGTCGGGCGGGCGTACAGGCCAGCGACCGCCGGGAACGGCGGCTTCAGCCGGGGCTGGCCGCGACGACCCTCGAGCGAGTCCAGCAGGGCCGTCTCCTCGCCGCAGATGTAGGCGCCGGCGCCGGCGTGCACGGTGACGTCGAGGTCGAAGCCGGACCCCAGGATGTTCTTGCCCAGGAAGCCCTTCGCGTAGGCCTCCTCGACCGCGCGCATCAGCCGCCGGTAGACGTGCACGACCTCGCCACGCAGGTAGATGAACGCGTGGTTGCAGCCGATCGCGAACGAGGTGATGACGACGCCCTCGATCAGGAAGTGCGGGGCCGCCATCATCAGCGGGATGTCCTTGCAGGTGCCCGGCTCGGACTCGTCCGCGTTGACCACCAGGTAGCGCGGGCCGCCGTCCGGCGGGGGCAGGAAGCCCCACTTCATGCCCGTCGGGAAGCCGGCGCCGCCGCGGCCGCGCAGGCCGGAGTCCTTCACCGTCTGGATCAGGTCGCCCTGGGACATCCCGAGGGCGGTGCGCAGCGCCTGGTAGCCGTCGTAGCGCTCGTAGGTCTCCATCGACCAGGAGCGCTCGTCGTCCCAGAACTCGGTGAGGATGGGGGTGAGCGTGGTGGCCATGCTCAGACCTCCTTCTCGTGGGCGGCGCCCTCGCTGCCGGCGTCACCCGACGGCGGCTTGACCTCTGCGTCGTTCGCACTCGGCGCTTGCTTCTTCTTGGTGGACTTGGCGGCGACCTTCTCGACTGGCGCGGGAGCCGTGCCGTTGCCGCCCGACGGAGCCTGCCAGCCCTTCTCCCGAGCCAGCTTCAGGCCCTCCAGCGACGGGCCGGCAGCGCCGACACCTTCGTCGGCCAGGCCGTCCGAGAAGCCCGCCAGGGTGCGCGAGACCTGCTTGAACGTGCAGACCTTGGACGGACCGCGGGTCGGGCGGACGTCGGCACCGGAGCGCAGCTGGTCGGTGAGCTCGCGAGCGCTGGCCGGGGTCTGGTTGTCGAAGAACTCCCAGTTGACCATCACCACGGGAGCGAAGTCGCAGGCCGCGTTGCACTCCACCCGCTCGAGGGTGATCGCGCCGTCCTCGGTGGTCTCGTCGTGGCCGACGTCCAGGTGCTCGGACAGCGCCTCGAAGATCTGGTCGCCGCCCATGATCGCGCACAGCGTGTTGGTGCAGACGCCGACGGTGTACGTGCCGTTGGGGTGGCGCTTGTACTGGGTGTAGAACGTCGCGACGCCGGCCACCTCGGCCGTGGTCAGGTCGAGGGTGCGCGCACAGAACTCGACGCCGCGCTGGCTGACGAAGCCCTCCTCGGACTGCACGAGGTGCAGCAGCGGGAGCAGCGCGGAGCGCTTCTGCGGGTAGCGCGAGACGATCTGCGCGGCGTCCACGTCGAGTCGCTCGAGGTCGGCGGCCGAGTAGGTCTCGGCGCCCTCGTCGGCCGTGAACACCTGCTGGTACTCCGCGGACATCAGCGGTCCACCCCTCCCATCACGGGGTCGATGGAGGCGACGGCGACGATCACGTCGGCCAGCTGGCCGCCCTCGCACATCGCAGCCGTCGCTTGCAGGTTGTTGAAGCTGGGGTCCCGGAAGTGCGCTCGGTACGGGCGAGTCCCGCCGTCGCTGACCAGGTGGACGCCGAGCTCGCCCTTGGGCGACTCCACCGCCTGGTACACCTGGCCGGCCGGGACCCGGAAGCCCTCGGTGACCAGCTTGAAGTGGTGGATGAGCGCCTCCATCGAGGTGCCCATGATGTTGCGGATGTGGTCCAGGCTGTTGCCCATGCCGTCCGGGCCGATCGCGAGCTGGGCCGGCCAGGCGATCTTCTTGTCCTCCACCATGACCGGTCCCGGCGTGGCCTGCAGGCGGTCCGCGGTCTGCTCGATGATCGACAGCGACTCGTAGCACTCGTCGAGCCGGATGCAGAGGCGGCCGTACGCGTCGCAGGTGTCGCGCGTCATGACCTCGAAGTCGTAGGTCTCGTAGCCGCAGTACGGCTCCGACTTGCGCAGGTCGTGCGGCAGGCCGGTCGAGCGCAGGATCGGGCCGGTGATGCCCAGCGCGATGCAGCCGGTCAGGTCCAGGTAGCCGACGTCGACGGTGCGGCCCTTGAGGACGGGGTTCTCCAGGAGCAGCGCCTCGAGCTCACCGAGCCCGCGCCGCACGGCGGGGATCATGTCGCGGATCAGGTCGATCGCGCCGGGGGGCAGGTCCTGGGCCACGCCGCCGGGGCGGATGTAGGCGTTGTTCATCCGCAGGCCGGTGATGTTCTCGATCACCTTGAGCACCCGCTCGCGCTCGCGGAAGCCGATGGTCATGACCGTGGTGGCGCCCATCTCCATCCCGCCGGTGGCGGTGGCGACCAGGTGCGAGGAGATCCGGGTGAGCTCCATCATGAGGACCCGGATGATGGACGCCCGCTCCGGGATCTGGTCGGTGACGCCGAGCAGCCGCTCGATGCCCAGGCAGTACGCGGTCTCCTGGAACATCGGGGTCAGGTAGTCCATGCGCGTGCAGAAGGTCACGCCCTGGGTCCAGGTGCGGAACTCCATGTTCTTCTCGATGCCGGTGTGCAGGTAGCCGATGCCCGCGCGGGCCTCGGTCACCGACTCGCCGTCGATCTCGAGGATGAGGCGCAGCACGCCGTGCGTCGACGGGTGCTGCGGGCCCATGTTGACGACGATCCGCTCCTCGCCGAGAGCGGCGGCCTCTGCGGCCACGTCGTCCCAGTCGCCGCCGGCGGCGTTGAAGACCGGGCCGTCCGAGGGGCCCTCGGGGTCGGTGATGCCGTACGGGTCCGAGTGGCCCGCAGGGGCGGCTGCGCCGGTGTGCACCGTCTGGTCGCTCATCAGCTGTACGACCTCCGCTCGTCGGGCGGCGGGATCTGCGCGCCCTTGTACTCGACGGGGATGCCGCCGAGGGGGTAGTCCTTGCGCTGCGGGTGACCCGGCCAGTCGTCCGGCATGAGGATGCGGGTCAGCGCCGGGTGCCCGGTGAACTCGATGCCGAACATGTCCCAGGTCTCACGCTCGTGCCAGTCGTTGCCCGGCCAGACCCGCACGACGCTGGGGATGGTGCGGTCGTCGTCCGGGCAGGTCACCTCGAGCCGCACCCGGCGGCCGTGCGTGAGGGACACCAGGTGGTAGACCGCGTGCAGCTCTCGACCCACCTGCTCGGGGTAGTGCACCCCGCCGACGCCCGAGCAGATCTCGAAGCGCAGCGTCGGCTCGTCGCGCAGTGCCTGGGCGACGCTCAGCAGGCCCGAGCGACGGACGAACAGGGTGAGCTCGCCGTGCTCGACGACGACCTTCTCGATGGCGTCGTCAAAACTCGTCCCCGCGTCGTCGAGCGCGGCCGCCAGGTCGGTCGCGGCGCCCTCGAACCAGCCCTCGAGCGGCCGCTCCGCGGGTGCCCCGAAGGCGACCGGACGGACCAGGCCGCCGTAGCCGGAGGTGTCGCCCGTCTGGGCGCCGAACATGCCGGTGCGGACCTCGATGACCTCGGCCTCGGCCTGGGTCTTCGCCACCTCGGACGTCGTCGGCGCGGCCTCCTGGGCCACGACGGCGTCCTGCTTGGTCTGGTCCGGGGTCTCGTCGCTCATCGCAGCAGCCCGTGCATGTGCTCGGTCGGCGTGGCCTGCAGCGCGGCCGCCTCGGCGGCGCGGGCCGCCTCCACGCGGTTGGCGCCGAGCGGCATGGTCTGGATGTGCTGGTGGAGCGTGATGATCGCGTTCAGCAGCATCTGCGGGCGGGGCGGACAGCCCGGCAGGTAGATGTCGACCGGGATCACGTGGTCGACGCCCTGCACGATCGCGTAGTTGTTGAACATGCCCCCACTGCTGGCGCACACGCCCATCGAGATGACCCACTTCGGCTCGGGCATCTGGTCGTATACCTGACGCACCACCGGTGCCATCTTCTGGCTGACCCGGCCGGCCACGATCATCAGGTCGGCCTGGCGCGGCGTGGCACTGAAGCGCTCCATGCCGAACCGGGCGATGTCGTAGTCCGGCGTGCCGACGGCCATCATCTCGATGGCGCAGCAGGCCAGACCGAACGTCGCCGGCCACACCGAGCTCTTCCGCATGTAGCCGGCGAGAGCCTCGACCGTGGTCAGCATGAAGCCGGCTGGCAGCTTCTCCTCGATACCCATCTCGACCTCAGTCCCAGTCCAGCCCACCGCGACGCCAGACGTAGGCGTAGGCGATGAACACGGTGAGGATGAACAGCACCACCTCGACGAGGGCGAACAGACCCAGGCGGTTGAACGCGACCGCGAACGGGATCAGGAACACCGACTCGATGTCGAAGATGATGAACAGCATGGCGGTCAGGAAGTACTTGACCGGGAACCGGCCGCCGCCGACGGCGTGCGGCGTCGGCTCGATGCCGCACTCGTAGGCGTCCAGCTTGGCGCGGTTGTAGCGCTTGGGCCCGGACAGCGAACCGGCGGCGATCGAGAAGACCGCGAAGCCTGCTCCGATGGCGAACAGGACGAGGATCGGCACGTACGGGTTCACGCCGTCTCGCTCCCCTCTGGTTCCTGGTCGTGGCGGGTCGTGTGCGGTCGTTCCCTACGCTCACCAGCGCCCTAGCGGACCCAATCCTAGGGCCGACGAACGAGGGCTCTAGGTAAGGCAAGCCTCACTAGCGGCGGAGGCGGCTCGTGGGGCTTGTGACTGGCTTCACGAGCGCTTGCACTCTACGCGCAGGCTCCTGCAACGAACGGACCGGCACCCCCCTCTGCTGGAGGTGTGCCGGCCGAGTCGACTCAGTGCTTGAAGGCGTCCTTCACCTTCTCAGCGGCCTGCTTGATGTCGGACTTGGCCTGGTCGCCCTTGCCCTCGGCCTCGAGCTGCTCGTTGTCCGTCAGCTTGCCGGCGGCCTCCTTGGCCTTGCCCTGCAAGTCTTCGCCGCTGTTCTGCAGCTTGTCGTCGGCGCCCATGGGGATCTCCTTAGGTTGGGAACCTCTCCAGTCAAGACCTGGTGCGCCCGACCCGCATCTCAGGGACGACGAGCTGGGGGCTCAGGGACGACGAGCGCGATGCAGCGCGACGATCCCGCCGGACAGGTTGCGCCAGGCGACCTCACCCCAACCGGCCTGCTGGAGCCGGCTGGACAACGCGGTCTGGTCCGGCCACTCGCGGATCGACTCCGCGAGGTACACGTACGAGTCCGGGTTCGAGCTGACCCGCCGGGCGATCGACGGCAGCGCTCGCATCAGGTAGTTCACGTAGATCGCCCGGAACGGCGCCCACACCGGGTGGCTGAACTCGCACACCACCAGGCGGCCGCCCGGCTTGGTGACCCGCAGCAGCTCGCGCAGCGCCAGGTCGGTGTCGACGACGTTGCGCAGGCCGAACGACATCGTGACGGCGTCGAAGCTCGCGTCGGCGAACGGCAGCCGGGTCGCGTCGCCGGCGGTGAACGACAGGTCCGGACGACGGCGCTTGCCCACCCGCAGCATGCCGAGCGAGAAGTCCGCCGGCACGACGCGCGAGCCGGCGTCCACGAACGGCTCGCTGCTGGTGCCGGTGCCGGCGGCCAGGTCGAGCACCATCTCACCGGGCCGCGCGTCCAGGGCGCGCACCACGGCGCGGCGCCACAGCCGGTCCTGGCCCAGGGAGAGCACGTCGTTGGTCAGGTCGTAGCGGTCCGCGACGGTGTCGAACATCGCGGCGACCTCGTCGGGCCGCTTGTCCAGGTGGGCTCTGCTCACGGCGCCATCCTCGCGCACCTCGTGCCGACGTCCGAGCCAGGCCCACCTACTCTGGTGCGCGTGACCGTCGCCCCGTCTGCCGCCGCGGCACCGCTCGTCGTCCGCACCAGCGAGATCGACGACCCCGGTCCGCTGCTCTCGTTGCTGCCCGACCAGCCCGCCGCGTCGTGGGTCCGGCAGGGCGAGGGCATCGTCGGGTGGGGCGAGGCCGCGCGCTTCGAGTCCAGCGACACCGACCGGTTCGAGACCGCGCAGGCCTGGTGGCGCGAGATGGTCGAGCACGCGGTGGTCCGCGACGAGGTCGGCGTGCCGGGCACCGGCGCCGTGGCGTTCGGCTCGTTCGCGTTCGACGCGCGGTCCGCGCGCTCCAGCGTCCTCACCCTGCCATCCGTCCTCGTCGGCTCCCGGCACGGCCGCACCTGGGTGACAACCATTGCGGCGCAAGGGGTTCTGCCCGCGGCCGCCGACCTGTCGGTGCACCGCGCGAGCGGGCCCGGGCCGGTCAGCTTCGCGGACGGGTCCATGTCCGCGGCGAACTGGGAGCTCGTCATCGCGAACGCCGTCGAGCGGATCGCGGCCGGTGACGTCGACAAGGTCGTGCTGGCCCGCGACCTGGAGGCCCGGACGGCTGGCCCCATCGACGTGCGCTGGCTGCTCACCGGTCTGGCCGAGCGCTACCCGGGTTGCTGGACCTTCGCGGTGGACGGCCTGGTGGGTGCGACCCCGGAGCTGCTGGTCCGGCTCGAACGCGGCCTGGTGCACTCCCGGGTGCTCGCCGGCACCATCCGACGGACCGGGGACGACGAGCACGACCTGGCGCTGGCCGGCTCGCTGGCCCGTTCCAGCAAGGACCTGGAGGAGCACGAGTACGCCGTCCGGTCGCTGGCCGAGGCGCTGGCGCCGCATTGCTCCTCGATGAACGTGCCCGAGTCGCCATTCGTGCTGCACCTGCCGAACGTCATGCACCTGGCCACCGACGTGGCAGGCGTGCTGGCGGACGGCGCGACGTCCCTCACCCTGGCCGCCGCGCTGCATCCGACCGCGGCTGTCGGCGGAACCCCCACTGCCGCAGCGATCGAGCTGATCCGCGAGCTGGAGGGCATGGACCGCGGGCGGTACGCCGGGCCGGTCGGCTGGACCGACTCGACGGGTGACGGCGAGTGGGGCATCGCGCTGCGCTGCGCCGAGACCGACCCGAGCGACCCGCAGCGGCTGCGGCTGTTCGCCGGCTGCGGCATCGTGGCCGGTTCGGACCCGGAGGCCGAGCTGGCCGAGTCCGACGCGAAGCTGGTCCCGATGCGCGACGCCCTCTCCGGGGCCTGACCGCGGGGTCCGTTCAGTGGTCGCGAGCACCGCCCTGACGGCGCCGCTGCTTGCGGATCTGCTCGAGCTCGGCCGCAGCGAGCCGGCCCGGCCTGCGCGCGTACGCCAGCGCGCGACCGGAGTCGGAGAACGCCGACACCGTGTGCGTGCGCGAGTCCCGGCACCGCACCCAGACCGTGCCGTCGTACCCGAAGCGCTGGATCTCGCGCCAGGGGATCGCCACGGTGCGGAACCAGTTCACCAGGAACACGTGTTCCTGGCCGACGACCACCCGCAACGTCCACCCCCGCGCGGCGGCGAAGAAGCACGCGGCTGCTCCGATCTCCGCGAGGTAGCGGGCCGGGGTATCCCGCGACAGCGCCACGGCCAGCAGCAGCACTCCGAACCCGAGCAGCGCCAGCAGCTGGATCAGGCGTTGCCACAGCGGCGGACGGATCACTCGGTGCACCCGAGCATGGTGCCCGACGCCGGCTTCCGTCGCCTGCATCTGGCAGCAGGCGGTGCTCAGGGGTACGTTGCCGAGGCATGAGCGCCCGAATTGCGTTGCGTCAGCTGATCCGTCCCCTCGCCGTGGTCGTGACGGCGGCCGCCCTGGCCGTCCCGGTCGGCCTCGTGTCGGCCCAAGGTGCGGCCGCGCACCCGAGAGGTGGTGAACACGTGAGCTGGCAGGACACCCCGACCGGTTCGACGGCCCAGTTTCGCGGCTTGGCGCCGGTCAGCCGCAAGGTCGCCTGGGTCTCCGGCACCGAGGGCACGGTGCTGCGCACCACGGACGGCGGGCGTACCTGGGACGACGTCTCCCCCGCCGGCGACCTGAGCGCCCTGCAGTTCCGCGACATCGAGGCGTTCGACGCCCAGCACGCCGTGATCCTGTCCATCGGCGACACGACGGGCGCGTTCCGGATCTACCGGACGTCGAACGGCGGCCGCACCTGGCAGCTCGGCTTCACCAACACCGACCCGGCCGCGTTCTACGACTGCATGGGCTTCTGGGACGCCCGGCACGGCATCGCGATGAGCGACCCGGTCGACGGCAAGTTCCGGATCATCACGACGAAGGACGGCGGCCGGTCCTGGTCCGTCGTCGACCCGGCCGGGATGGTGCCGGCCCTGGACGGCGAGTTCGGCTTCGCGGCCAGTGGCACCTGCCTGGTCACCGCGGGCAGCCGGGACGCCTGGATCGCGACCGGCGGCGGCGCGCAGTCCCGGGTGCTGCGCACCCACGACGGCGGGCGCACCTGGCGGGCCGCGACCACGGCCGTGCCCAGCGGGCCGAGCGCGGGCATCTACTCGCTCGCCGTCCGGGGCCGGTCGCAGCTGCTGGCGGTCGGCGGCGACTACGCCCTGCCGGACGCCGGCGTGGTCTCGGCGACCTCGTTCGACGCCGGGCACCGGTTCCTGGCCGGTGGGGCGAACGGCGGCTACCGGTCCGGCTCGGCCTGGCTGCCGCGGACCTGGGCGTCGGCGATCGCCGTCGGCCCGACCGGCTCGGACGTGTCCACCGACGCCGGGCGGCACTGGCGCACGTTCGACACCACCAGCCTGGACAGCGTGGCCTGCACCCGGGACGGCGCGTGCTGGGGCTCAGGCGCGGCCGGCCGGGTCACGAAGCTGGTGAGCCAGCCCGGTCGCTGAGGGCGGACGCCGCGGCCTGGTGGAGCCGGTCGCGCAGGTCGCGGTGCGCGCTGCGGTCGACGCGCACCTCGACCACCCGCAACCCGACCGGCCGCAGTCCGATCTCGGCGGCCAGCTCCTCGGCGGTCTGCGCGCTGACGTGCTCGACGCCGGCCCCCGCGCAGAAGCCCGCGAGGTCGGCTCCGTGCGGGGTGCCGAACACGCGGTCGAACGCGTCGGAGTGCTGCGGTGCACCGGGTTCCAGGGTCGTGAAGATGCCCCCGCCGTCGTCGTTGACGACCACCACGGTGAGGTTCGGCTGCGGCTCGTGCGGTCCGACGACCAGCCCGGCCACGTCGTGCAGGAACGTCAGGTCGCCCATGAGCGCGTACGTCGGCCGATCGTGTGCGAGAGCGACCCCCACCGCGGTCGAGAGGCAGCCGTCGATCCCGGCCAGACCGCGGCTCGCGGCCACCAACGGCCCACCGCCCGCCCCGGCGAGGTCGAGGTCGCGCACCGGGTTGGACGACCCGACGAACAGGCTCGTGTCGGTTCCCAGCCGGTCGAGCAACGTCGCCGCGACCGCGAGCCCGCTGGGCCAGGAGTCGGCGGTCAGCGGCGAGACCGCCTGTGCCACAGCCCGTCCGGCCCGCTCCCAGGCGGCCAGCCAGTCCGGGTGGGCCACCCCTGCGTGGTGCCCGGGCGCGCGCAGGGCCTCGAGCGGGAGGACCCGGCGAACCCGAGCGCCCGGGTCGGGCCACGGTCCGCTCGGTCCGACGAGGTCGACGTCCGTCGCGTCGTGCCCGAGCAGCGCGGCAACGGCACGGCTCAGCGTCGGGCGACCGACGACGACGACGCGCTCGGGTCGGTGCGCGTCCAGCCAGTCCGCGCTGCCGAGCAGCAGCGAGCCGTGCGGCAGGGCGCGAACCCGCGCGCCGCGGCTTGACGGCTCCGCCACCACCGGCCAGCCGTGCGCCTGGGCGACCTCGGCCGCCGCCGCACCCCAGTCCGGCCCGGCCAGCGGCAGGTCGCCGACCAGCACCAGGGTGCGGCGTCCGTCGTCGTCGATCGGCTCGGTCGAGATCGCCTGCGGCGCGGCGCTCGTCCACGGGCTGCCGTCGGCGCGGCCGTCGCGCTCCGCTCCGCCCGGCGAACCGTCCGGTACCAGCGGCTCACGGAACGGCAGGTTCAGGTGCACCGGGCCGGGCTGCCCACCCCGGTCACCCTGGGCCGCCAGCACCGCGCGGGAGGCTACCGAGCGCCAGGTGGGGGCCTGGCCCGGACGGTCGTCCGGGGTGCCCAGGTCGTGCTGCCAGCGGACCGCGGAGCCGAAGATCGCGACCTGGTCGGTGGTCTGGTTCGCCCCCGTCGCGCGCAGCTCGGGCGGCCGGTCGGCGGTCAGCAGCAGCAGCGGGACGCTCGCGTGGGACGCCTCGAGGACCGCCGGGTGCAGGTTGGCCACCGCGGTGCCGGACGTCGTCACCACCGGGACGGCGCGGCCACTGGCCTTCGCCAGGCCGAGCGCGAGGAAGGCGGCCGACCGCTCGTCGGTGCGCACGTGCAGCCGCAGAGCGCCAGCGCCGTCAGCCGCGTGAAGGGCGAACGCCAGTGGCGCCGACCGCGATCCGGGGCAGAGCACGGCCTCCCGGACGCCGTGCCGCACCAGCTCGTCGACCAGGACCCGGGCGCAGGCAGTGGCGGGGTTCACCCGGCCGATCCTGCCATCACCTGGGCGCGGCACGACCGATGACTTCGCGCCGCACCGCCGGTCTGCTTTTCTGGTACCCGACCACAGGAGGCCCGACCATGCCCCAGCTCGTCCCGAACCTCTGGTTCGACACCCAGGCCCACGATGCCGCCGAGTTCTACGTCTCGGTCTTCAAGAACTCGCGGATCGTCCACGTCGCCCACTACGGCGACGCCGGTCCGCGCGAGGCTGGATCGGTGCTGAGCGTCGACTTCGAGCTCGACGGGCAGCCGTTCATCGGGATCAACGGCGGGCCGGAGTTCACCTTCGACGAAGCGGTGTCGTTCAAGGTCCCCTGCGCCGACCAGGCCGAGGTCGACTACTACTGGGACGCACTGCTGGCGGGCGGCGGCGAGGAGTCGCAGTGCGGGTGGCTCAAGGACCGGTTCGGGTTGTCCTGGCAGGTCGTGCCGGACGCGTTGGGCGAGCTGCTGGGCGACCCCGATCCCGAGCGCGCGAGCCGCGCGATGCGGGCCATGCTCGGCATGCGCAAGCTGGACGTCGCCGCGCTCCGCGCCGCGGCCGACGGCTGAGCGCGGCTCCCGCAGTCTCAGCGCGTCTCAGCTCGGGCTCGGGCCAGGACGTCGTAGCACCGCACCAGACGGTCGAGCCACCACTCGCGGCGGTCGGCTGGCGCAGCGCACTGCGCCAGCGCGTCCGGGGCGACGTCGCTGGCGGCGGACACCGACAGCACCCCGCCTGACGGTCTCAGGGGGGCGCTCGCCACATCGCGCTCGAACAGGCCGACCGTGCCGAGACCGCAGGCGAACGGCAGCACGGGCAGCGCCGCCGCGAGCGCCACACCGCCCGCGATGCCCACCGAGGTGTCCAACGCCGACGACACGACGACGGGTAGCCCGCAGGCGGCGGCGACCTCCAGGGCCGACGCCACCCCACCGAGCGGCGCGACCTTGACGACGACGACGTCGGCGCTGCCGGTTGCCGCGACGCGCAGGGGGTCCTCGGCCTTGCGGATGCTCTCGTCGGCCGCGACCAGCACGTCGAGGCCGGCCCGCGCCAGGTCGACCCGCAGCGCGGCGAGCTCCGGCAGCGTCGCGCAGGGCTGCTCGGCGTACTCCAGCTCGTACGGCGCCAGGGCGGCGAGCGCCCGGCGCGCGTCGTCCACGGTCCAGGCGCCGTTCGCGTCGACCCGGACGCGCCCGGACGCCCCCAGCAGGGCACGGACCTCGGCCACTCGCGCGACGTCGTCGGACAGCGACTGACCCGGCTCGGCCACCTTGACCTTCGCGGTGGTGCACCCGTCGAACCGGGCCAGGACGCCGGCGACGTCGGCGGCCCGGACCGCGGGCACCGTGGCGTTCACCGGCACGACGTCCCGGACGGCCGCCGGCGGCGGCCGCCAGCCCGAGTCGAGGGCCGCGGCGAGCCAACGGGCGGCCTCGGCGTCCCCGTACTCCAGGAACGGCGAGAACTCGCCCCAGCCGGCCGGCCCCTGCAGCAGCAACGCCTCCCGCACCTCGACCCCGCGAAAGCGCACCCGCATGGGCAGGCTCACGACGTGCGCGGACGCGAGGAGGTCGTCGAGCCGGGGCAGGGAGGGCTGGTGCACCCGCCTATCCTCGCGGATGTGACCAGCGAGCGAGTGAGTGAGATCTTCGACCCGGCGGCGTGGCGGGTCGTCGACGGCTTCGACTTCACCGACATCACGTACCACCGCGCCGTCGAGCAGGGCCGGGACGTCGGCACCGTCCGGATCGCGTTCGACCGGCCACAGGTGCGCAACGCCTTCCGCCCGCACACGGTCGACGAGCTGTACCGGGCGCTGGACCACGCGCGGATGACGCCGGACGTCGGGTGCGTCCTGCTCACCGGGAACGGCCCGAGCGAGAAGGACGGCGGCTGGGCCTTCTGCAGCGGCGGCGACCAGCGCATCCGCGGGCGCAGCGGCTACCAGTACGCGGATGGCGAGACCGCCGACACGGTGGATGCGGCGCGGGTGAAGGCGGCCGGGGGGCGGCTGCACATCCTGGAGGTGCAGCGGCTGATCCGCACCATGCCGAAGGTCGTGATCGCCGTGGTGAACGGGTGGGCGGCCGGTGGTGGTCACAGCCTGCACGTGATCTGCGACCTGACGATCGCCAGCCGCGAGCACGCCCGGTTCAAGCAGACCGATGCGGACGTCGGATCGTTCGACGGCGGGTACGGCAGTGCCTACCTGGCCAAGATGGTCGGCCAGAAGAACGCACGGGAGATCTTCTTCCTCGGCCGGACGTACGACGCCGAGACCATGCAGCGGATGGGTGCCGTCAACGAGGTGGCCGACCACGCCGAGCTGGAAACCGTTGCGCTGCAGTGGGCGCGGGAGATCAACGGCAAGTCGCCAACGGCGCAGCGGATGCTGAAGTTCGCCTTCAACCTGACCGACGACGGCCTGGTAGGCCAGCAGGTGTTCGCCGGCGAGGCGACCCGGCTGGCGTACATGACGGACGAGGCCGTCGAGGGACGGGACGCGTTCCTGGAGAAGCGTGACCCCGACTGGTCCCCCTTCCCCTGGTACTTCTGACCCGTAGCCTGCGGGCGTGAAGGGCCCGGGGCGACCGGCACCCGTTCGACGACACGAGGAGCAGCCATGACCACCCCGTCTCCGACCGTGTGGCCGAGCCTGCGGTACAGCGACGCGCCGTCCGCGATCCGGTTCATCGTGGACGTCCTCGGTTTCGACGAGACCCTCGTCGTGCCCAGTGACACCGGCGGTGTCGCGCACTGCCAGCTCAGCTGGCCGGCCGGCGGCGGGGTCATGCTGGGTAGCGGCGAGGGCACGCACGCGAAGGTCCCCGCGGACGCCGGCGGCCTGTACGTCGTGACGGAGACCGCGGCGGACGTGGACCGGATCCACCTCGCCGCGGTGGCTGCCGGGGCGACGAGCGTGCGCGAGCCCGAGGACCAGGACTACGGCGGCCGCGTGAGCACGTTCGTCGACCCCTGGGGCGTGCACTGGAGCTTTGGCGACTACCGCGGCGAGCCCCGCTGAGGGACCCTGGTCGGATGGATGCCGAGCCGAACGCCGTCCCCGTCACGCACGTCCCCGCCGAGTCCTTCCGGGACGGCGAGCCCACGCCGGGCATGACCCGGCACGTCGGGCTCGACGTCGCGGGCATGTGGAGCGGCACGGTCGACACCGAGGCGGGTGCGGTCTCGGGTTGGCACCACCACGGCTCGCACGAGACGACGATCTACGTCGTGCGCGGCCGGATGCGACTGGACTCCGGGCCGGACGGCGCCACCGCCGTCGAGGCGCACGCGGGCGACTTCATCCACGTGCCGGCGTTCGCCGTCCACCGCGAGTCAAACCCCGGTGACGAGGCCAGCAAGGCTGTCGTCGTCCGGTGCGGCGACGGGCCGCCGACGTTCAACGTCGACGGCCCCGCCACGTGATGCCAGCTCAGGCGGCGCCGACCGAGCGCCAGTAGTCGTTGAGCGCGCCGTTCGTCTTGATGAACCACACCAGCGGTCCGATGATGATCAGCATGCCGGGGAAGTACCAGAGTCCGGTGAGCCCCGAGACCGGCGGCCGCTCGCCGCGCCGCTCGTACAGGTTCCCGACCTCGGACGAGTTGATGTAGGGCATGACGAACCCGACGAAGATCGCCAGGATCAGCGCGATGCCGCCGTCGATCCCCTGGCCGGAGTGCCGCTTCATCTCGCTGTGGGTCGCGTAGAACCAGTACAGCGAGTAGAAGCCGAGGGTCACGATGCACAGCAGGATGCACACGCCGGTGCCGCGGACCTGACCGATCGGCGCCGGGCCGCCGTAGGGCGCCGGGTAGCCGACCGGCGCGGCCGGGGCGGGCGCGTACGACGGTGCGGCCGGCGCCAGGCCGTAGGTGGCCTCTGGTGCGGGCGGCGCGGGAGGGGCCTCCGGCGCGGGCGGCGCCTCCGGCGCAGGAGGGGCCTCCGGCGCGGGCGGCGCGACGGCCTCGACCGGGGCCGGCTCGATGGGCTCGACCGGGGTGGGCTCGGCGGACTCGTCCGGGGACGGCGGCGTGGGGGGTGTCTCGCTCAAGGTGTGTCCTTCGAAGGGTCAGCGACGGGCGGAGTGACAGAGAGCCTAGAGCGCTCGTGGTCCGCGCGGTCGGCAAACACGACCTTTGGGATGCGTCGACCATGCTGCCTCGGCAAGCGCGCCGGGCCCTCGCGGCCGGAGAGCAGCGACGATGTCCCCGACGTAGCGTCTCGACCATGGACCTGCCAGAAGCCCTGACCGATCTGCTCCGCGCTCGCAGCACGTGCTTCGTCGCGACCACCATGCCGGACGGCTCCCCTCAGCTCACCCAGACCTGGGTGGACACCGACGGCCAGCACATCATCTCAACACCGTGCAGGGCTACCAGAAGGTCCGCAACGTCGAACGCGACGCCCGGGTCGCCGTGACCGTGTCGTCGCCGGACAACCCCTCCCGCTACTTCGCCGTCCGCGGTCGGGTCACGGACGCGACCACGGACGGCGGGGCCGAGCACATCGAGAAGCTGGCCCAGCGCTACCTGGGCGGGCCCTATCCCTGGTACGGCGGGCGGGACCAGACACGCCTCATCCTGACGATCACGGCCGACCGGATCCACGCCGTCGGGTAGCCGTCGAGCTCCGCTGCGTCCGCCCTAGGCTGGCGAGGTGCCTCGCCTGCTCACCGCCGTCGACCTCGCGGCCCGCCCGCTGGACGACGCGCTCGACCAGCTGCGCGCCGCCCTGGACGGTACCGGGGACGCGCTGCTGCCGACCTCCTCGGACGCCGCCGGGGCCGGCGCCCGCGACGCGCTCGCCGCCGGTACGGAGCTCGACTCGAGCGAGGACGACCCGGACGACCCCACCGCGCTGGTCGTCGCGACGTCCGGCTCGACCGGCGAGCCCAAGGGTGCCCTGCTGCCGGCGTCGGCGCTGCGCGCCTCGGCGAAGGCCACCGAGGAGCGGCTCGGCGGCCCCGGGCACTGGCTCGCCGCCCTGGCGCCGCACCACGTCGCGGGCGTGCAGGTGCTGCTCCGGTCGCTGCTCGCCGGCACCCGGCCCGTCCGGCTGGACCTGCGCGACGGCTTCGACCTGGCTCAGTTCGCCACTGCCGCAACGGATCTCACGGAGCGGCCCGGCCGCACCTACACCGCGCTCGTGCCCACCCAGCTGGTCCGGGTGCTCTCGGACGGCGGGGAGGCACTGGGCGCCCTGGCCCGCTTCGACACCGTCCTGCTCGGTGGCGCGGCCGCACCGCCCGCACTGCTCGCTCGGGCCCGCGAGGCCGGCGTGCGTGTCGTGACGACGTACGGGATGAGTGAGACCTGCGGCGGCTGCGTGTACGACGGGAGACCGCTGACCGGCGTCCGCGTCGAGGTCGGTGACCGGATCAGGCTGGGCGGCGCGGTGGTGGCGCGCGGCTACCGGCTGCGGCCGCAGGCCGCGCAGTTCTCGGCGGCCGACGGCACCCGCTGGTTCACGACGGACGACGTCGGCGAGCTGCGCGATGGCGTGCTGACGGTGCACGGCCGGGCGGACGACGTCATCGTGACCGGTGGCGCCAAGGTGTCCCCGCAGGCCGTCGAGGTCGTGCTCGCCGAGCAGCCCGGCATCCGGGAGTGCCTCGTGGTCGCCGTCCCGGACGACGAGTGGGGCCAGCGCGTGGTCGCCCTCGTCGTCGCCAACCCGCTACCGGACCTGGACGCGTTGCGCCGCAGCGTGTCCGACCGGCTCGGCGCGCCCTCGGCACCTCGCGAGGTGCTGCCGGTGACCGCCCTTCCCACGACAGCCTTGGGCAAACCGGACCGGCGGGCGGCAGCCGAGCTGGCCCGTGTCCGGCTTGCCCGTTGACCCGGCGAACCAGCGGGTGGAACGTCGGGTCGAGCTGTCGATCAAGGCAGTCGATCGAGGAGGTCACCATGGCCGGTTTCATCCAGATCATCGAGTTCCGCACCTCCCGCTGGGACGAGCTGCAGGCACTCGCGCAGGAGTTCGAGGACAGCCGCAACGAGGCGTCCGCGTCCGGCTCCAGCCCGACGAAGATCCACGTCGTCGGCGACCGCGACGATCCGGGGCGCTTCCTGAACATCGTCGAGTTCGAGTCCTACGAGGCGGCGATGGAGAACTCGGACCGCCCCGAGACCGGCGAGTTCGCCGCCCGCATGCAGGCCCTGTGCGACGGTCCGCCGACGTTCCACAACCTCGACGTGAAGTACGAGGCGCAGATCGGCTGATCGGGCGGGCGCTGCCAGGCCCCGTGCACGCGCCTCCGCAGCGACAGGGGAGGATCCCTGTCGTGGCAACCCGAGCACAGTGGATCGAAGGCGCCCGTCCGCGCACCCTGCCGGCGGCGGTCGCGCCCGTCGTGGCGGGCACCGGTGCGGCGGCAGACCTGGGCGAGGCGAGCGTCGGGCCGGCCCTGCTGGCCCTCGTCGTCGCGCTCGCACTGCAGGTCGCGGTGAACTACGCCAACGACTACTCGGACGGCGTGCGGGGCACGGACGACGTCCGGGTAGGTCCGTTGCGGCTGACCGGCTCCGGCGTGGCAGCACCGGGCGCGGTCAAGCGGGCGGCGTTCCTCGCGTTCGCCGTCGCCGGGCTGGCCGGACTGGCCCTGGTCGTGGTCTCGCAGGCGTGGTGGCTGCTGCCGGTCGGGGTCGCGGCGGTCCTGGCCGCGTGGTTCTACACCGGCGGCTCGCACCCGTACGGCTACAGCGGCCTGGGCGAGGTCTTCGTGTTCGTGTTCTTCGGCCTGGTCGCGGTGCTGGGGACGACGTACACCCAGGCCGGCACGCTCGGCTGGGTCGCCTGGGCCGTCGCGGTGGCGATCGGCTGCCTGGCCTGCGCCTTGCTGGTGGCGAACAACCTGCGCGACATCCCGACCGACCGCGAGGTGGGCAAGCGGACGCTGGCCGTGCGCCTGGGAGACCGCGGCACCCGGGGCCTCTACCTGGCCCTCGTGTCGCTGCCCTACGTCCTGGTCCTCGTGCTGGCCACGCACCAGCCGTGGGTGCTGGTCACGTTGGCCTCAGCCGTGCTGCTGCGGCCGGCCGTCCTCGCCGTCGTGCGCGGCGGCACCGGGCGCGAGCTCATCCCCGCGCTGCGGGACACGGGGCGCGCCGAGCTCGCCTTCGGCGTCCTGGTCGCGCTCGCCCTCGGGCTGGGCTGAGAGCGCCTCAACCTCCGCGTCCTCGGCCTCGGCGTCGTCGTCCCCCTGCGCCTCAGCCGTGCGAGCCGCCACCCGGTCGGCGAGGGTCTGGGTCATCGCCGTGCGCGGGCCCTTCAGCACGACGTACGACAGCGGCACCGACACGACCAGGGTCAGGATGATCAGCAGCGGCGGGTTGTGCACGTCGACGGCCGCGAGCAGCAGCCAGAGCACGAGCAGCACGGCGAACAGCAGCATGAACCGGAGCAAGGTGTAGCGCAGGACCGTCACGACTCAGAGCCTACGGAAGCCGATTCGTCGTCATCTGGCGGCTCCACGACGGCGGGCAGCGATCGCCCCTCCCAGTTCGTCGCGAGGACGACGGTCGTGCGGGTCCGGGAGACCCCGCGCACCCGGCGGAGCTTGGAGATCACGCTCTCCAGCCCGGCGACGTCCGCGGCGCGCACCTTGACGACGTAGTTCTCGTCGCCCGCGACGTACCAGCAGTCCTCGACCTCGAGGATGTCGCGCAGCTGGTCGACGATGTCGTCGCCGTCCGCGTCATCGCTCTGGTACAGGTCGACCAGGGCGCTGACGGACAGGCCGAACGCCTCGGCCGACACCACCGCCTGGTACCCGCTGATCACGCCCTGCTCCTCGAGGCGGCGTACCCGCTCCTGCACGCTGGGGCCGGACATCCCGACGAGCCGGCCCAGCTCGGCCCAGCTCGCCCGCGCGTTCTCCCGCAAGGCGCCGACCAACCGGCGATCCGTGGCGTCCACAGCCACCCCTTTCGAAGCCCAGGCACACATTCGTTGGTCCAGTGTGCCACTTCACCTTGGATTTGTTGAGTGGTCCGTCAAACCTCTGTTACGATCTTATATCGATGGCCCATCACGCCATCGTTTCCCAGGGCAGAAGCCCCTTTCTGAGAAGGACATCATGGTTACCCCGGAGTACGCCCGCGCCTACATCGACGAGCTGTCCCAGCTGGGCCAGCCCAAGGCCGCCGGCCCACAGCGTCTCAGCCTCGCCCGGCTCCTGCGCCGGTTCTCTCGCTGAACGCAGAATCGGTCAGGTCTGACCACCTGCACGCCGATGGGGACCATGTGAGTCCGGAATCCGAGCAGTCCAGGGCGGACGGCTCGGCTCGAGGCTCGAACGAGCTGCTCGAGCCGGTCGTCCCGATCCTGCTGTCCGCCGTCGCCGTCGTCGCATGCCTGACGGTGGACGCCGGGCCGCCGGCCCTGGCGCTCTCGATCGCGCCCGCCCTGCTCGGCGTCGCCGGACTCCTGGGCTGGCGAGGGACGACCGCGCTGCTCGTGCGCGCGACCTCGCTGGCCACCATCGCGTTCGTGCTCCCGGTGGTCGACGTGGCCCTCGTGCCGCACGTGCTGCAGTGGTGGTACGCCATCGCGGCCGTCTACCCGCTGCTGCTCGTGCGGTACGGCTCGACCCTCGCCGTCGCCCTCGGCCTCGCGCTGTACGTCCAGTACCCGCTCGGGACGGCGTCACCGACCGCCACCACGGCGAGCTGGGTGCTGCGTGCGGTGCTGGTCGGCGGCATCGGCCTCATCGTGGCCCGGGCCGGCGCGGCCTACCGCGACGCCCGCGACTCCGCGCGCCGCCGGCAGCTGGCCGCTGAGGCCGCCGAGCGCGAGCTGCACCACGCGACGACCCACGACGCCCTCACCGGCATGCCCAACCGGACGTCGCTGGACCTGTTCATCGACATCGCCCTGCACGCCCGGTCAGGCGAGCCGGACGACCAGGTGGCCCTGCTGGTCCTCGACCTGGACCGCTTCAAGAACGTCAACGAGACGCTCGGCCACCTGGCTGGGGACCGGTTGCTGCGCGAGGCCGCCGAGCGGCTGCTCGGCTCGCTGGGTCCGGACCAGCGCGCCGCCCGCCTCGGCGGCGACGAGTTCGCCGTCGTCTGCGCCGCGACCAGCGCCGCCGACGCCCAGCTGGCCGGCGAGCGCCTCGTCGAGCTCTTCGACGAACCCGTCGAGGTCGGCGGGGCGCCGTACCGGATCGGCCTGTCCGTCGGGGTCGCCCTGTCCGGCCACGGCATCGAGGAGCGCAGCGACCTGCTGCGCTCCGCCGACGCCGCCATGTACGCCGCCAAGCGCAGCGGGCGAGGACGCGCCGTCTCCTTCGACGCCGCCATGAGCGAGGACGTCGCCGCCAACCTCGCGGTCGAGCAGCAGCTGCGCGAGGCGATCTCGCTCGGCGCCGCGACCGGCCCGACGATGAGCGCGGACGCCATCACCGCGGTCTTCCAGCCCGTGGTCGACCTGGACAGCGGCCTCGCCGTGTCCGCCGAGGCCCTCGCCCGCTGGGAGCTGGACGGCCAGGCCATCTCGCCGCTGCGCTTCGTGCCGCTGGCCGAAGAGCTCGGCCTGGGACGCGAGCTGGCCGTCGTGGTGGCGCGCCAGGCCATGCACGCGCTCGCCGGCTGGCGCACCCAGGGCATGCACGACATCGGCAGCGTCGCGATCAACATCAGCGCCACGGACCTGCTCTCCCCCGGCCTGGCCGACGAGCTGGCTGAGCTGGTGCGCGACTGCGGTCTTCCGCCGGGCTCACTGACGCTCGAGATCACCGAGCGGGACGTCGTGGACGACGTCGAGCGCACCCGCGCGACGCTGCAGGAGCTGCGCACCCGCGGCATCACGGTCGCCGTCGACGACTTCGGCACCGGTTTCTCGTCCCTGGCCTACCTCGCCCGGCTGCCCCTGCAGGTCCTCAAGATCGACCGCGAGTTCGTCGCGACCCTGCACGCCGACGACACCATCGCCCGCACCGTCGTCGGGCTGGCCAAGTCGTTCGGCATGGACTGCATCGCCGAGGGCATCGAGACCCCCGAGCAGCTCGGCGCCCTGTTCGCGCTCGGTGTGAACGCCGGTCAGGGCTGGCACCTCGGCCGCCCGGTCAGCGCCCAGGGGTTCCCCGCCGCGGTTGCCGCGCAGGCTCAGCCCGCCAGCTCCAGCACGTAGACGACCAGCGAGACGCCCGGCAACGGCTCCCAGTCACGCTCGGGGCGACGGACGAAGCCCATCGACGCGTAGAGGCCGAGCGCCGCGCCCATGATCGGTCTGGTGGACAGCACGAGCCGACTGGCGGCCTCGTCCCGGGCCAGTCGCACGCACGTCTCGGTGAGCAGGCGGCCGACCCCGCGACCGCGGGCACTGGGATCGACCGCCAGCATCCGGAACTCCGCCTCGCCGTCGCGGGCGATGTCCGCGTACGGCGATCCTGCCCGCACGAACGCGACCGTGCCCAGCAGCGTTCCCGCGGTGTCGTCGTCCACCGCGACCAGGAGGTCGCTGTGCACGGCCCGATCCGCCGCCTTGCGCAGCGTGTCCGCGTAGTCCGAGCCCGGCGGCACCAGGCCGTCGGCGAGGTAGGCGCTCGCGGTCAGCTCGCCGATCGCCTCGTACTCCTGCGGGCCAGCAGCCCGGACCACCACGCTCATGCGGTCAGTCTGCCAGCGGCGCATCAGAGCACTGCGCCCCGCCGATCAGGAGGCGATGGAGTCGTGTCGCGGCATCGGACACATCCGGAGCACGGGTTAGTCCTGCCCTGAATGCAGCGCGCGGGGAGTGCCCGGCTCACTGGGGGCCTCAAGCGGGTCCGCCTTCGGACGCCGGTCGAGGTGGCGCTGCAGCACGTAGCCCGTGATGCCGGACACGACAAAGACCGCCAGCACCATGGGGGCCAACGTCAGCCACCCCAGCCCTGTGACGTAGCGAAGCAGTCCGCACAGCACTCCCGCCAGCAGCAGTGCCAGGAGCGGCCGCGTCACGCGGCCGTCAGGCCGGGCGTCCTTCGAACCAGGCACGGGTCCTCCTCGATCGGGGCTCGCCAAGGGGCACGCTCCACCGACGCAACGCTAGGCGGCGGCGCCGTGGCACACCGGCCATTCGCCCTCAGGTCACCCAAGTGCCCGTGCGGATTCCTGCCCCGCACACGTTCCGTCACATCGCCCGGTGGTGGAGATGTCGGCCGAGCATGACGTGGCACCGGTCACGCGGCGGATCCGGTCGTTCAGCCGCGCTCACGACCAGGCAGCGGTGCGCCATCGAGGACATCGTTGTCCACGTCGAGGACGTCGTCGCCGTCCGGCCAGGCGTCAGCCGATGGGTAAGGTCACCGCCCTACGGTGTCACTCTTGCGGCTCAAACCAGGCGGCACGATCGCTGTGATGCCTCAGCGGGATGCCAGTCTCTGGTTATGCGTGACGCAATGCCAGACGAACCCGAGATGGTGGACCCGCACACCGGGCTAGCCAACCGGCGAGCCTTGGATGCGGTCCTGTCGCGACTTGAGACCGAGCAATCGGGTGCAGGACTGGCATACGCCTTCGTGGACGTCGATCATCTCAAATTGGTTAACGATGAATATGGTCCCGACGTGGGCGACCAGGCACTGAGTGCCATCGCTCAACGCATCCGCAGCCAACTGCGAGCCGGGGACTTCGCGTGTCGGTATGGCGGTGAAGAGTTCCTGATCATTCTCGACAACGTTGAGGACGTTTCCCAGGTGCGCGACGTCCTGGAGCTCATGTGCACCGCGGTAGCGCTGCCGATCCGCTACCGAGACAGCCAGCGGGCAAGCACCGGCGAGGACTCGTTGAGCTTGTCGGTGACAGTGAGCATCGGCGCAACGCTCGCCGATCGCGCGGAGCCGGCCAGCGATGCCCTGATGCGAGCGGGCAGGGCCATGTACGCGACTGCAGGGACAGGTGGAAACTGCGTCCGGCTGTACCTGCCCGAGTAGCTGTTGCGCGTCGGTCCCTCAGCCGTCGCTGCCACCCTCAGCGCGGCAGATCCCGGGCAGGTGTAGCCGCCTTCAACGCGGCATGTCCGGAGGCCCGGCTCATGCGGGTGCAGGTTGCCGGCCACGCGCTATCGCCTCATTAGGCTTGCCCTCATACGGACATGGCTGGCGCCTCGACGCGCGAACGAGGCGGTCCTGCCGCCTGTCCGACCTGGCCGGGAGGTGCAGGCGATGACCGATGAACCGTTCGACACGGAGGTTGCCGAACCCGAGGACCCCCAACTGCTGGCCACGCTGCGGCACAGAGTTCAGCGCGCCGTGATCCTGTGCCTGCTGGTGACCATCGTCCCGATCGTGCTCGCCGTCGTGCTCACCTGGGGCGAGCCCAATGTCGGTTAGACGACGGGACAAATTCCACCGGGCGTGGAACAACTGGTGGAACCCGCAAAGCGGCACCCGCAGGGAGAGGCTGCGCACCTGGCGAAGGGAGTTCTGGGGCAAGGACGGTTTGGTGGCCATGTACAAGTACGTGGCCAGGCGCAACCTCTCGGGTCCTGGTGACGAGACGCAAGAGGTGGGTTTGAGGGCGCAGCTGTTCATGTTCCGGTTCGTGACCCTGAGCATCCTGGTCACGTACGCCATCGTGGGGCTGTACTTCCTCTCGCCAGGTGCTCGGTAGCTGGCCGCGAGCGCCGAACCGCGGTCATCCTCGATCTGACTGGGTCGCTCTCGATCCAGGAGCGGTGCTTCAGAGGCGGCTAGCGTGATGGTTCTCGCGCGCGAGGGCTGAGCCCGCAGCGCCCGTCACGTCATCCTCGATGACGGGCCTTGAGTGTGCCAAGAGGTACACAGCAATCCCCACGAGCACCAGGAGCACGAGCGCCATCACTGGGCCAACCTTGCCCCGATACCTCGTCACAGGCGCCTCCCTCGGACCTCTCGCGGAAGGCTAAAGCATGGTGGCCCGCTGAGCGTCGATTGTCCAAGACGCGGGGCTGATCCGAAGTCACGCCGTCCGCCGGGCATCCGAGCGTCGGCAGGACCGCTCACGCTCGGCGGCGTGACCGCTCGGTGAGATGACGAAGAAGGGGCACTCCAGTCGTCCGAGGTGCCCCATCTCTGTCACCTCAGCGTGGGTTCGGGATGACGGCGGCGAGATCAGAGAAGTGGGGCGTGGCGCCGACTTCAAGTGCCCCACTTCTCTGGCTTCGACGGGCCGCACTCACCTCGGGAATTCCGGTCGCACGCCGGTTAGGCCCGATGCTGATCTCGTGCGCAGGTGATGCAGAGGCGAGCGGTTGGTCGCGCAGCGAGACGGTCAGCGCCGATCGGCTGGCCGCAACGCTCGCAGACGTCGTCCGCACCCTCAGCGAGGCGCTCGAGCGCGGCGTCGATCTCGGACAGCCGGCCGCGGGCGGCGTCCAGGACCGCGGCGAGCTGGGCCCGCTCGAAGGCGATGGTCGACCCCTCGGGGTCGTGCTCGTCGTCCGCGTTGGACGACTCTGAGGCCGCGACCACCCGGGCCATCTCGACGCTCAGCTGCTCGACCTGCTCGCCGGTGCGCTCGCGCTCGGCCGCGAGCACGGCTGACCGGTCCGGCTCAGGAGACCCCGGCATAGCTGTGGAAGCCGACGAAGAAGATGTTCACCACGAGGAAGTTGAACAGCAGGCAGCCGAAGCCGACGATGGCGATCCGGGCTGCCTTGCGTCCCTGCCAGCCGCGGGTGGCGCGGGCGTGCAGGTAGCCGGCGTAGACCACCCAGATGACGAAGGTCCACACCTCCTTGGGGTCCCAGCTCCAGTAGGCGCCCCAGGCGTTCTCGGCCCAGATCGCGCCGGCGACGAGCGTGAACGTCCACAGCGGGAAGGCGATCGCGTGCAGCCGGTACGAGCTCAGGTCGAGCTCGCGGGCCTTGGGCAGCGCGTCCATGAAGGAGCGGCCCACCGGCTCGCCCGCCGCCCGCCTGGACTCGCGCCGGTCCTGCGCCAGGTAGAGCACCGTGAGCGAGAAGGCGAGCGTGAGCAGCGCGGAGGCGATGAACGCGACGCTGACGTGGATGGCCAGCCAGTAGCTCTTCAGCGACGGGACGACCTGGGCTGCCTTGGTGTACAGCACGACCACGGCCAGGCCGAGGGTGAGCAGCACCGGCCCGACGACGAAGGCGCCGAGGTAGCGCAGGTCGCGCCAGCGCAGGGCCAGCACGTAGACCAGGGTCACCACGGCCGCGCCGGCCACCGAGAACTCGAACATGTTGCTCCACGGCGGCCGGTGCACGGCCACCCCGCGGAACGCGACAGCCGCGATGTGCAGCAACAGGGCCAGGATCGTCAGGGACGTGCCGATTGCGGCCGCCTGGCGCCGCTCGGGCACCGGCGCCGCGGGAACCTCCGGGACGGACGACGACCCGCCGGCTGACACGGTCGCCAGCTCGCGCTGGTCGGCCCGGGCCGCGTCGCGGATCCGCTCGGCGCGCGCCGCCCCGCCGGCCAGATCCATCGTGTACGCGATGAAGGCGCACGCGTAGGCGGCCATCGCGCCGTACAGCAGCAGGTTGGCCTGGTTGGCCAGGGTCTCGTTGACGCTCACGCGTCCCTCCTCGTCGCCGCTGCGGGGTCGAGCTGGTCCAGCAACCGTGCCAGCTCGTCGTCCAGCCCGGTGTCCTCACCCCGCGAGAGGCCACCGACCTCGACCAGCGTACGGCCCTCGCCGTCCGCCCGCCTCACCCGGACGAACACCCGCCGGCGGGGCACGAACAGCGACAGCGCCAGGCCGAGCATCGCGGCGATGGCCGCGCCGAGCGCCCAGACCTTGCCGGGGTCGTGCCGGATCGACAGGCCCGCGAAGCGCTCCACCCGTTCGAAGGTGACGGAGCCCTTGCCGTCCGGCAGCTGCACCGTCTCGCCGGGCCGAAGCAGCGCGCGGAACGTGTCGCCGTCCGCGGTCTTCAGCGCCTTCATCCCCTGCACGTCGAGCGTGTAGACCGACTGCGCCGTCCCGGCGCTGAGGCCGAGGTCGCCCTCCATGACGGTGAACAGCAGGGCCGGGTCGATCGCGTCCGGGAAGACCGAGCGCGGCATGCCGTCGACCGTCGCCACCGTGGGCAGGAACTGGCCGATCAGGCCGAGCTGCTTCGGCTCGGCGCCGGGCGCCTTCACGACCCCCGTCGAGGTGTAGTTGCCGTCCTGCGGCAGGAACGGCGTCGCGTCGGAGTAGACCACCTGGCCGGTGCTGTCGCGCATGGTGATCACCGGGGCGTACCCGTTGCCCAGCAGGAAGACCGACGCGCCACCGATGTGCAACGGGTGGTTCACCCGGATCGTGCTGGCCTCGGCCTTCGCGTCGGGGTCGCTGCGCGAGGTCACGCTGGCCTGGAACTCCCGCGGCGCCCCGCGCTGCGTCGCCTGCTTCTCGAACAGCACCTTCATCGACTTCACGTCGATCGAGAACGGTGGCAGGGCCTCCGAGTTCACCCACGGGCCGGGGTCGATCGTGTCGTACGAGCTCACGGTGTTGCTGAACGTCGTGCCGACCGGCACGATCACGTCCCCGCGCCAGCCGAACAGGTGCCCAAACGCGACGGCTACGAGCAGCACCACCAGCGAGAGGTGGAAGAGCAGGTTGCCGCTCTCGCGCAGGTAGCCGCGCTCGGCGCTGACCGCGTCGTCGGTGACCTGGACCCGGAACCGCCTGCCCCGCAACGCCTTTCGCGCGGCGTCGAGGACGACGTCCGGCTCCTGGTCGAGCTCGGCGGTGCGATGGGCGGGAAGCCGGTCCAGCCGAGCCGGGGTGCGCGGCGGCTGCGCCCGCAACGCCTTCAGGTGCACCTTCGTCCGCGGCAGCACGCAGCCGACCAGGGAGATGAACAGCAGCAGGTAGATGGCCGAGAACCAGACGGAGGCGAAGACGTCGAACCCGCCGACCCGATCGATCCACGGCCCGGACGTCGGGTGCGCCTGAAGGTACGCCGTGACCTTCCCGGCATCGATCCCCCGTTGCGGCAGAACCGAACCCGGCACCGCGGCGACCGCGAGCAGCAGCAGCAGGAACAGCGCCGTACGCATGCTCGTCAGCTGGCGCCAGACGAAGCGCAGCGACCCCAGGACGCCCAGTCGCGGCTGGGTCGGGCCGGCAGGCTTCTTGGCGCGTTCCTGGGTCGGCTCGTCCGTCGACTCGTCGGTGGTGGTCACACCGGCACCTCGAAGCTGAGGATCTGGTTCGACAGCCGGGACATCAGGTCGCCCCAGACGCCCGTCACCATGAGCACGCCGATGACGACGAGCAGCGTGCCGCCGGCCAGCTGCAGCTGGCGCTGGTGGCGGCGCATCCAGCCCAGGCTCGTGGCGGCCCGGGAGTAGCCCAGCGCGACCAGGACGAACGGGATGCCCAGGCCCAGGCTGTAGGCCACGGCGAGCGCGACGCCGCGGGCCGCACCACCGCCCTCACCGGTGGCGAGCGCGATCACGGCGGCCAGCGTCGGGCTGGTGCACGGCGTCCAGCCGATCGCGAAGATCGCGCCCAGCACCGGTGCGCCGACCAGTCCGGCCGTCGGCCGCCACGACGGCTTGGCCATCCGCCCGCTGCCGGGCAGCACCCCGATGAACAGCAACCCCAGCGCGATCACGACGACGCCGAGCACCCGCAGCAGCGCGTCCTGGTGGCCGATGAGCTGCTGGGCGAGCAGGCTGAACGTCACGGTCATGATGACGAAGACGACCGTGAACCCGGCCACGAACAGCGCGGCGCCAGTGACCATCCGGCTGCGTCGACGCTGCTCCAGCGACGGCCCACCCAGGCCCGTGACGTAGCCGAGGTAGCCCGGCACCAATGGCAGCACGCAGGGCGAGGCGAACGAGACCAGGCCGGCCAGCGCCGCGACCAGCAGCGCCACCGGCATCGACCCCGAGCTCACCAGGTCGCTCACGCGGCGCCCCTCATGCGGGCTGCTCGTCCAGGACGTCCTGCACCATGTCGCGCAGGACGGATCCGGTGACCTCGCCCGAGATCCGCCCGGCGAGCCGGCCCTCGCGGTCCAGCACCAGGGTCGTCGGGGTGGCGTTCGCCTTGCCCTTCATCTGCAGCAGGACGCCGCCGCCGTCCCAGGCCAGGGACGGGTAGCTGATCTTCATGCGCCGCTGGAACGCCAACCCGGTGGCCGCCGACTCGCGGATGTCCACCCCGAGGAACTGCACGTCCTCGCCGGCCAGCTCCTGCGACGTCTTCTCCAGACCCGGCGCCTCGGCGTTGCACGGCGGGCACCACGAGCCCCACTTGTTCAGCACGACGACCTTGCCGAGGTAGGTCGACGAGTCGATCGCCTTGCCCTCCAACGTCTTGCCCTGCACCCGGATCTTCGTGCTGCGATCGGTCGGCGCGATCTGCTCGACCGTGCCGTCGCCCGCTACGTAGCCCTTGCCGTCCCCCGCATTCGCCTGTGCGGCAACGGAGTTGGGGTCGTCACTGCACGCGCTGGTCAACGCGACCGCGGCCAGCACGATGCCAGCGAGGGCCAGGCGACGCATCAGGCACCCACGACCTTGCTCGCGCCGGGCAGCAGGCTGGCCGCCGGCTCGCTGAAGTCGATCGCCACGAGCCGGTCGTCGTCGTAGGTCAGCGAGGTGAGCGAGGCCAGGCTGCACTGGCGCTTGCGCGGGTCGTGCCACAGCCGGCGGTCCTCCAGCTTGAGCCGGGCGATCCACACCGGGGACTGGTGCGAGACCAGCACGGCCTCGTGCCCGGCTGCCTGGTCACGGGCCAGCTCGACCGCCGCGACCATGCGGGCCGCGATCTGCTCGTACGGCTCACCCCAGGACGGGCGGAACGGGTTGACCATCTTCGGCCAGTGCGAGGGGTGGCGCAGCGAGCCGTCGCCGATGCCGAACGTCAGGCCCTCGAAGTGGTTGCCCGCCTCGATCAGGCGGACGTCCAGCCGGACGTCCACCTCGTGCGCCGCCGCGATCGGCGCCGCCGTCTCCTGCGCCCGCTCCAGCGGCGAGGAGACCACCGTCGTGACGTCGTGGTCCTTCAGGTGGGCCGCGACGAGGTCGGCCATCCGGCGTCCACGGTCGGACAGGTGGTACCCGGGCAGGCGCCCGTAGAGCACCCCCTCGGGGTTGTGCACCTCACCGTGCCGCAGGAGGTGGACGACGGTGCGCTGGCTCACCCGGGGGTCCCTTCGGTGGTCGGTACGGACGCTTCGGCGGCGGCGCGGGCGGCCACCGGCAGCGCCGCGAGGACGCGCTCGACGGCGGCGTCGTCGTGCGCGGCCGAGACGAACCACGCCTCGAACGCGCTCGGCGGCAGGTGCACGCCCTCACGCAGCATGGCGTGGAAGAAGCCGCGGAACGCGTCGGCGTCCTGGGTGCGCGCGGCCTCGTAGTCGCGCACCGGCTGGTCGGTGAAGAAGACGCTGAACATGCTGCCCGCGTGCTGCACGACGTGCGGCACCCCGGCCTCGTCGAGCGCCTTCGACGCGTGCCCGGCGATCGTGTCGGCCACCACCTGGATCCGGTCGTAGACGTCGTCCGTGCAGGCCTGCAGGGTGGCCAGGCCCGCGGCGGTCGCGATCGGGTTTCCGGACAGCGTGCCCGCCTGGTACACGGGCCCGGACGGCGCGAGCTGGGCCATCAGGTCCGCGCGGCCGCCGAAGGCCGCGGCCGGGAAGCCGCCGCCCATCACCTTGCCGAACGTGAACAGGTCCGGCGCACCCCCGTCGTACGGGCCTTCGAGTCCGTACCAACCCGAGCGCGAGCAGCGGAAGCCCGTCATCACCTCGTCGCTGACCAGCAGCGCGCCGTGCGCGGCGGTGACCCGGCGCAGGGCCGCGGTGAACCCTGGCTCCGGCGGGACGACGCCCATGTTGCCGGGCGCGGCCTCGGTGATGACGCAGGCGATCTGGTCGCCGTGCTCGGCGAAGACGGCCTCCAGCGCGGGCACGTCGTTGTAGGGGACGACGAGGGTGTCGGCCGCAGAGGCGCCGGTGACGCCCGGGCTGTCCGGCAGGGCGAAGGTGGCCAGGCCGCTGCCGGCCGAGGCGAGCAGCGCATCGACGTGGCCGTGGTAGCAGCCGGAGAACTTCACGATCTTGGACCGGCCGGTGGCGCCGCGGGCGAGACGGATCGCGCTCATCGTGGCCTCGGTGCCGCTGCTGACCAAGCGCACCTGCTCGACCGGCTCGACGCGGGCCACGATCTCCTCGGCGAGCAGCACCTCGTTCTCGCTCGGGGTGCCGAAGCTGAAGCCGTGCTCGGCGGCCGACCGGACGGCGTCCAGCACGCGCGGGTCGGCGTGACCGAGGATCATCGGTCCCCACGAGCAGACGAGGTCGACGTACTCACGCCCGTCCGCGTCGTACAGGTAGGGGCCTTTCGCGCGGGCGGTGAAGCGCGGCGTCCCGCCGACGGCGCGGAACGCGCGCACCGGCGAGTTGACCCCGCCGGGGGTGACGCGCAGCGCGCGCTCGAACAGCGCGGCGCTGGCGGGGGCCTCGTCCGGGTAGGTCACGGGCGCCATTGTCGCAAGGCTTCCTGAGCGGCGGGTCACCGCGCCCCGCCCGGCGTGACGCACGTCTCGAACCGGACGTCAGATCTGGGT
>NZ_BAABFP010000002.1:1106746-1185285 GCF_039541115.1 Angustibacter luteus
ACCTCGAATCCGCGGTCGGTCAGGACCGCCTCGACGCCGCGCCCGTCGCAGGTGCTGGCCCGCCGGACGACGAGGCCGTCGCGCTCCAACCGAGAGACGGTGTGGGTGAGCCGGCTGCGTGAGCTGACCACGTGCTTGGCCAGGTCCGACATGCGCAGCACCCGGCTCGGGGACTCCGACAGCCGGACGAGGATCTCGTACTCGGGGTGGCTCAGGCCGTGGCACTCCAGACCGCGGCGCAGCTCCTCGTCGAGCAGCCGGCCGGCCCGCAGGTAGGACCGCCAGGCCTGCTGCTCCTCGGCGTCCAACCATCGTGTGGTCGGCTCGGCGGCCGTGCGGGGTCCGGTGCTCGTGCTCATGATGTGATACTACCTGGTGAAAAGTTGAACTGTAAACGAAATAGATCTATGGTGGTTGAAGTTACAACCACCGCAGGACCCCACAGACATCGACAGGAAATCAGGGAGCGTCAATGACCGCCACCGCCACCACCCTCGCAGGCCTCACCACCGGCACCTGGACCATCGACTCCTCGCACACCGAGGTCGGCTTCGTCGTCCGCCACATGATGGTCAGCAAGGTCAAGGGCCGGTTCAGCAAGGTCGAGGGCACCATCACCGTCGCCGAGAACGTGCTCGAGTCGAGCGTGCAGGCCACCGTCGCCGCCGCCAGCATCGACACCCGCGACGACAACCGCGACAACCACCTGCGCTCGGCCGACTTCTTCGACGCCGAGACCTACCCCGAGCTCACCTTCGCCTCCACCGGCATCCGCGCCGACGGCGACGACTTCCTGCTGGACGGCGACCTGACCATCAAGGGCGTCACCCGTCCGGTCACCTTCGAGCTCGAGTACAACGGTGCGGCCGGCAACCCGATGGCCGGGGGCAACCCGACCGCCGGCTTCTCCGCCGAGACCGAGATCAGCCGCAAGGACTTCGGCCTGGAGTGGAACGTCGCGCTCGAGACCGGCGGCGTGCTGGTCGGCGACAAGGTCAAGCTCGTCCTCGAGGTCGAGGCCGGCAAGTCCGCCTGACCCACCCGCACGTTTCCGCCACTCAGGCCGGTTTTCCTCACGGGAAACCGGCCTGAGTCGCGGAAAGCGGACTGAGTGGCGGAAGCGGGGGGGTGGGCGGTCAGCGGAGGGTGCGCGCGACCTCGGCAGCCCAGTAGGTCAGCACGATCTGCGCCCCGGCCCGCTTGATCCCCACGAGCGACTCCATGATCGCCCGCTCGCGGTCGATCATCCCCGCAGCGGCAGCCGCCTCGACCATCGCGTACTCGCCGCTCACCTGGTACGCCGCGACCGGGACGTCGGACACCTCGGCCACCGCCCGCACCACGTCCAGGTACGGCATGGCCGGCTTCACCATCACCAGGTCGGCGCCCTCCTCGAGGTCGAGCCGCACCTCGCGCAGCGCCTCCGTGGCGTTCGCCGGGTCCTGCTGGTAGCTCATCCGGTCGCCGGTCAGCGTCGACTCGACGGCCTCGCGGAACGGCCCGAAGAACGCGGACGCGTACTTGGCCGCGTACGCCAGCACGAGGACGTCGTCCCGGCCCGCCGCGTCGAGCGCGGCCCGGACGTACCCGACCTGGCCGTCCATCATCCCGGAGAGCCCCACGACGTGGGCGCCCGCGTCGGCCTGGGCGAGCGCCATCGAGGCGTACCGCGCGAGCGTGGCGTCGTTGTCGACGGACCCGTCCACCGCCAGCACCCCGCAGTGCCCGTGGTCGGTGAACTCGTCCAGGCACAGGTCAGCCATCACGACCGTGTCGTCGCCGACCTCCTCGCGCACCGCCCGCAGCGCGACGTTCAGGATGCCGTCGGGGTCGTCGGCGCCGGAGCCGACCGCGTCCCGCGCCGCCGGGACACCGAACAGCATGATCCCGCCCAGCCCGAGCTCGACGACCTCACGGGCCGTCTTGCGCAGCGACTCCAGCGAGTGCTGGACGACGCCCGGCATCGAGGTCAGCGGGACCGGCTCGGTGGCGCCCTCACGGACGAACACCGGCAGCACCAGGTCCGCCGGGTGCAGCCGGGTCTCGGCCACCAGCCGCCGCACCGACGGCGTGGAACGCAGTCGGCGCGGCCGCTGGGCCGGGTATCCCATCAGCTCAGCGCGCCTTGCGGCGGGCCGAGTTCTTCCGCTCGCTCGGGCGCACCACCGGCTCGCCCGCCTCGAGGGCCGAGAGCCGCAGCGCCGCGCCGTACTCGGCGAGCGCCTCGACGAGCGCACCCGAGCTGGCCTCCGGCGCCAGGACGTCGACCCGCAGGCCGTGCTCCTCGGCGGTCTTCGCCGTCGCCGGGCCGATGCACGCCACCACGGTCGACGCGTGCGGCTTGCCGGCGATGCCGACCAGGTTGCGCACGGTCGAGGACGAGGTGAACACGACCGCGTCGAAGGTGCCGGACTTGATCGCCTCGCGGACCGGCGCGGCCGGCGGAGCGGCGCGCACCGTGCGGTAGGCGGTGACGTCGTCCACCTCCCAGCCGATCTCGTGCAGGCCGGCCACCAGGGTGTCCGTGGCGATGTCGGCGCGCGGCAGGAACACCCGGTTGATGGGGTCCAGCACGTCGTCGAACGGCGGCCAGTCCTCGAGCAGGCCGTGCGCGGACTGCTCGCCGCTGGGCACCAGGTCGGGCTCGATGCCCCACTCCTGGAGCGCGCGGGCGGTGACGCCGCCGACGGCGGCGACCTTCAGGCCGGAGAAGGCGCGGGCGTCGAGCCCGAACTCCTCGAACTTCTCGCGGACGGCGCGCACCGCGTTGACGCTGGTGAAGCCGACCCACTCGTAGCGGCCGGTGACCAGGCCCTTGATCGCCCGCTCCATCTGCTGCGGGGTGCGCGGCGGCTCGACCGAGATGGTCGGCACGACCTCGCTGACCGCACCGAACTCGGCGAGCCGGTCCGTGGTGGCGTGCGCCTGGTCCTTGGTGCGCGGCACCAGGACGCGCCAGCCGAACAGCGGCTTGGTCTCGTACCAGGACAGCTCGTCGCGCAGCGCCACCGGCGCCCCGACGACGGCCAGCACGGGACGCTCCAGGCCGGCGCCGGCGACCGTCGCCGAGGCGTCGGCCAGCGTCGCGGTCAACGTGCGCTGCTCGGTCGACGTCCCGCGGCTGGTCACCGCGACGGGCGTCGTCTCGGCCCGTCCGGCGGCCAGCAGGTCGGCCAGCGCGGCCGTCACGACGGGCGGCTCGCCCATGATCACGACGGTGACGTCGTCCCCGGTCGAGCGGGACCAGTCGACCTTGGTGTCGTGCGGGGTGATGACGTGGACGGCGCGGCTGGCCTTGGTGGTCAGCGGTACGCCCGCGTACGCCGGCACCGCGCTGACTGCCGAGACACCGGGCACGACCTCGAACGGCACGCTGGCCTTGCGGCAGGCCAGGGCCTCCTCGGCCAGGCCGTTGAACGTCGACGGGTCGCCGTCCATGAGCCGCACGACACGCCGGCCGCCCTTGGCGGACCGGGTGACGAGCTTGGCCCGGTTGGCCTGGGTGAGCGGGGCGCCGTCGACACCGAACGCGGCGTCGACGTACTCGACGTCGGGCCGGGCCCAGCGGGCGACGTCGTCCTCGCGCAGGAGCTGGTCGAGGACGACGACGTCGGCCGCGGCGATCAGGTCCACGGCACGCAGGGTCAGCAGGCCGGGGTCACCGGGCCCGGTGCCGACGAAGGCGACCGTTCCCGTGGACCTGGCTGGCGCGTTGCCCTGAGCGTCGGTGGTGCTGCGGGCGGGGGGCGTGGGGGTCACGAGACACGCTCCGTTGAGTGCTGGTGGTTGGACAGGTCGGACGTGCTGGGGTCGTGCGCGGTGGAGCCTGGGTCGGGTTGAGGGGGGTGGTGCGTGACGAGGTCGGCGGCGCCGTCCTCGAGCAGCTCCGCGGCCAGCGTGCGGCCGAGCTCGACCGGCTGGTCGAAGGGTCCGGAAGCGCTGCGGCGCAGCAGGTCCGAGCCGTCCGGCGCGGCGACGACCGCGCGCAGGAACAGCTCCAGGACGACGTGGCCGTCGGCGTCCAGCGACTCGACGACCTCGGCCAGCGCCCCGACCGGCGCCGTGCAGCCGGCCTCCAGGGCGGCGAGCAGCGCCCGTTCGGCGGTGACCGCGGCCCGGGTGTCGGGGTCGTCCAGCGCGGCGAGCGCCGCCACCAGGTGGGTGTCGTCGGCGCGGCACTCGACCGCGAGCGCGCCCTGGCCGGCTGCGGGCAGCACCTGCAGGGGGTCGAGCACCTCGGTGGCCTCGTCAGCGCGATCGAGCCGGATGAGGCCGGCGCGAGCCAGCAGGACGCCGTCCAGCACGCCGTCGTGGACGAACCCGATCCGGGTGTCCACGTTGCCGCGCACGGGTTCCAGCTCGAGGCCCAGGCCGAGCGCGAGCACCTGGGCGGCCCGGCGCGGCGAGCCGGTGCCGAGCCGTGAGCCGGCCGGCAGCTCGCCGAGCGTGAGCCCGTCGCGCGCCACCAGGACGTCGCGGGCGTCCGAGCGCACGGGGACCGCGGCGATGGTCAGGCCCGGCTCGGGCGTGGTGGGCAGGTCCTTGAGCGAGTGGACGGCGAGGTCGACCTCACCGGCCAGCAGCGCGGCCCGCAGTGCGGCGGCGAAGACCCCGGTGCCGCCGATCTGGGTGAGGTGCTCGCGGCTCACATCGCCCTCGGTGGTCACCTCGACGAGCTCGACCGCGCTGCCGGTGGCGGCGGTGATCGCCGCGGCGACCTGGCCGCTCTGGGCCATCGCGAGCGGGCTGCGTCGGGTGCCGAGGCGCAGCGCCTGGGGGGAAGGGGTGGCAGCGGTCATCGCGGACCACCCCCGGTGAGCAGGGCGGCGACGTCGCTCTCGGACGGCACCTCGGAGACGGCGCTGACCTCTTCGGGGTCCAGGTCGAAGAGCTCGCGCAGCGCCGCGGCGTAGGACCCGCCGTCGTGCCGGCTGGCCAGCTCCTTCACCCGCACGGTCGGCGCGTGCAGCAGCTTCTCGACGACGCGGTGCACGGTCTGCTCGAGCTCGTCGCGCACGGCCGGGTCGATCTCGCGGACCCGGTTGCCCAGGCGGGCCAGCTCGGCGTCCACGACCTCGGCGGCCCGCGCGCGCAGCGCCACCACGGTCGGCGCCACGGCCTGCACCCGCACCGAGGTCAGGTAGTCCTCGACCTCACCGTCGACGAGCCGGCGGACCTGGTCGACGTCCTCGCCCAGCTCGGCGGCGGACAGGTCCTGGCCGAGCACCTCGAGGTCCGCCACGTGCACGCCCCGCAGCTCGGCGACCAGCGGGTCGACGTCGCGCGGCAGCCCCAGGTCGACGTACAGCTGCGGGCGGTCCGGCCGGAGCGCGGCCCGCTGCTCGGCGGCGGCGCGGGCGGTGTCGACGTCCACGACGTGCCCGACGGCGCCGGTGCACGAGATGACCAGGTCGGCCCGGGCGAGCTCGGCGGCCAGGTCGGGGAGCGCGACCCAGCGACCGCCGACGGCGGCCGCGACGCGCTCGGCGTGCTCGGGCGTGCGGTTCGCCACCGTGATCGAGCCGGCGGCCTCGCGGTACACGGTGGTGGCAGCCAGGGCGCTCATCGACCCGGCGCCGACGACCAGCACGTCCAGCTCGGTCAGCGGGCCGACGACCTGCTCGGCGCGACGTAGCCCGGCGCCGACCAGTGAGGCGCCCGCGCGGTCGATCCCGGTCTCGGCGTGCGCCCGCTTGCCGACCCGCAGCGCCTGCTGCATCAGGGGTTCGAGCACCCGGCCGGTGTCGCCGGCCTCGTGCGCGCTGCGCAGCGCCTGGCGCAGCTGGCCGAGCACCTGGCTCTCGCCGACGGCCATCGAGTCCAGGCCGCAGGCCACGGAGAACAGGTGCGTGACCGCGCGGTCCGCGTAGTGCACGTAGAGGTGGTCCTTGAGCTCGTCCAGGGCCAGCCCGGTCGAGCGGCAGAGCGCGTCGCCCAGGTCGGTCAGGCCGCCGTGGAACGTGGTGACCTCGGCGTAGACCTCGACCCGGTTGCAGGTGGCCAGCACCAGCGACTCGCTGACGTGCTCGCCCCGCAGGACGACGCCGGCCAGGTCGCGGGCGGCGTCCGGGGACAGCGCGGCACGCTCCAGCAGGTCGAGCGGGGCGGTCCGGTGGGACAGGCCGATGGCGAGCAGGCTCATGCGTCCCCCCCGGCGGCCAGCGTGCGGGTGGCGAGCGACGCCGCGTCGAGGGCGGCGCCGCTGGCCAGGGCCTTGCGCTGCTCGTGGAAGGCGAGGATCTGCAGCTCGGTGGACAGGTCGACCTTGCGCACGTCGACGTCGTCCGGGACGTTCAGCACGCACGGCGCGAAGTTCAGCACGCTGCGCACCCCGGCGGCGACCAGCCGGTCGCAGACCTGCTGGGCCGGGCCGGCCGGCGTCGCGACGACCCCGATCGAGATCGGACGCCGGGCGCTGACCTCCTCGAGGTCGTCCAGCGGCAGCACGGGCAGACCGGCGACCGTCTCACCCACGACCCGCGGGTCGGTGTCGAACAGCGCCACGACCTCGAAGCCGCGGGTGGCGAAGCCGGCGTAGCCGGCCAGCGCGTGACCCAGGTTGCCGATGCCGACGATGGCCACGGGCCAGTCCTGGGTGAGGCCGAGCTCGCGGGAGATCTGGTAGACGAGGTAGTCGACGTCGTAGCCGACGCCGCGCACCCCGTAGGAACCGAGGTGGGACAGGTCCTTGCGCAGCTTGGCGGAGTTGACTCCGGCTGCGACGGCGAGCTCCTCGGAGGACACGGTGGTGGTGTCGCGCTCCGCGAGGGCGCCGAGCGCGCGAAGGTACACGGGAAGCCGGGCAACGGTCGCCTCTGGGATGCCCCGGCGCGAGACCTGCTCGTCCTTCACTGCGCCACTGCCTTCACCGCGCTGTCGCTACTCCTCGCTCACGGCAGACCCCGCCGATGCCACTAGCAGACGGTCCGCACCGACGCGCTCCTGGGTGGGTCGCGTTCGGCGAACGGCTACACGATAAGCACTTGTGAAGGTGTGCACAAAGTTGCGAGATCGCAACCGGACCGCTAAGTGACCCGGGTCACCCGCGTCGGGGCCGGAAGACGCCCAGCCGGCGGCCCTGCAACGCGTCCCGCAGGCGGCGCTCGTCGACCCGGTAGAAGTCGTGCTGGGAGCCGTCGACCAGCACGACCGGCACCATCTCTCCGTACTGGCGCAACAGGTCGGGGTCGTCGTCCACGTCGAGCTCGACCCAGCCGGCCCCGGTGTCCTCGGCGACCCGGCGGACCACCTCGCGGGCGTCGTCGCACAGGTGGCAGCCGTCCCGGCCGACCAACGTGATCCGCGGCTCACCCACGCAGCCACCGTAACCCGCCCCTCCCGCGGTGATCATGCACGTTCGCCCACGGCTCCCCCTGCGGGCCGGGGCGAACGTGCATGATCACCGCGGAGGTGGGGGGCGGGCCGGGGCGAACGTGCATGATCACGGCGGTCAGTCGAGCAGACCGCGGCGCCGGGCCAGCGCCGCCGCCTCGGTGCGGCCGCTGGCGCCGAGCTTGGCCAGGATGTTGGACACGTGCACGCTCACCGTCTTCGTGCTGATGAACAGCTGCTGCCCGATCTCACCGTTGCTCCGCCCCTGACCGACCAGCTCGAGCACCTCGCGCTCGCGCCCAGTCAGCGCGGTCGGCTGACCGTCGTCGGCGGCCGCCGCCGCGGCGCGCGCCCGGCTGCCAGGCCCGACCCGGCGCAGCTCGGCCAGCAGCGGCTGGGCGCCGAGTCGCAGGGCCGTGGCCCGCGCGGCCACCAGCAGCGGCTCCGCCTCGTCGCCACGGCCCGCGGCCCGCAGCACCGCAGCGAGCCGGGCCTGGCTGCGCGCGGTCTCGAAGGCGTGGCCGAACGTCTCGAAGGCCTGAACCGCCGCGCTCCACAGCCGCACCAGCTCGTCCGCCTCGGGGGCGTCGACGCCGCTCACCCAGCGCAGCCGGGCGTGCTCGGCAGTGAGCCGGGCCACCCAGGCGGCGCCCTCGGGGCCGGGCCGCCCCTGCGGCTCCTTCGTCCACGTCGCCGACGCCAGGCCACGCGCGGCGACCTCGTCCCCCTGGCGGGCGAGGTCGGCGCGCTGGGCGGTGCCTTCGTGGGCGGCCTCGGCGGCGAGCTGCCCCAGCAGCAGCGCCGACATCCGCACCTGCGCCTGCAGGGACGAGCGCCGCCACAGGGTGGTGACCGCCGTGACGATGTCGTCGTGCACCGCGGTCGCGGCGGCCGCGTCACCCGCGTCGCCGAACCCGTCGATCATGGGACTGCAGCAGATCGCGACGACGCCCTCGCGGTCCCACCAGGGGCGCACCGCCTCGAGCAGGTCGACCGCGCGCGGGTCACCCCGGCCCACCAGCACGGCCAGGCTCTGCGCGGCGAGCAGCGCCTCGGCCGCCGCCGGCGGCGCGGCGTCCCGGACGTCGGTCAGCGTCACCGCGGCGTCCCAGTCGCCCTGGATGAAGGCGACGTTCGCGGCCTGCTGACGGGCCTCGATCGCGTACGGCGCCCACGGCCGGCCCCGGCTCCCCCCGACCGCGACCGCCTCGCCGAACGCCGCCCGAGCCGCCGGCAGGTCACCGGTCTCGAACGCGAGGGCGCCCAGACCGTAGAGGCTGCGCAGCTCGGCCGACACGTCGGCGCTCGCCCGGGCCTTGCTGGCCACCGCCTCCAGCGTCTCGCGACTGGCCTTGGCGTCGCCCGCCCGGCGATCCAGGTAGGCGCGGGTGGTCGCCGCCTCGGCCAGCACCATCGCCAGCCCCAGCTCGGTGGCCATCGCGGTGGCCTCGTTCGCCCAGCGCGCCGCCTCGTCGCGCCGGTAGACGTCCAGGTTCGCCCTCGCGTGCATGCTCATCGCCTTGGCCCGCAGCTTGGACGGCGGCTCGGCCGGCACCAGCTCGAGGGTCTCGGACGTCATCGCCAGCACGTCCAGCGGCGTGTCCATGACCAGCGCGATCGACGCCATGGTGAGCAGCACCGTCGCCCGGGTGGCGGGCGGGGTGTCGTCGTCCAGCGACGCCAGCTGGTCCTCGGTCAGCGCGATCGCCCGGTGCACCCGGCCGGCCGCCATCGCGGCCTCGGCTGCGCGCAGGGACAGCAGCACCCGGTCGACGTCGGGCGCCAGCTCGCCGCCGCGGCCCTGGGCGCCGTTCGAACCGCCCAGCAGCTCGAGAGCCGTCTCGAGGTGGTGGCTCGCCTCGTCCGGGCCGCCGACGCTCATCGCCTCGTCACCGGCCTGGATGCTGGCCCGCACCGCCGTGGGCAGGTCGTGCGCGGCGCGCGCGTGCCGGGCCAGCTCGGCCGCCGTCCCGGCGACCTCCCCGGACTCCAGCGCCCGCACGTACCGCGCGTGCAACGCGACCCGCTCCCCCGGCAGCAGGTCGTCGTACACCGCCTCGGCCAGCAGCGCGTGCCGGAACGCGTAGCCGTCGCTGCCCGCCGGCACCAGCACGTTGGCGTCCACGGCCGCCCGCAGCGCGGCGTCCAGCACCGGCTCGTCCAGCCCCGCGACCTGGACGAGCAACGGGTGCGGGACCCGCCGGCCGGCGACCGCGGCGGCGCGCACGACGGCCCGGGCGTCGTCGTCCAGCCGGTCCAGCCGGACCAGCAGCAGCTCAGCGAGGTCCCACGACAGCGGGCCACCGCCGCGCTCGACGCCCGCGACCAGCTCCTCGATGAAGAAGGCGTTGCCCTCGGCCCGGCGCAGGATGGCGCGCACCTCGGCCTCGGCCAGCGGCTCGGGGTGGAGCGCCCGGACCAGCTCGCGCACCGCCCGGTCGGCCAGCGGGTCGAGCGCGACCCGCTGCACGGACGGCAGCCGCCCCCACTGGACAGCGGTGGCCCGCAGCGGGTGTCGCCGGTGCAGGTCATCCGTCCGGTAGGACGCCACGATGCCGACGGGCACCTCACGTTGGCGGGCGAACAGGAACGAGAGCATCTCGCGGGTGGACTGGTCGGCCCAGTGCACGTCCTCGACCAGCAGCAGCACCGGCTGCTGCTCGGCCAGCATCCCGAGCGCGCCGTGCACGGCCTCAAACAGGGCCGAGCGGTCCATCCGGTCGCCCGCGTCCTCACCCAGCAGGCGTCGTCCGGGCATCAGGCGGGCGATGGCGGGGAAGGCCTCGACCACCCGCTGCGCGAGCGCCGGCTGCTCGCCGGCCAGCCGCCCGAACACCTCGCTGAACGGCAGGTACGGCAGCGTGCTGTCACCGAAGTCGAGGCAGTGCCCGACAACCACCTGCCAACCCGCGTCCAGCGCGGCCGTCCGCAGCTCGCTGAGCAGCCGGGTCTTGCCGACGCCGGCGTCGCCGGACAGCAGGACGCAGGACGCCGCGGGCGGCTCGCCGCGCACGTCGACGAGCCCCACCAGCCGGTCGAGCTCATCGGCTCGACCGACCAGCGGGGCTGCGGGGTCGGACGTCGGCGCGCTCACGTCCACATCATCGTGGGCGGCACCGACAAGGGCGAACACCTTTGTCAGGCTCCGGCCGGGCGGACCCGCTGGCGCGGGGGAACGGTCACCGGGCCGACGCGCTGCGGGCCCTGCGGAGCGGGGTTGTTGACCGGGCGGCGGCGGCGCAGCCGGTTGCTGAAGTCGCTGCGGATCCGGTCGGTGTGGTAGCTGACCTCGGTGGTCACGGACTCGGTGGACAGTGCGTGGAACATGTCGACTCCTCGTGCTGATCTCTGGGATCTCTCCTCGTGATGCACCGACTCTGCGCGTCTGAGGTACCCCCGGGCATCGGGTGGACGCCCTATCTCTGGCCGCAGGACGACGACCCCACCCGCCTGAGGTAGCGGACCGGCCTGAGGTGGCGCTCAGGCGGTCGGGCGGGGCCGCACCACCAGGGACCAGCCAGCGGCCAGGCCCGCGCAGAGCAGCAGGTACCCCGGCAGCGCGGCCAACCCGTCGTCCTGCAGGTCCAGCGCGATCGCCGGCCAGAGCGCGGCCACCGCCGCGACGGCGCCGACGACCAGCCGCAGCCAACGGGGCCCCCGCCGGCCGAGCGCGAAGCCGCCCAGCAGGGCCGGTGGCAGCATGAGCATCCCCGGGCTGGCGAACATCAGCAGCGCCGGTAGGGCGAGCAGCACCCGCCAGATCCGGGCGGACCGCCGGCGCAGGACGTCGACGACCGCCAGGGAGGTGCCCGCCAGCCCCGCTACGCCGACGATGAGCAGCGTTCCGGTCCAGCTGAACTCCGGCTCGGTGCTGATGTACCGCATCCACACCCTCGCCGCGACGCCCCACCCGGCGCCCAGCACCATCCCGGCGGGGACCTCCCACCACCCCCACGGGCGGGGCCGCCCCACCGCCGCCGGTGACGTCGTCCGAACCGCTGCCTGATCGACCACGAGGACCCCCTGGGTGCTCAGCAGCGTGGGTGCCGCCGCGAGTCGGCGTGCTGCCTCGCCCAGGTAGACGGGCGCCGGGGGGCTGGCGGGTGACACCAGGACAGGACGAAGATCAGTGGGCCTCGGCTGTCACCCGTCGGGCGCCGGGGTTCGTCCTAGCAGTCATGGAGGACGTCGTCGTCGTGGAGGCGAGGGCTGCACGCGCGGACCCGGTCGAGACCGGGGACGCCCTGCTGACGCGCCTCTTTGCGGAGGAAGGGGCCACCCTCGTCCGGCTCGCCCGGTTCTTCGTCGACGACCGCGCAGCGGCCGAGGACCTGGTGCAGGAGGCGTTCATCCGGCTGTCCCGCTCGCTGCCCCGGCTGCGCCGAGCGGACAGCGCTCGCGCGTACCTGCGGGCGATCGTGCTGAACCTGGCCCGCGACCACAACCGGCGCGGGCTGATGTCGACGCGGCACCGCCCGCCTGCCGACCCGGAACCGGCCAGCGTCGAGGAGCAGGTCACCGCCCGGGACGACGCCCGCCGCGTCGTCGAAGCGCTCGGGCGGCTGCCCCGCCGGCAGCGCGACTGCCTGGTGCTGCGCTACTACCTGGAGCTCCCGGTCGCCGAGGTCGCCGCAACCCTGGGCCTGTCCGTGAACTCGGTCAAGACGCACCTCAAGCGCGGGCTGCGTGCCCTCGAGGACCGGCTGGACGAGAGGACGTCGACGCGATGAGCGACATCGAACGTCAGCTGCGCGACGCCCTCGCCGACGAGGCGGGGCAGGTGCGCCCCGCCAACGACCTGGCGGAGCGGGTGCGCGAGAGCGTCGCCGACGACCGCCGGGGCAGGACCGCGCGACACCTGCGTCGCGCACTGCTGGGGCTGGCCGCACTGGCCGGGCTCGCGGGGCTGGTGTGGGGCATGACCCGGTCAGCGGCGCCGTCGCGACCGAACGGAGGAGGAGACATGGACTGGTGGGTGCTGGAGCTGGCCACGGACGTCGCACTGGTCGCGCTCGCGCTCTGGCTCGGCCCGTTCATCAAGCGGTTCGGGCGCGCCTACGCGGCCGACGTCTTCCACGACAACCCGCTGACCGGCAAGAGCTACATCGTGCTGACCGACATCGTGTACTACCTGATCTTCAGCTCGTACATCCTGTTCACCGTGCGGTTCGAGCCGTCGCAGGACTGGAGGACGCCCGGCGGCCAGGGCGTGACCGCGGCCCAGCTGACCTGGGAGCTCGGCCGGATCGCCGGGATCCTGCTGATCATCGGGATGCTGCACGGGCTGAACATCGTGCTGATGCCCGTCCTGGGGCGGCTGTTCTCGCTGAACCGGCGACTCGCGGTGCCCACGACGGTCGCGCCGTCCGAGCGTGAGGCCATCGAGCGGGAGGTCATCGACCACGACCGGTCGTGAGGAACGCCACGCCCTCTGCACACACTCGCCACGCGACGAGCGTGTGCGCACGGCCCGACGTCGTTACCCTCGGGTACGTGGACGCCCTGGACGAGGAGCTGCGCGTGCCGCCGGATCCCGCGGTGGCCGCGTTCTTCGACGTCGACAACACGATCCTGCGCGGGGCGAGCATCTTCTACTTCGCCCGCGAGCTGTACCGCCGGGACTTCTTCACCGTCCAGGACCTCGCCCGGATGGGCTGGATGCAGGCCCGGTTCAAGGCGCTCGGCGAGAAGATGGAGCACGTCCAGCTGATCCGCGAGCGGGCACTGTCGTTCGTGGAGGGCCACTCGGTCGCCGAGATCACCTCGATCGGCGAGCACGTCTACGACGAGGTCATCGCCGACAAGATCTGGCCGGGCACGCACGCGCTGGCCCAGCTCCACCTGGACGCCGGTGAGCGGGTCTGGCTGGTCACCGCGACCCCCATCGAGATGGCGGACACGATCGCGCAGCGCCTCGGGCTGTCCGGCGCACTGGGCACCGTGGCCGAGAGCGTGGACGGCGTCTACACCGGCCGGCTGGTCGGCGAACCGCTGCACGGCCCGGCCAAGGCCGATGCGATCCGCGCCCTGGCCGAGCACGAGGGGCTGGACCTGGCCCGCTGCTACGCCTACTCCGACTCCAGCAACGACATCCCGATGCTGCAGCTGGTCGGCAAGCCCTGCGCGATCAACCCGGACGCCAGGCTGCGCGCGCACGCCAAGGCGCAGGGGTGGCGGATCCGGGACTACCGCACCGGACGCAAGGCCGCCAAGGTCGGCGTACCCGCCCTGGCCGGCGTGGGGGCCGCAGCCGGCGGGGTCGTGGCCGGCGCCGCGCTGCGCCGTCGCAACCACTAGAGCCAGGAGCACGTGACCATCACGACGTTGGCCCCTTACCGCCCCGGTGCACCAGCCGGGGTGGCGGGACTGCGCGTGCTGTGGTCGGTGGCGACGTCCGGGAGCGGCTCCTTGCGGCCGTCGGAGCCGCCCGGGCCGATCCCGGACGACGACGCCGAGCTCGAGCGGGTCCACGGCCTGGTCACGCTGGCCCAGGGCGGCGACGCCGAGGCGTTCGCGCTGCTCTACGAGCGGTACGTCGACGTCGTCTACCGTTACATCTACTACCGGGTCGGCTCGCACCACACTGCCGAGGACCTGACGTCCGAGACGTTCGTCCGGGCGCTGCGCCGGCTGGACAGCTTCACCTGGACCGGCCGGGACATCGCCGCCTGGTTCGTCACCATCGCCCGCAACATCGTCCTGGACCACGTGAAGTCCTCGCGCTACAAGCTTGAGGTCACGACGGCGGACCTGCTGGACGGCGACGAGCGTGAACCCTCCCCCGAGCAGGACGTGCTGAACCGGATGCGCGACGAGCGGCTGGTCGAGGCCATGAAGCGGCTCAAGCCCGACCAGCAGGAGTGCCTGGCGCTGCGCTTCCTGCAGGGGCTCTCGCTCGCCGAGACCGCCGAGGCCCTCGGCCGCAGCGCCGGCGCGATCAAGCAGCTGCAGCTGCGCGCCGTCCGCGCCCTGCACCGCGAGCTGGGGGGTGAGCGGCCGTGAAGCGAGCCGTGACCCCGGCCGTAACCCCGGCCGTAACCCCAGACAGGATCGGTCGTTGGACTGGGTGGGTGGCCGGGGGCAGTTCGACAGCGGGGAGGTGCCGGCCATGGCGATGACGACGCGCCGTGACGCCGAGGCCTTCGCGCGCCTGCTCGACGGTCCGCGCACCGCCGACACCGCCGACACCGCCGCGAATGCGGACGGCGGCGAGCTGGCCACCCTCGCGACCCTCGCCCGGTCGATCCCGCGACCGCAGGTCGGCCCGGACCCCGCCTTCGTCGCGCGGCTGCGCGACCAGCTGGTCACCACCGCTCACGAGCGGGCCGAGCGCCGTCCGGCGTCGGCTTCGCCCTCCAGCCGTGCGACCCCCACCGCACCGCGCACCCTCGTGGTGCGGTGGCCCAAGGGGCTCGTGCCGGTCACGCTCGCCACCGTCCTCGGCCTCGTCGTCCTGGTCGCGGGACTGGCCAGCCGGGCGCTGCCGGGCGACCGGCTCTACGACGTCAAGCTGGGCATCGGCCAGGCCCAGGTGCGCATGGCGGGCAGCGACCTGGCCCGCGGCAAGGCCCTGCTGCGCCAGGTCGACCACCGGCTCGACGAGGTGGACTCGCTGGTCGCCGCTGGCGACCCGAGCTCGGCCGACGTGAACGTGGCCCTCAACCAGGCCGCGGTGGACCTGGCCCGCGCCCAGCGCGTGCTGCTGTCCAGCGCGAACGGCCACCCGGACCCCGACGCGCTCCAGTCCCTGGCGGACGCCACGGCACAGGCGTCGGGCCGCCTGCGGGCGCTCGCCCCGCTGGTGCCGACCGCCTCCGGACCCGCGCTGCACCGCCTGCAGGACCTGCTGGCCGTCGGCAACGCCGCCCTGCAGCGCGAGGCGCAGGCCTGCGGCAGTGCCTGTGACGACGTCCGGCGGCAGATCGAGGCGATCGCCGGGACGACGTCCGGCACGCCGCCCGCGGGCAGTGGATCCGGTTCAGGTGACGGGGCGACCAACCCGGCCACGCAGGGTTCGAAGCCCTCGTCGCGGCCGGGCGTCAGCGTACCCACGGTCGCGCCGTCCGCACCGGCCGGCGGCGGTGGCGGTGCGGGTGGCTCGCAGCCCGGCGCCTCGGCCCCGGGGGTGACGGCGTCGGTGCCCGGCGTGGGCGTGACCGTGCCCGGGGTGAGCGTGACGACCGCCCCCGACGGCCGCCCGTCGGTCAGCGTGCCGCCCGTCGTGGTGACGCTCGGCCCGGTCACGGCCAGCGTGTCGACGTCCGGCTGCGTGATCGGCCTCGGCGGCCTGTGCGTGGGCCTGCCCACGGAGTAGCCGGCCTGGCCACGTTCATCCCGCCAGGGCCATTTCTTGGTCAAGGGTTGGTCAAAACACCGATACCGCACGATAACGGACACTTGTCAAGGCTTGTCCTGCTCGGCACACCCCACCAGAGTCTGCCCGTCCACCCTCGGGTCGCTCCCGCCGCACGACCGTCTGCTGCGCCTGCGCGCCTGGGTCTGGGCTCCGTACGTCCGACGAGGGACGGCACCCACGCCGTCTCGATCTGACAGGAGTGCTGAGTTGAACAGGAAGACCACGATCGCAGCGATGGCGGCCCTGGCCACCGCTGGTGTCGCGGCTGTGCCGATCGGCGCAACCGCGGCAACGCAGGCCGGCGAACCCGGCCCCGCGACGTCCCGCAGTGCCCTCATCGCCGGCCAGCAGTCGGCCGCCGCGTCCACGGCCAAGACCCTCGGCCTCGCCTCCGGCGAGCAGCTGCAGGTGAAGGACGTCATCCGGGACGCCAACGGCGCGACCCACGTCCGCTACAACCGCACCTACGACGGCCTGCGCGTCGTCGGCGGTGACCTCGTCGTGCACGAGGCGCCGTCCGGCACCGTGACCAGCGTCGACAAGGCCGGCTCCGGCAAGGTCGCCGTCGCCTCGACCACGCCGTCGGTGTCCGCGACCTCGGCGAAGAGCACCGGTCAGTCGCTCGCCAAGGCCAGCAAGGAGAAGTCGACGTCCGAGCTCGTCGTGTACGCGGCCGGCGCCAGCCCCCGGCTCGCCTACGACGTCGTCACCACCGGCATCAAGGCCGACCAGACGCCGACCCGCCTGCACACCATCGTGGACGCCGAGACCGGCGCGACCCTGACGTCGTACGACGACATCCGCAACGCCTCGGGCACCGGCAAGACCCTGTACTCCGGCAACGTCACGATCACCACGAGCGGCAGCGGCAGCAGCTACACGATGACCGACACGGCGCACGGCAACGGCACCACCACCGACCTCAAGGGTGCGACGTCCGGCAACGGCACGCTGTTCACCGACGCGGACAACGTGTGGGGCAACAACGCCACCAGCGACCGGGCCTCGGCCGCCGCCGACGCGCACTACGGCGCCGCCGCCACCTGGGACTTCTACAAGAACGTGATGGGCCGCAACGGCATCTTCAACAACGGCACCGGCGTGCGCTCGCGCGTGCACTACGGCAACGCCTACGTGAACGCGTTCTGGGACGGCTCGCAGATGACCTACGGCGACGGCTCGGGCAACGCCCGCCCCCTGGTCGAGATCGACGTGGCCGCGCACGAGATGAGCCACGGCGTCACCGAGAACACCGCGGGCCTCGCCTACACCGGTGACGCGGGCGGCCTCAACGAGGCGACGTCCGACATCTTCGGCACCTCGGTGGAGTTCTACGAGAACAACGCCTCGGACGTCGGCGACTACCTCATCGGCGAGAAGATCAACATCAACGGCAACAACACGCCGCTGCGCTACCAGGACAAGCCGTCCCGCGACGGGACGAGCCCGGACTGCTGGTCGACCAACACCAAGAACCTCGACCCGCACTACTCCTCCGGGGTCGGCAACCACTGGTTCTACCTGGCCAGCGAGGGCTCGGGCGCCAAGACCATCAACGGCGTCTCGTACAACAGCCCGACCTGCAACAGCTCGACCGTGACCGGCATCGGCCGGGACGCCGCGTCCAAGATCTGGTACCGGGCGCTGTCGACGTACATGGTCTCGTCCGAGACGTACCCGCAGGCGCGCAACAGCACCATCAAGGCGGCCATCGACCTGTACGGCGCCTCGAGCAGCCAGTGCGCCGGTGTGGCGGCGGCCTGGTCGGCGCTGTCCGTGGCGGCCGGCTCGGCCACCTGCTCCACCACCACGCCCACCGGCACCCCGACGTCCACCCCGACGGGGACGCCGACCACCACCCCGCCGACGGGCACGAACCTGCTGCTCAACCCCGGCTTCGAGTCCGGTGCGGTGAACTGGACCGGCACGTCCGGCCCGGTCACCAACAACACCGGCCGCCCGGCCCGCACCGGCTCCTGGAAGCTCTGGATCGGTGGCAACGGCTCCGCCGGGACCGAGACCGTCGGCCAGTCGGTCGCCGTCCCCTCGACCGGGAACCCGACGCTCACCTTCTGGTTGCGGTCGGACACCGCCGAGACCGGCTCCACGGTCTACGACTCGATGAAGGCCCAGGTCGTCTCCGGTTCAACCACCACCACCCTGGCGACCTACACGAACGTGGGCACCAACGCCACGTACACCCAGAAGTCCTTCGACCTGTCCTCCTTCAAGGGCAAGACGGTCACCATCCGGTTCACCGGGACCGAGGACTCCTACCTGCAGACCAGCTGGGTCATCGACGACACGTCCCTGACCAGCTGAGCCGCACTCCTCGGCGCTGATCACGGTCAGCGTCAACGCTCGGCCCGGCTACCTCCCCGGTAGCCGGGCCGAGTCGTCCCCGCACCTGTCCTGCCCGCCTGATGGAGGCCCACACCATGCGCCAGCTCACCCTGCCCGCGGCGACCCCGCGGCGTCTCGCCCTGATCGCCGCCCCAGCGCTCGCCCTGGCCGCCGCGCTCTCGGCGGCCCTCCCCGCGTCCGCCACCACGGACGGCGTCGCGGCTGCCCCGGCCGCCGCCACGGTCGCCGCCGCACCGAACGGCTACGCCAGCACCATCGCCCTGAACAACTGCTCGGGCGCACTCGTCCGCTACCCCACGTCCGTGAGCACCGACCGCGCGATGCTGCTCACCAACGGCCACTGCTACGAGGGCGGCATGCCCGGCGCCGGGCAGGTGCTGGTCAACAAGTCGAGCACCCGCAGCGGCACCCTGCTCAGCTCCAGCGGGTCCAGCCTCGGCACCGTGCGCGCGGACCAGCTGCTCTACGCCACGATGACCGGCACCGACGTCGCGCTCTACCGGCTCAACGAGACCTTCGCGTCGATCACCTCGAAGTACAGCGCCACGGCACTGACCATCCAGGCGGCCCACCCGAGCGACCGGTCGAACATCGTCATCCCGTCGTCGTACTGGAAGCAGACCTGGAACTGCTCGATCAACGGCTTCGTGCCGACCCTGCGCGAGGACGCCTGGACCTGGCAGGACGCCATCCGCTACAACACCGGCTGCAGCACCACGCACGGGACGTCGGGCTCGCCGATCCTCGACGCGACCAGCGGCAACGTCGTCGGGATCAACAACACCGGCAACGACGACGGGGCGATGTGCACGCTCAACAACCCCTGCGAGGTGGACGCCAACGGGAACACCAAGGCGACCAAGGGCCAGAGCTACGGCGAGCAGACCTCCTGGTTCACCACGTGCCTGACGTCGTCCAACGCCATCGACCTGACCAAGGCCGGCTGCCTGCTGACCAAGCCCGCGGGCACACCGACCCAGACCCCGACGTCCACCCCGACGTCCACCCCGACGTCCACGCCGACGGGGACGCCGACGGGGACGCCGACGACCACCCCGCCAACGGGCACGAACCTGCTGCTCAACCCCGGCTTCGAGTCGGGTGCGGTGAACTGGACCGGCACGTCCGGCCCGGTCACCAACAACACCGGCCGCCCGGCCCGGACGGGTTCGTGGAAGCTCTGGCTGGGGGGCAACGGCTCCGCCGGGACCGAGACCGTCGGCCAGCAGGTCGCCGTCCCCTCGACCGGGAACCCGACGCTCACCTTCTGGTTGCGCTCGGACACCGCCGAGACCGGCTCCACGGTCTACGACTCGATGAAGGCCCAGGTCGTCTCCGGCTCCACCACCACCACCCTGGCCACGTACTCCAACGTCGGGACCAGCACGACGTACGCCCAGAAGTCCTTCGACCTGTCCTCCTTCAAGGGCAAGACGGTCACCATCCGGTTCACCGGGACCGAGGACTCCTACCTGCAGACCAGCTGGGTCATCGACGACACGTCCCTGACCAGCTGAGGGCGCCGAGGTCTACGTCCGCTTCTCGAGGCGAAGAACCCTCGAGAAGCGGACGTAGACCCACGTAACGTGATCAACGCACGGGGACGGGCGCGCAGCGGACAGCGCGCCGACCACGCGCAGCCGGGATCGGGGTCTACCGTTTGCTCGGGATCGCAGCACCGAACGGGGAGGCACCACGTTGAGCGAGGGCGACCGGCGGACGATCGAGCAGCTGAGCAGTGAACGCAACCAGGTGCGCTGGGCGCTCGAGGCGACCAGGCAGACCATCACCTCGGTCCTGGCACTGCCCGAGAACCAGGTGGGGGAGCAGGCGCGGGCCCTGCTGCAGACCCAGCTGGACGACCTGAACCGGCTCTAGCCCGATCCGCGCAACGGAGTCATGGTCACTCCTGGCGTCCGGGTGGATGATCGGCGCATGACCTCCACCGATGAGCTCCGCGCGATGGTCTCCGGGGTACGGGTCTCGGCCGCGCTGTGCGTCGCGGCCGAGCTCGGTCTGTCCGACCTGCTCGTCACCGGTCCGCGCACGGTCGCCGACCTGGCCGCCGCGTCCCGCTCGGACGAGCGGACCCTGCGCCGCCTGCTGCGGGCGCTGGCCACGGTCGGCGTCTACGTCGAGCGGCCCGACGGCATGTTCGCCGGCACCGAGCTGTCCGACGGTCTGCGTTCGGACGTCCCCGGCAGCGTGCGGGCGATGGCTCGCACCACGGCCGACCCGGCAGTCTGGGCGGCGTGGGGACACCTGCTGCACAGCGTGCGAACGGGGCGGAACGCGTTCGAGGAGCTGCACGGGGTCGACGTGTGGACGCACCGCCGCGAGAACCCGCAGTGGAACGCCATCTTCAACGAGAACATGACCGTGCTGAGCTCACTGGTCGCCGACCGGGTGGCGTCCGCGTACGACTTCAGCGGGTGCACGAGCGTGGTCGACGTCGGCGGCGGGCAGGGGGTCATGCTCGAGGCGGTGCTCACCCGGCACCCGCACCTGACGGGCACCGTGTTCGACCGGGCGCACGTCGTCGCCTCGGCGCCCAGCCAGCCGGCACCCGCGGTCGCCGGCCGGTGGTCGCTGGTCTCGGGCAGCTTCTTCGACGCCGTCCCCCCGGCCGACGCCTACCTGCTGAAGTCGGTGCTGCACGACTGGCCGGACGACGCCTGCGTCGCCATCCTGCGCACCTGCGCCGAAGGGCTCAGCGAGGACGGCGTGGTGCTCGTCGTGGAACGGGTGCTCGGCCGGACGGGCCGCGAGGTCGAGGGGGCCTTCTCCGACCTGAACATGCTGGTGCTGCCGGGCGGCCAGGAACGCACCGAGTCCGAGTACGCCGCGCTGTTCGCCGCCGCGGGACTCACGCTCGTGCAGGTCATCGACACCGGGAGCGCGTTCCCGATCCTCGAGGCCCGCCGCGCTGGCTGACAGCCGCACGACGGCCCGACGTCAGCGGATCGCCATCACCGCGCCGGCCCGCTCCCAGCGCATCACGCGCAGCAACGAGCCGGTCGGCAGCGAGACGCACCCGGCGGTGCCGTGGCCCAGGTCGACGTGGAAGAAGATGGCGGACCCGCGCCCCGGCGTCCGCGCCTCGTTGTACCCGATCACCTGGGCGTAGCCGTAGGCCGGCGTGTTCAGCAGCTTCTCGGCGCTGTCCCACCGCCCGCTCGCCGGCGTCCGCTGGTGGGTGTTGTAGAGCGAGGACGACGAGTCGTCGACCCAGACGTCCTTGGCGTCCACCCGCAGCCAGGACCCCGTCGCCAGCCCGGGGTTGCCGTTGGCGCCGAAGCCGCCCCGCAGCGGGAAGACCCCGGCGGGCGTGCGCAGGTCGCCCTCGCGCTTGCTCGCGCTCACCCCGTTCTTGCCGACGTGGCCCGAGTACGGCCCGAGCTCGAGGACGTAGTGGCTGCCGCTGCGCCGGCAGGCCCGCACGGTGGCCGAGGAGCCGGACGACGTCACCAGCACGACCTGCGTGGCGCTGACCCCGGACGGCACCGAGCAGCGCGCCGCGGCCGGCTTCGGGTGCGGCTTCGGCCGCGGCTTGGTCGGTCGGGGGCTGGCCTGCTTGACGGGGCTGGGCTTCCTGGTCGGCGTCCGGGTCGGGGTCGCCGTCGCGGTCGCGGAGGGTGTCGGGGTGGCGGACGGCGTCGTGGTGACAGAGGTCGCTGGGGTCGCGGTCGGCGTACCCACGGCCGCCTCTGGCCCGCCGTCGGCACACCCGGTGAGCAGCGCCGTCCCGGCGATGGCCACGACGACCAGGTTGCGGCGCACCGTCATCGGGCGTCGAAGTGCTGGTAGTCGGGGTGCGACCAGCGACCGCCCCAGGTCATCCCCTCGCGGGTGAACGCGCGCACCGCGGCGCTCGAGCTGGACGAGAAGACGCCGGGTGCCGGCGAGCGCCGGTGGGCGTAGTACGCGTCGGGGTAGATCGTGCCGCCGTCGGCGATGTACGGGTTCTCGAAGTCGTTGACGTCGATCGCGCTGCCGTAGGCGTGGTTGGAGTACTGCTTGCGCTCCTCCTCACCCCCGACGTAGCGGCAGTTGAACGCCGAGGTGTTGTCGGCGTCCATCGCGGCGTAGTCGTTGGCTCCTGGGCCCTTGGGGTTCTTGCCCCAGGTGGAGTCCATCGGACGCATCTGCCGGATCCGGAACTGCTGTTCGTACAGCCGCGTGAAGGCCCGCGCGGTGGCCGAGGCGACGTTCTTGTTGACCACGATCGCGCCACGCGAGCGCTTGCCGTCGAAGCCCCAGAAGTTGACCGTGACGTAGCGCAGGCCGGAGCGTCCGACCGGGCAGCCCTTGGTCCAGGAGTAGCCGACCATCCGCTGCCACACCGAGTCCGGGATCGCGGAGACCTGCGCGTTCGCGCCGCCGCCCTGGGCCGGCTGGTTCTTGGGGAACCGCACCGTGGGCTGCGCGCCCTTCGCCGGGACCGGCGCCAGGGCCGTGGGCGACGTCGACGTCGTGCTGGTCGCCTTGCTGGGCTTGGGCTTCGGCTTGGGTTTCGGCTTGGCCGTGGTCGGTGCCGGGGTGGACGTCGTCGGGCTCGGGGCACTGGTGGTGGCCGTCGGCGCGGAGCTGCTGGCGCTCGGACTGGCGGACGTGGCCGTCGTCCCAGGATCGTCCGCGCCGCACCCGGCCAGGGCGAGCAGCGCGACGGCGAGACCGGCCGCGAGGCCGGTGTGCACGGCCCTCACGAGAAGAACACCGACCGGCGCTGCATGAGCAGCGCGTACAGGGTCTGCTGGATCGTCTCGCGCACCTGGTCGGTGATGTTGAAGACCAGCATCGGGTCGTCGGCACCGCCGTCCAGGTCGGCGGTGTCGATCGGTGCCCCGAACTCGATGATCCACTTGCTGGGCAACGGGATCAGCCCGAGCGGGCCGAGCCACGGGAAGGTCGGGGTCATCGGCAGGTACGGGACGCCCAGCAGTCGGGCGAGTGACTTGAAGTTGCCGAGGATGGGGTAGATCTCCTCCGCGCCGACGATGGAGCAGGGGACGATCGGCACCCCCGCCTGCAGCGCCGCGGACACGAAACCGCCGCGCCCGAACCGCTGCAGCTTGTACCGCTCGCTGAACGGCTTGCCGATCCCCTTGAAACCCTCCGGCCAGACCCCGACGAGCTCGCCGGAGCGCAGCAGCCGCTCCGCGTCGGACTGGATCGCCAGTGTGGTGCCGGTCTTGCGCGCGAAGGAGCCCACGAACGGCGCGGCGAACACGAGGTCGGCGCCGAGCATGCGCAGGTTGCGCGACGCCGGGTGCTCGTCGTGCACGGCCAGCTGGGTCATCAGCGAGTCCATCGCGATGGTGCCGGAGTGGTTGGCCACGACCAGCGCGCCGCCGGTGTGCGGGATGTTCTCGATGCCGCGCACCTCGACCCGGAACCAGCTGCGGTACAACGGTCGCAGCGCGGGCAGCACCGCCTCGGTCAGGTCGGCGTCGAAGCCGAACTCGTCGACCACGTAGTCACCGGACAGCCGGCGCCGCAGGAAGGCCAGGGCGTGCGCGACGTGCTGGTCGACGTCCGCGACGCCGGCCCGGCGTCCCTCGGTGACCAGCGCCTCGACGATCGCCCCCACCGCGTGCTGCAGCAGGGTCGCCGGGTTGAGGGCTCCCCCGTGCGTGGGCTGGTCGCCCGGCGGGATGACCTCGGGCACCGGCGGTGGCGCCGAGTCCGCGATCAGCGGGGTGCCGCGGCGCTTGGCCCGCTCCCCGGAGGCGCGTCGGGCACCCGCCGCGAGCACGTCCGCGCCCTTGCCCGTGGGCTTCGGTGCGGGCTTCGACAGGGGCATCGCCGCGGGCTTCGCGCCGCCCTTGGCGCGCCCGCGGTCCAGCGGGATCACCCGCCCGTCCTGCTCCGAGCTCATGCCTCGCTCACCTGCCGGTCCACCCACTGCTCGGCGGCGCGCGTCGCGTCGACCAGCCGCGGCACCAGAGCGGCGCGCGGCCCGCGCCGGGCGTCCACGAACGACTGGAACGCCTCGAGGGTCGTGTGTCGCGGCTCGAAGCCCAGCACCTCGCGCATCCGGGTGGTGTCCAGCCCGCGTCCGTGCGCCAGCTGGTTCATCTGCTCGGGCGAGAAGTCCGCGAGCCGCGAGCGGCGCACGACCTGGCCGACCCAGCCGGTGGCCTGCATCGGCACCGGGACGGTCACCCGGCCGGCCAGCCTGGCGGCCTGGGAGACCGTGATCACGCCGTCGCCGGCAACGTTCACCAGCCCAGCGCCCTCGGGGCGGACCGTGGCGACCGCGAGGGCGTCCAGCGCGTCGTCCTCGTGGACGAACTGCAGACGGGCGTCGAAGCCGAGCACCGTCGGGACCACCGGCAGCGAGAAGTAGTCGGTCATCGTGGTCGAGATGCCGGGGCCGATGATGTTCGCGAAGCGCAGCACGGACACCTCGACGTCGGCCCGGCGGCGGGAGAAGCCGCGCACGTAGCCCTCGACCTCGACCGAGTCCTTGCCGAAGCCGGCCCGCGGCAGCGCCTTGGGGCCCATGTCCTCGCTGAACATGGCCGGGTCGCGGGGCGAGGAGCCGTAGACCGCGGCGCTGCTCTTGACCACGAGCCGCTGCACGCTCGGCGCCTTCTGGCAGGCGGCGAGCAGCTGCATCGTGCCGATGACGTTGATCTCCTTCATGGAGACCCGTCCGCCGGCGGAGACCGGCGTGGCGATGACGTTGAGGTGCGCGACCGTGTCGACGCCCGCCTGGGCGATCACCTTGGCGATGATCGGGTTGCGGATGTCGGCCCGGACGAACTCCGCGTCGCCGATGGAGTGCGGTGGGGGGACGACGTCCACCCCGATCACCCGGTCGATGCCCGGGTGATCGGTCAGCAGGCGCGCGAAGCGGCCGCCCAGGTACCGGGACACCCCGGTGACCAGCACGACCTGCCCCACGTGTCACCGTCCTCGCTCGACTGCGTCCTCGACTGCCTGCTTCGACTGCGCGTGCTCGGCTCCAGTATGCGGACGGCCCCCGACCGATGGTCCGGGGGCCGCTTCGCTCACTTCTTGTTGCGACGCTGGTGACGCGTCTTGCGCAGCAGCTTGCGGTGCTTCTTCTTCGCCATCCGCTTGCGGCGCTTCTTGATGACCGAGCCCATGGAATACCTCGTTCAGTGTCTGTCGGACGGTGCCTGGTCGCCGGAGCCACTGGCAGCCACCGACCGAATCCCGGCCATCCTACCGCCCGTTGGGGGTAGGTCGGGACGGCGGACGGCCGCCCCCGTCGGGAGCGGCCGTCCGGAGCCCTTGGATCAGGCGGTCTCGATGTACGACGTCTGCAGGTAGTCGTGCACGGCCTGCTCCGGCACGCGGAACGAGCGACCGACCCGGACGGCGGGCAGGTCACCCGCGTGCACCAGGCGGTACACGGTCATCTTCGAGACGCGCATGATCTCCGCCACCTCGGCGACGGTCAGGAACCGCACCTCGGCGAGCTTGTTGTCCTTCGGCATGTGTCCACCGGTCCTCAGGCATGACGCGCGGCACCGGCTTCCCCACCGGTGTCCGATTGCGTGCGTGTTCACGATAGGGGCAGGAGTGACTCGTGGGGAAGACCTAGATCAACATTCACCCGTCTGGTCAAGCACCGCCGCCTTCGGCGTGTCGCGCCGCGCGCCGTCCCTCCCCACTTGTGCCCTTTTGCGCGGACGAGGTCAGTCGAACCAGGCGTCCAGGCCGTACAGCGGGAAGACCGCCTTGCGGGTGGCCATGATGGCCCGGTCCACGCCGTCCTCCGGGTCGTAGCCGACCTCCCAGGAGCGCCACCACGGGTCCCGGCCGTCGCCCATGTGGGCCGGACCGGGCCGGCCGAGCCGGGTGCGGACGTGCTCCAGCCAGTCCGCCGGGACCTCCCGGGACGTCGGCACCGGGGTGTGCGCGGCGATGCCCACCAGGTGCGCCCAGGAGCGCGGGACGACGTCCACCACCTCGTACCCGCCTCCACCGAGGGCCAGCCAGCGCCCGCCGGCCGCCTCGTGGGCCAGGTCGTGCAGGCTCTGCTGCGCGGCGCGCTGGGCGTCCACCGAGACCGCCAGGTGGGCCAGCGGGTCGAGGAAGTGGCTGTCGCAGCCGTGCTGGGTCACCAGGACGTCCGGCTCGAAGGCTCGCACGAGCTGCGGGACGACGGCGTGCAGCGCGCGCAGCCAGCCGGCGTCCGACGTCCCCGGCGGCAGGGCCACGTTGACCGCGCTGCCCTGCGCCCGGGCGCCACCGAGCTCCTCGGCGAAGCCGGTGCCGGGGAAGAGCACCCGCCCGCTCTCGTGCACCGAGATGGTGAGCACCCGCGGGTCGTCCCAGAAGATCCGCTCCACGCCGTCCCCGTGGTGCACGTCGACGTCCACGTACGCGACCTTCTGCGCGCCGAGGTCGAGCAGCCGCTGGATCCCCGCGGCCGCGTCGTTGTAGACGCAGAAGCCGCTGGCCCGGTCGCGCATCGCGTGGTGCAGGCCGCCGCAGAAGTTCACCGCGTGCTCGACCTCGCCGTCCCACACCCCCGTCGCCAGGTCGACGCTGCCCTGCACGACGCGGGCGCTCGCCTCGTGCATGCCGACGAAGGCCGGGTCGTCGTCCGTGCCGAGCCCGCGGGACGGGTCGGCGGACGACGGGTCGAGCGAGGCGGCCTTCACCGCGGCGACGTAGTCCAGGTCGTGCACGGTGGCCAGCAGCGCGTCGTCCGCGGGCTCGGCGCCGACCACCTCGACCCGGCTCGCGTCGTCGAACAGGCCGAGCGCCCGGCACAACCGGGCCGTCAGGTCGAGCCGTAGCGGGTCCATCGGGTGGGCGGCACCGAAGTCGTACTTCGTGAACGAGTCGTCCCAGAGCACGCGCAGCTGCCTCGCCATGCCGCAGACGCTACCCGGCGCGGTGCGCTCGTGCCGGACGCGCCGGAGCGGCACCATATGGGCAGAGCAGTCGGCGAGCAGGGGGGACGTGATGGCGACCAGCCGGGCGGTCCCTTCGGTCACCCGCCGCCTGGGCGGTCCGACCGCGCTCGTGCGGACCTGGATCGACAACGCCGCCCGGCAGTCGCCGGCCCGCCTGGCGCTGGCCGTCTTCGCCCTGGTCATCCTTCTGGTCACGGCGCTGCTGTCACTGCCGGTGGCGACGTCGTCCGGGCAGCGGGCGCCGTTCGTCGACGCGCTGTTCACCGCGGCGTCCGCGGTGTGCGTCACCGGGCTGACCGTGGTGGACACGGCCACGTACTGGTCCGGCACCGGGCAGGTCGTGATCATGTGCGCGATCAAGGTCGGTGGCCTCGGCATCATCACCCTGGCGTCGCTGCTGGGTCTGGCCGTGGCCCGCCGGCTCGGCCTGCGCCAGCGGCTGATCGCCGCCAGCGAGACCAAGGCCCTGCGACTCTCGGACGTCAGCGGGCTGCTGCGCGCCGTCATCATCAGCTCCACCGCGATCGAGCTGACCATCGCGCTGGTCCTGCTGCCCAGCTTCCTGGCCGAGGGCGAGGGGACCGGCACCGCGCTCTACCACTCCCTCTTCTACGGGATCAGCGCGTTCAACAACGCCGGCTTCTCCGTGCACACCGGCGGCGTGGAGCACTGGGCCGGCAACCCCTTCGTGCTCGGGCCCATCGCGATCGGCGTGTTCCTGGGCAGCCTGGGCTTTCCGGTGATGCTCACCGTGGCCACCAACCTGCGGCGGCGCGACGGGGTGCGGCGCGGCCGCCGCGGCTGGAACCTGCACACCAAGCTGACCGTCGTCACCACCTGCCTGGTGCTCGGGGTCGCGGTCGTCGGGTTCGCCGCGTTCGAGTGGACGAACCCCGGCACGCTCGGCGGGATGAGCCTGGGCGACCGGGTGCTGAACTCCGTGTTCGCCGGGGTCATGCCGCGCTCGGGCGGCTTCTCCGCCGTCCCGGTGAACGAGATGCGGGAGTCGACCTGGGCGTTCCAGGACGTGCTGATGTTCATCGGCGGGGGCAGCGCGTCGACCGCCGGAGGGATCAAGGTCACGACGCTGGCGGTGCTGGTGCTCGCGACGGTCGCCGAGGCGCGCGGCGACCGGGACGTCGAGGCGTTCGGACGCCGGATCCCGCCGGGCAGTCTGCGGCTGGCCGTGACCGTGCTGCTGGCCGGGTCCACGCTGGTCCTGGGCTTCAGCCTGGCGCTGCTGGCGATGACCGGGCGCTCGCTGGACGTCGTCCTGTTCGAGGTCGTGTCGGCGTTCGGCACCTGCGGCCTCTCGACCGGGCTGAGCGCCGAGCTGCCGGATGCCGGGAAGTACCTGCTGACCGCCCTGATGTTCGCCGGGCGCACCGGCACCATGACCCTGGCGGCGGCGCTCGCCCTGCGCGACCGCCGCCGCGTCGTCCGGCTACCGGAAGAGAGGCCCGTCGTTGGCTAGCAAGGAACCCACAGGTAAGGCGGTGCTCGTCGTCGGCCTCGGCCGCTTCGGCAGCTCGATCGCCGAGGCGCTGGACCGAATGGGCCACGAGGTGCTGGCCGTCGACAAGGACCCGGCGATCGTGCAGGAGTGGTCCGGCCGGCTGACGCACGTCATCGAGGCGGACTCGGCGACGGAGGAGGCGCTGCGCCAGGTCGGCGCGGCCGACTTCACGATCGCGGTGGTCGGGATCGGCACGTCCATCGAGTCGTCGGTGCTCACCACGGTCACGTTGTCCGACCTCGGCATCAAGCAGATCTGGGCCAAGGCGATCACGCCGGCGCACGGCAAGATCCTGGAGCGGATCGGGGCGACCAAGGTGGTCTACCCCGAGCGGGACGCCGGCGAGCGGGTCGCGCACCTGGTGTCGGGAAAGATGATGGACTTCATCGAGTTCGACGACGGGTTCGCGATCGTCAAGATGGCCCCGCCCCAGGAGACCCGCGGCTTCACGCTCGCCGAGTCCCAGATCCGGGCGAAGTACGGGGTCACCGTGGTCGGCGTGAAGTCACCGAACCGGGACTTCACCTACGCGGTTCCGACCACCAAGATCAGCCCGCACGACCTGCTGATCGTCAGCGGCCAGACGAGCCTGATCGAGCGGTTCGCCGCCCGCCCCTGACCCAGGCAAACCCACGCTTCCGCCACTCAGTCCGGTTTCCGTCACTGCGTCCGGCGCCGGACGCCGAATACCGGCTTGGGTGGCGGAAACCGGCTTGGGTGGCGGAAGCGTGGGGTCCGGGTGGGGGGGCGGGTCAGAGGGTCGTGGTCGGGACCCAGCCGGGGTCGTCGCCGAGCGGCAGGACCATGGCCAGCTCCTCGACGTCCGCGTCGTTCGTCATCGCACGCCGCTCGTCGGCCGGGCGGAAGCCGGCGCTGCTGAAGAAGGCGACGGCGCGGCCGTTGTCCGTCGACACCCAGAGCTTCAGGGCCCGCTGGCCCTCGCGGCGCGCGTGCTCGCCCGCGGCCTGGGTGAGCTGCCAGGCCACGCCCTTGCCGCGGAAGCCGGGCACGACCCACATCCCGAACAGCTCGGCGACGTCGTGCTCGCGGGCCTGCCCGACGGACACGATGCCCACGGCCTCCTCGTCCGACTCGGCCACCAGCCGCGCCGACCGCCCCATCCGCAGGCGCCAGAAGGCCTCGTCGTACGCCTGCTCGTCCTCGTAGCTCGAGGCGAAGGCATCGGGTGCGTCCTGCAGCGCCGCCAGCCTCAGCCCGCGGTAGGTGTTCCAGTCGTCGCCGTCGAGCGCGCGCACCGTGACCTCACTCATGCACGTAGCGTGGCAGATCCGCCCGGGTTTGCGCCGCCTGGGTGGTCCCGAATGCGCGGACGGGTGATCTCCGCAGGTCCCTCTCGCCCTTGCCGATGCAATCAACAGAGGACGACCAGAGGCACGAGGAGTGATATCGGTGGCGTCGGTAGGTGAGGTGAGCCCAGGCACGGTCGTGCTGCGTCCGCAGTTCGGCCCGTACATGAGCATCGCCCTCGCCGCGCACGCCCGGTACCTGGACGGCGACTCCGCCGGCGCGCTGCGCGACGCGGGTGCCGCGATGATCTTGGTCCAGGGCGCCGGCGACCACCTCAGCCAGCGGTTCCTGCAGTACACGCTGTGCTCGGCGCTGCGCGAGCAGGGCCGGCACGAGGAGGTCGTGGACCGCGCCGTCCAGCTGCTGGAGCAGGTTGGGGACGACGACCCGGTCTGGCGGGCCAAGGCGCTGGCCGTGCAGGCGCACGCCCTGGCCTCGCTCAGCCGCTCCGCCCAGGCCATGGACGCGGTCAGCGAGGCCGAGCACCTGCTCGAGGTGCACGACGCCCCGACCTACAACCACATGTCGGCCACCCTGGCGCTGGCCATCGCGCTGCAGCCGTTGCGCAGCTTCGAGCTCGCACTCACCCAGCTCGAGGCGATCCTGCCGCTGCACCCCGGGTACGGCACGTACATCGCGAGCGAGCTGTCCCTGGTCGAGGCGCACTGGGCGGCCACGCTGGACCTCGCCGGCCTGCACGACGAGGCCACCGTGCACTACCGCGCCTGCCAGTCGCAGGCGCTGCGCACCCGCCGCGCCGCCGAGGACGAGCAGGACGCCGAGTTCGGCCTGCTGCGCGCCGACGTGTACGAGGCGTTCGTGCTGGCCCGCCTCGGCGAGCACGACCGGGCCCGGGCCATGCTGCTGCCGATCTCCGACGAGGACCTGCGGGCCGACTACCCCGAGCACGACCTCGCCTACCTGACCATCGGCCGGATCGCGATGGCGCACGGCTTCCCGGACCGCGCCCGCAAGCACTTCCAGCGGGTCGTCGACACCGCCGAGCGCACCGGCCGGGACCTGTGGCGCTCCGTCGCCCTGGACGCGCTCGCCGAGGTCGAGGTCGCGGTGCACGGACCGCACCCGGCGCACGACTGGTTCCGGGCGCAGGTGCTCACCCTGCACCAGGCGGCGGTGCACGAGGCCAGCACGCGAGGCCGGGAGCTGCGCGAGCGCGCCCTGGTCCGCCAGCTGCGTGCCACGAGCGACGAGATGAGCCGAGCCGCCCTGATCGACCCGCTCACCGGCCTGGGCAACCGGCGCGCCCTCACCGACTGGATGGCCGACGCCGACCCGACCCGGGGCGCCGTGTTCGTCGACGTCGACCACTTCAAGACCGTCAACGACACCTTCTCGCACGAGGTCGGGGACCAGGTGCTGCGCTCGCTCGGCGGCATCCTCGCCGACTGCACCCGCGGCGACGACCTGGTCGCCCGCTACGGCGGGGACGAGTTCGTCGTGCTCTGCACGGGCGGCGCCGTCGGCGCCCAGGCGGTGGCCGAGCGGCTGCACCGCGCCGTCCGCGAGCACGACTGGACCACCCTGGCCGACGCGCTGCGGGTCACCGTGTCCATCGGGGTCGCCTCGAGCATCTCGGGTGGCGACGCGCTCGGAGCCGCCGACTCCGCGCTGTTCGAGGCCAAGCGAGCGGGGCGCGACCAGATCGCGGTCGCGGTCTAGGAGCGTCAGAGCAGCCGTTCGAGCTCCAGCTCGACCCGGCCGTCGTCCTCGAGCTCGGTGCGGCCCGTGGCACGGAACCCGCAGCGCTCGTAGAGCCCGGTCGCCGCCTCGTTGCCCTGCACGACCCACAGGACGACGCGACGTCCGGCCAGCCTCCGCCAGGCCGCCACGGCCGTGTCCACGAGCAGCGCACCGGCGCCCCGTCCACGCGCCTGCGGGTCCACCCACATGCCGGTGATCTCGGCCGTCCCGGCGGCGTCGGGGTCGGCGCGCAACGTGATGCTGCCGACCGAGCGGTCCCCCAGCACGGCATGCCAGGTCGTCGCGGTCTCGGCGCGGTCCCGCCACCGCTGCTCGTCGAACGTCAGCGCCTGCGCCACCGTGGAACCGAACGCCTGCGGCGACTCCGCGAGGCTCGCGATCCGGACGTCGCGCACCCGCTCCCAGTCGTCGGCGCCCACCTGGATCACCGACGGGCGCAGCCGGGTGGGCTGCGTCTCCTCGATCCGGTCGCCCCAGGCCGCCAGGAGCGCGTCCAGGTCCAGGTCGAGCACGGCGTCGTCGTCCGCGATCGCCTGCGCCAGCCCCAGCAGGGCCGGGCTGTGCGTGGCGTAGGCCTGGGTGGACGCCGCACCGCGGCCACGGGTGCGCAGGTACGCACTCAGCGGGAGCGCCTCGGCGAGCACGGCCAGCGGGGCGCCGTCGTCGGTCAGGGGACCGACCTGCGCGGGCCACCGCTGCGCCAGGAGCGGGTGCGTGCGGTGGGTCGCGTACAGCCCGTGCCACAACGGGTCCGCCCCGGCGAACTCGACCCGGGCGACCCGGCGCAGGGCGATCGCCGAGGCGCACAGCGCGCAGGGTTCGAGCGTGGTCCGGACGACCGTGCCGGCCGTGGGCAGGTCGTCACCGGCTGCGGCGAGGGCGTTCAGCTCGGCGTGCGCGAGCGGCGTCCCGGTCAGCTGGCGGAGCGCTGCCTCGGTGTCAGCGCTGCGGTTGCGGCCCTCCCCGAGCAGCCGGCCCTCGGCGTCCAGCACGACGGCACCGACGCCCCAGCCGCCCGTCGTGTACGACTCCCAGGCCTGCTCGAAGACCTTGCGCCACAACGGGTCCGGGAACTCGATGGCCATCGCGACGTCTCGTCAGCCCTGGCCGGTCGCCAGCTCGCGGCTGCGGTCGCGGGCCGCCTCCATCGCGGTGAGGAACGCGGCCCGCACCTTGTGGTCGTCGAGCTGGCGCAGCGCCGCCATCGTCGTCCCGGCCGGGCTGGACACCTGCTCGCGCAGCACCGTCGGGTGCTCGCCGGTCTCGCGCAGCATGGTCGCGGCGCCGTACAGGGTCTGCACGACGAGCTCGGTGGACGTCGCCCGTGGCAGCCCCAGCAGCACGCCGGCCTCGATCATCGCCTCGACCACGTAGAAGATGTACGCCGGTCCGGACCCGCTGATGGCGGTGACGGCGTCCAGGTACTCCTCGGGCAGCCGCAGCACCCGACCGCACGAGCGCAGCAGCTCCTCCGCCTCGGCCAGGTGGGCCTCGTCGCAGTGCGCGCCGGGGCTGACCGCGGCCATGCCCTCGTCCACCAGCGCGGGGGTGTTCGGCATGACCCGGACCACCGGAGTTCCTTCTGGCAGACCGGCTTCCAGCGTCGTGGTGGTGATCCCGGCCGCCAGCGAGACGACGAGCGCATCGGGCTGCAGGGACCCGCGGATCTCGCCGAGCGCGGTCGCCATGTCCTGCGGCTTGACGACGAGCACGACCGTCGTCGCGGCGGCCGCGGCCGCCGCGTTGTCGAGCACCTCGACGCCGTACTTCTCGGTCAGCTCGGCGGCGCGCTCGGGTCGCCGCTCACTGATCACCAGCGACTCCTTCGACCGGCCGGAGCGGAGCAGGCCGGACAGGAGGGTCTCGCCCATCACGCCGGCGCCCAGGATCGCAACGGTCATGGCTCAGCCCTTCGTGGCCAGCGCGCGCAGGAAGAACACGGTGTTCGCCGGACGCTCGGCCAGCCGGCGCATGAAGTAGCCGTACCAGTCGTCGCCGTACGGGACGTAGACCCGCATCTTCTCGCCCTGGTCGGCCAGGCGCTGCTGCTCGTCGGGCCGGATGCCGTAGAGCATCTGGTACTCGTAGCTGCCCTGGCTACGACCGGCCTGGACGGCGAGCGCCCCGCCGATGTCGACCAGCCGGGGGTCGTGGGTGGCCAGCATCGGGTAGCCCTCACCCTGCATCAGCACCTTGGTGCAGCGCACGTAGGAGCGGTCGACCTCGTCGCGGGACTGGAAGGCCACGGACTCCGGCTCGTCGTAGGCGCCCTTGCACAGCCGGACCCTCGAACCGTTGCCGGACAGGTCCTTGCAGTCGGCCTCGGTGCGCCGCAAGTAGGCCTGCAGCACCGCGCCGACCCACGGGAAGTCACCGCGCAGGTCGCGCAGCACCGACAGGGTCGAGTCGGTGGTGGTGTGGTCCTCCATGTCGAGGGTGACCGTGGTGCCGGCCTGCTGAGCAGCCTGGCAGATGTCCCAGGCGTGCTCGAGCGCGATCTTCTCGCCGTCCCCCTCGAGCGCCTGCCCGACCGCGGACAGCTTGACCGAGACCTCGGCCCGCCCGTCGGCGCTGAGTCCGGCGTCGGACAGGTGCTGCAGCAGCGTCACGTACGCGTCCCGGGTGGTCCGCGCGTGCGCCAGGTCGAAGACGTCCTCACCGAGGTGGTCGATGGTGACCAGCCGGTGGCTGGCGACCAGCTCGGACGACGCCCGGACGGCGTCGTCGACGTCCGCGCCGGGCACGAAGCGGTGCACGACACCGCGCGAGACGGGGGCGGTCTCGACGAGGTGCCGGACGCGGTCGCTCTTGGACATCTGCAGGAGGGCCTGACGAAGCATGGCGTCAGGCTACGGCAGCGACCTCAGGGCGTGCGCCGCCGCAGGGTCGCCGCCCCGAGCACGACTGCCGCGACGGCGAAGGCGAGCACGACGGCGACGTCCTGCAGGGCGTCGCCGACGGCGTCGGGGTACCGCGTCATGGTGGTCATCGCGTCGACGGCGTACGACAGCGGCAGGACGTCCGAGACCCAGCGCAGGACGTCGGGGAGGGCGTCCCGGGGCAGGAACAGTCCGCAGAGCAGCAGCTGGGGCAGGACGACGGCGGGCAGGAACTGCACGGCCTGGAACTCGGTCGCGGCGAAGGCGCTGAAGAACAGGCCGAGCGTGCAGCCGAGCAGCGCGTCGACGACGGCGATGACCAGCAGCAGCCAGACCGGCCCGGCGACGTCCAGCCCGCAGACCACGATGGCGAACGCGGTGGCGAGCACGGCCTGCAGCACCGCGAGCAGGCCGAACGCGACCGCGTAGCCGCCGACGAGGTCGCCCTTGCCCAGCGGCATGGCCAGCAGCCGCTCGAGGGTGCCCGACTGCCGCTCGCGCAGCGTGGCGACGCTGGTCACCAGGAACATCACGACGAACGGGAAGATCCCGAGCAGCGGCGCCCCGATCCGGTCGAACACCTGCGTGCCGGAGTACATCCAGGCGAGCAGCCCGATCAGCACGCAGGGCACCACGAGCATCAGTGCGAGGGTCCGCCGGTCGTGCCGCAGCTGGCCGAGCACCCGCAGGGCCGTGGCCAGCGTCAGTCGAGGGCTCATGCCGCGGCCCGCTCGACCAGGGCGAGGAAGGCCTGCTCGACGTCGTCCGTGCCGGTGCGTTCGAGCAGGGCGGCGAGCGTGCCGTCGGCGAGCACCGCACCCTCGCGCATCAGCACGAGGCGGTCGCACCGGGTCGCCTCGTCCATCACGTGGCTGGACACCAGCAGCGTCGTACCGGTGGCGGCGATCTCGGCGAACAGGTTCCACAGGTCGCGGCGCAGCACCGGGTCGAGGCCGACGGTGGGCTCGTCGAGCACGAGCACGCCCGGGGTGCCGAGCAGGGCGACCGCGAGCGAGACCCGTGAGCGCTGCCCACCGGACAGCCGGCCCACCCGCGCGCCGGCCTGGCTCGTGAGGTCGACCTGGGCGAGCACCCGGTCGACGTCGCTGCTCGGCCCGCTGGTGGGCGCGCCGACGACGGTGGCGAAGTACCGGAGGTTCTCGGCGACGGTGAGGTCGTCGTACACGCTGGGCGCCTGGGTCACGTAGCCGACCTGGCGACGCAGCGCGGCGCTGCCGGCGGGCCGTCCGAAGACCGCCACCGTGCCGGCCGCGACCTGCTGGACGCCGACGATCGAGCGCATCAGGGTGGACTTGCCGCAGCCGCTCGGGCCGAGCAAGCCGACGACCTGGCCGCTGGGCACCGTCAGGTCGAGCCCGTCGATGACCGTGCGGCCGGCTCGGACGACCCGCAGCCCGCTGATCTCTACCGCTGATTCATTCATCACCCGATGAATTTAACTCAAGGGACCAGGCGCCGTCCAGACCCTTGCTCACGCCGGGGGTCAGTCGAGCGGGGCGGTCAGGTAGCGCTGGACCGTCGGGGCGAGCCACCGGACGACGTCCTCGGGCTCCGCGCTGGCCAACGGCTCGACGCGGACGACGTACCGGGCCATCGCCAGCCCGACCAGCTGGCTGGCGACCAACGAGCCGCGCAGCTCCGGGACGTCGGTCCCCAGCCCCGCGACCACCCGGCCGAACACCTCACGGGCCAGGAACTCGCGCAGCGTGCGGGCGGCGTCCTCGTGCGTGCTCGCCGCGGCCACGAGGGCCATGATGCGTGGCCGTCCCTCGACCGAGTCCCAGGTCGACAGGAAGAACCGGACCAGCCGCTCCCCCACGTGGTCCGGGTCGCCCGCCACGGCCCGGTCGATCTGCTCCGTCGGGTTGAACGGCAGCTGCTGGCAGGCGGCGAAGAGGGCGGCCTTGTCCGTGAAGTAGTGGTGCACCAGCGCGGGGTCGACACCGGCCCGGCGCGCGACCGCCCGCAGGCTGGTCGCCTCGTAGCCGTGCTCGGCGAAGGCCAGCCGGGCCGCCGTGACGATCTCGGCCCGGGTGTCCGAGCCGGCCGGACGACGTCCCCGCCGGCGAGGCTGCGCCGTCGCGTCCCGCTCGGGCGCAGTCACTGGCGGTCCGGTGCCGGCGCCGCCAGGTTGAGCCGGGCGAAGGCGAGCGCCTCGGCCAGGTCGGCCTCCCGGGCCTCCCGGTCGCGCAGCCTCCGGGTGCTGATCTCGACGACCACGTTGCCGGTCCACTGCCGGGCGGCCAGCGACTCCAGCAGCTGCGCGCACGGCTGGCCACCCCGGCCGGGCACCAGGTGCTCGTCCTTGTTCGACCCGACGCCGTCGGCCAGGTGCACGTGCGCCAGCCGGTCCCCGAGGGCCTCGGCCATCGCCATCGCGTCCGAGCCGGACGTCGCGGTGTGCGACAGGTCCAGCGTCACGTTCGCGTAGTCGTAGCCCACCGGGTCCCAGCCGGGCAGGTAGGCCAGGATCTCGCGGTTGCGCGCCCGCCAGGGAAACATGTTCTCGACCGCCAGCCGCAGCCCCGAGCGCTCCTCGAGCTCGCGGATGCCGGACTCGAACGACCGCGCGTACTCGCGCTGCCAGCGGAACGGCGGGTGCACGACGACCGTGCCCGCTCCCACCGCAGCGGCCACCTCGCAGGCGCGGTCCAGCTTCGGCCACGGGTCGGCGCCCCAGACCCGCTGGGTGACCAGCAGGGTCGGCGCGTGGATGGCCACGACCGGCAGCTGGTAGTGGTCCGACAAGCGTTGCAGCGCAGCGGGATCCTGGCTCACCGGGTCGGTCCAGACCATGATCTCGACGCCGTCGTAGCCGAGCCTGGACGCGATCTCGAAGCTCGTCGCGCAGGTCTCCGGGTAGGCGGACGCCGTGGACAGCGAGACCTTCGCCGCCGGTACCCGCACCGCCCCGCTCATGCCCTCCACCCTAGTAAGGCGAGACCGAACCGGCGCTCAGCCCGCACCGATCCAGTCCAGCCGGCGCAGGATGACGCCCTCGCGCAGGGCCCACGGGCAGATGTGCATCGTGTCGACACCGAGCAGGTCCATCGCGGCGTCCGCCACCAGCGCGCCGGCCAGCAGCTGCCCGGCGCGCAGCGGCGACACCCCGGGCAGCGCCGCCCGCTCGCGGGCACTCATCGTGGCCAGCCGGGCCGCCCACTGCGCCACGTCGGCGCGGCCCAGGGTGCGGGGCGTGAACGGACCCTCGGACGACGCCGCCGCGCCCGCGACCCGGGCCAGCGAGCGCAGGGTCTTGCTCGACCCGACGACCCGGTCGGGAGCGCCGGACACGGTGACCTGGCGCACGACCCGGGCGACGTCCGCCCGGACCTTCGCGCGCACCGCGCGCACGGTCGCGCCGGACGGCGGGTCACCGGGCAGCAGCTCACGGGTCAACCGGCCGGCGCCCAGCGGCAGGGACAGCGCGACGTCCGGCTCCTCGTCGAGGCCGGCGGCCACCTCCAGCGAGCCGCCGCCGATGTCCAGCACCAGCAGCCGGCCGCTGGACCAGCCGAACCACCGGCGCACCGCCAGGAACGTCAGCCGCGCCTCGTCGTGCCCGGTGAGCACCTGCAGGTCCGCACCGGTGCGGGTCCGGACGTCCTCCAGCACCGCGTCACCGTTGGGGGCCTCACGGATCGCGCTGGTCGCGAAGCCCAGCACCTCCTCACAGCCCTGGTCCTCGGCGACCCGCAGGGCGTCCTGCACGGCGGCCAGCAGCGCCGCGTGACCGGCCGCGGTGATCTCGCCCGCGTCGTCCAGGTGCTCGGCGAGGTGCAGCTCCGCCTTGTGCGAGAAGGCGGGCAGCGGGTGCGCGCCGGGGTAGGCGTCGACGACCAGCAGGTGCACCGTGTTGGAGCCGACGTCCAGCACACCCAGCCGCATGCCTCGAACCTACAGGCGTACTGTCACGACTGCGGAGCCGTCCAGGCTTCCTACAGGGAGCAGGGCCCCATGGCCGACAAGTCCCCCCGCCAGAGCATGTCGAAGAAGGCGGGCAAGTCCCTCAAGGAGAAGCGCGCCGACAAGCACGCCAAGTCGGATGCGAAGAACAACCAGCACATCGAGATCGTCCCGGGCAAGAAGCACTGAGCCGCCCCACCTAGGCTGGGGTCCGTGCCCGAGACCCCGCTCGACATCGCCCGCACCTGGGCCGAGTTCGTCGATCCCGCAAGCCCCGAGGACGAGCGCCAGGTGTTCCGCTGCGACCTGACCTGGCTGACGTCGTCCTGGACGTGCATCTTCGGCAGCGGCTGCCAGGGCATCTACGCCGACCGCCCCGACGACGGCTGCTGCACGCTCGGTGCGCACTTCACCGAGAAGGCCGACTACCGGCGGGTCAAGGCCGTGGTCGCCGAGCTGTCCCCGGAGGTCTGGGAGAAGCACGCCGAGGGCACCGGCCCGCAGGGCTGGACCGAGCGGGAGGACGGCGCCCGCAAGACCCGGGTGGTCGAGGGCGCCTGCGTGTTCCTGAACTCCCCGGGCTTCGCCGGCGGCAACGGCTGCGCTTTCCACCACGAGGCGGCGCGGCGCGGCGTCCCGTTCCACACGCTCAAGCCGGAGGTCTGCTGGCAGCTGCCGATCCGCCGCACCTACCGCACCGTCGAGCGGCCGGACGGGACGTCGTACCTGGAGGCCTCGATCGGCGAGTACGACCGCCGCGGCTGGGGCGAGGGCGGGCACGACCTGGACTGGTACTGCAGCGGCAACAGCGACGCGCACGTCGGGACGCAGCCGGTGTTCCGGTCCAACGAGGGCGAGCTGCGCGAGCTCATGGGGGACGCCGCGTTCGAGCTGCTGGCCGAGCGCTGCGAGGCGCACCTGGCCACGGTCGCGGCGGCCCGCGGCTCGGCGGCCGGACGCCGGCTGCTTCCCCTGCTCGTGCACCCGGCCACGCTGCTCGCGGAGCAGGGGTCCGCCGAGCGCGGATGACCGGCCACGGCGCCATCCCCAGCCCGAACATCTGGGACGCGCCCGACGTCTACGAGATCGAGAACCGGGCGGTCGACCCGGACGGCGTCATCGAGGCGGCCATGCTCGGCCGGCACGACTGGTCCGGGCAACGGGTGCTGGACGTGGGATGCGGCACGGGTTTCCACCTGCCGCGGTTCGCCGGACGCGCCGCCGGGGTGGTCGGGGTGGAGCCGCACGAGCCGCTGCTGGCGCTCGCCCGGTCCCGGGTCGCCGGCCTGGCGAACGTGCAGGTGCTGGCCGGGACCGCGCAGGCGCTGCCGTTGACCGACGCCAGCGTGGACGTCGTCCACGCGCGGTGGGCCTACTTCTTCGGCCCGGGCTGCGAACCCGGCCTGGCCGAGCTCGACCGCGTGGTGCGGCCCGGCGGGATCGCCTTCGTCATCGACAACGACGCCGGCCGGTCGACGTTCGGCGGCTGGTTCCGTCGTTCGCTGCCTCGCTACGATCCCGTTGCGGTGCAACGGTTCTGGGCTCGACGAGGGTGGCAGCGCGAGGCCCTCGACGTGCGCTGGGCGTTCGGGTCCCGGTCCGACCTGGAGGCGGTGGTGCGGATCGAGTTCGCCCCGGGGCTGGCCGACGAGCTGCTCCACGAGCACCGCGGGACGGACGTCGACTACGCGGTCAACCTGTGGTGGCGCCGGTTCTGAACCCGGCCGCAACGGCCAGATCCACGGGCCGCAGGGGGTTGCGGCGCAGCGCGATCGGCGGATAGTGGACCTATGAGCGCTCACGCGAAGAACCCCGCACCCCCGATGCGCTACACCGATCCCAACACCCACCACATGGACAAGCCCCCGGCCATCTCGCTGGTCGAGCTCGCCATGGTCGGCGCCGCCCTCCTGTTCGCCCTCGTGGCACCGGCGTTCGTGGTGTCACCGTCGGACACCAGCGCGCCCGGGGGGCGCATCGCCGTGGCCGCCGGGCTGTCGTTCGTCGGCGCCGCGGTCGCGATCGGCGTGGCGATGATGGCGTACAAGCGCACCCGCAACTTCTCCTGGCTGGTCATCGGGATCGTGCCGTCCATCACCGTGATCATCGGCGCGGCCATCATGGCGGGCACGAAGGCCGGCTGAGCCGGATTGTCGGCGGGCTCGCCTACGCTCGCCACCATGTCCGGAACCACTGCCAAGAAGTCCGCGCCGAAGGCCGCCTACCGCTGCGCCGAGTGCGGCTGGACGACGACCAAGTGGGTCGGGCGGTGCGGGGAGTGCCAGGCCTGGGGGACGGTCGAGGACGCCTCCGCGGTGCCGGTGCGCACCACGGCCGCGGGGCCGGTGACCACCGCGGCGCTGCCGATCCTGGACGTCGACGCGCACCTCGCGCAGGCCCGTCCCACGGGGGTGCCGGAGTTCGACCGCGTGCTGGGTGGCGGCCTCGTGCCGGGCGCCGTCGTGCTGGTGGCCGGCGAGCCGGGGATCGGCAAGTCGACCCTGCTGCTCGACGTGTGCGGGCGCGAGGGGCGCGAGGGGCGCCGCGTGCTCTACATCACCGGCGAGGAGTCCGCGGCCCAGGTCCGGCTGCGCGGCGAGCGGATCGAGGCGCTGGCCCGCACCCTGTACCTGGCGGCCGAGACCGACCTGGCTGCGGTGCTCGGGCACATCGACCAGGTCCAACCGGACCTCGTGGTGGTCGACTCCGTGCAGACCATCGGGTCCGCCAACGTCGACGGCGCGGCCGGCAACGTCGCCCAGGTCCGAGAGGTGGCCGCGGCGCTGATCGCGGTGGCCAAGGCCCGCGGCATCGCGACGCTGCTCGTCGGTCACGTCACCAAGGACGGGTCGATCGCGGGCCCGCGCGTGCTCGAGCACCTGGTCGACGTCGTCATCCAGTTCGAGGGCGAGCGGCACTCGCGACTGCGTCTGGTCCGCGCCGTGAAGAACCGGTACGGCCCCACCGACGAGGTCGGCTGCTTCGACCTGTCGGACGCCGGGATCACCGGGCTCGCCGACCCGTCCGGCCTGTTCCTGTCCCGCGGCGGCGCCGACGGCCACGAGCAGGTGCCGGGCACCTGCGTGACGGTCACCCTCGAGGGGCGTCGACCCCTGCTGGCCGAGGTGCAGGCGCTGGTGGCGCCCAGCGTCCTGCCCTCGCCGCGACGGGCGACGTCCGGGCTGGATGCCAGCCGGGTGTCGATGCTGATGGCCGTGCTGGAGCGGCGCGCGCGGGTCACGCTGCGCAACGCCGACATCTACGTCTCGACGGTCGGCGGGGTCCGGGTCAGCGAGCCGGCGACCGACCTCGCGGTCGCGCTCGCCGTGGCCGGGGCGGCGAACGACCGCGCCCTGGTGCCGCGCACGGTCGCGTTCGGCGAGGTAGGTCTGGCGGGCGAGATCCGGCCCGTCGCGGGGGTGCAGCGGCGGGTCAGCGAGGCCGCTCGGCTGGGCTTCACGGCGGCGATCGTGCCCCCTGGATCGGCCGGGACGTTCACGCCGCCGGCTGGTTTCCGGGTCATCGAGGCGGGGGACCTCGGCACGGCCGTCCGGCTGGCCATGACCCGCTCGGTGTGAGCCTTCTTCTCCCGTGCGCCATTACCCCGATGCGGGCGACCGGGAGGCTACGATTGCCGCCGTGGCGCCGGTACGGCCCCACGCCCGCAGGTCAGGTTGACCACCGGTTCGGCAGGGGATGCACGTGGCGCAGATTGAGCTGAGCGAGGACGACCTGCTCCGGTCGACCCTTGCCGCCGCCGCGCCGGGAACGATGTTGCGCGAGGGTCTCGAGCGGATCCTGCGTGGACGCACCGGCGCCCTGATCGTGCTCGGCACCGACAAGGTCGTCGACAGCATCGCCAGTGGCGGCTTCCCGCTCGAGGTCGAGTTCTCCCCCACCCGGCTGCGCGAGCTGGCCAAGATGGACGGCGCGATCGTGTGCGACCGGGAGGCCTCGCGGATCCTGCGGGCCGGCACCCAGCTGCTGCCCGACCCGTCGATCGAGACCACCGAGTCGGGCACCCGGCACCGCACTGCGGAGCGGGTCGCGAAGCAGACGGGTTACCCCGTGATCGCCGTGAGCCAGTCCATGCGGATCATCGCGCTCTACGTGGGCAACCGGCGGCACGTGCTCGAGGACTCCAGCGCGATCATGTCCCGGGCGAACCAGGCGCTGGCGACCCTCGAGCGGTACAAGCTGCGGCTCGACGAGGTCACCGGCACGCTGTCCGCGCTGGAGATCGAGGACCTGGTCACCGTGCGCGACGTCGCGGCGGTGATCCAGCGGCTCGAGATGGTCCGCCGGATCAGTGACGAGATCTCCGGCTACGTCATCGAGCTCGGCAGCGACGGCCGGTTGCTCACCCTGCAGCTCGAGGAGCTCATCGGTGGCGTCGGCCCGGACCGCGAGCTGGTCATCCGCGACTACCTGAGCCCGGCGGCGACGACCGTCGACTTCAGCTCGATGCTCGCCGGTCTCGGCGCGCTGTCGTCGACCGAGCTGCTCGACCTCAGCGCGGTGGCCCGGCTGATGGGCTACAGCGTCGTCGGCGACGCCCTCGACGCGGCGGTGAGCCCGCACGGGTACCGGCTGCTGTCGAAGGTGCCCCGCCTGCCCGGCGCGATCGTCGAGCGGCTCGTCGAGCACTTCGGCAGCCTGCAGAAGCTGCTGGCCGCCGGCCTGGAGGACCTGCAGGCCGTCGACGGCGTCGGCGAGGGCCGCGCGCGCGCCGTCCGCGAGGGTCTGAGCCGCCTCGCGGAGTCCAGCATCCTCGAGCGCTACGTCTAACCCCGCCCCCCCTCACCTGACACGGTGGCTGGCCCGGGTTGTCGCGACGCAACGTGCCGCCGCGACAGGAACGCGGCGACACCAGGCGGGCGTCGACGCAGGCAGCGCGAGGAACGAGGGAGCGTGGCGAGCGAGCTGGTGGGGGCGCTGGTCGGTTGGTACGACGCCAACGCCCGCGAGCTGCCGTGGCGCCAGCCGGACCGCACGGCCTGGGGCGTCCTGGTCAGCGAGGTGATGCTGCAGCAGACGCCCGTCCGCCGGGTCGAGCCGGTCTGGCGCACCTGGATGCAGCGCTGGCCCACCCCGAGCGACCTGGCGGCGGCGAGCGCGGGTGACGCCGTCCGGGCCTGGGAACGGCTCGGCTACCCGCGCCGCGCCCTGCGCCTGCACGCCGCCGCGACCCAGATCCGGGACCGGCACGCGGGCGTCGTCCCGGACGACCTCGACGAGCTGCGCGTTCTCGACGGCATCGGTGAGTACACGGCGGCTGCGGTGGCCACGTTCGCGTTCGGCCAGCGGCACGCCGTCCTGGACACCAACGTGCGGCGGGTGCTGGCCCGCGCCGTCCAGGGTCGCGCCCAGGCGGCCCCAGCCCTGACCGCCGCCGAGCGCGCCACGGCCACCAGCCTGCTCCCGGACGACGACGCCACTGCCGCCCGCTGGGCCATCGCCGTCATGGAGCTCGGCGCCCTCGTCTGCACCGCGCGCCAGCCGCAGTGCGGGGACTGCCCGATCGCCGACCGCTGCGCTTGGCAGCTGGCCGGCGCGCCGCCCTACGACGGACCTCCCCGCCGCGGCCAGACCTGGCACGGCACGGACCGGCAGGTGCGCGGCCGGCTGCTGGCCGTGCTGCGCGCCGCCCACCGCCCGGTGCGGCGCGCCGACCTGGTCAGGGCGGTCCCGGACGACGACCTGCGCGACCCGCACCAGCGCGACCGCTGCCTGGCCGGGTTGGTGCACGACGGGCTCGCCGAGCCCGGCCCGGACGACGACACGTACGCGCTGCCCGGCTGACCGGCCCGGCTGACCGGCCCGGCTGACCGGCCCGGCTGACCGGCCCGGCTGACCGGTCGGGAGTAGGGTGCTGCGATTGTGCGCGCCTTCCTCGTCCTGGTCCGCGCAGGCTTCACGCGGTACGCGGCGTACCGGACGGCGTCGGTCGCCGGGGCGCTGACCAACACGGTGTTCGGCGTGGTCAAGGCCAGCATCACGATCGCCGCGATCGCAGCAGCCGGCGGTGCCATCGCCGGCTACGACGCCCAGCAGGGCGCGACGTACAGCTGGCTGTGCCAGTCCCTGGTCGCGACGGTCGGTCTGTTCGGCTGGCGCGAGCTCGCCGACCGCATCCGCACCGGGGACATCGCGGTCGACCTGGCCCGGCCCCTGGACCTGCAGCTGTCCGGGCTGGCCAGCGACCTGGGCCGCGGCGCCTACATGCTCCTCCCCCGCGGCCTGCCACCCCTGCTCGTCGGTTTCGCCTTCTTCGGCGTCGCCCTGCCACGCGAACCCCTGCCCTACCTGCTGGCCGCCCTGAGCATCCCGATGGCCGTCGCGATCTCCTACGCGTGCCGCTTCGCCGTCAACCTCACCGCGTTCTGGCTGATGGACGTGCGCGGCACGCTCACGCTCTACGTGGTGGCCAGCAACGTGCTGTCCGGGCTGATCGTGCCGGTCGCCTGGTTCCCGGGCTGGATGAGCACGATCGCGCACGCCACCCCGTTCCCGTCGATGCTGCAGGTGCCGGTCGACGTCCTGTCCGGTCGGGTGCACGGTTGGGCCGCGGTCGAGCTGCTGGTCGTCCAGGCCGCCTGGCTTGCCGCGACGCTGCTGCTCGGCCGGGTCGTCCTGGCGCGGGCCACCCGCAAGCTGGTGGTGCAGGGTGGCTGACCTGCTCCGGGACCTGCCGGCCTACCGGGTGCTCCTCGGCAGCCGGCTGGCGTCCCAGACCGCCTACCGGACGAGCTTCGCGCTGGACCTGCTGGGCCAGCTCGGGCTGGCCCTGCTCGAGCTCAGCGAGATCTACGTGGTGTTCCACAACGTCGACGCGCTCGGCGGGCTCGCATTCGGCCCGGCACTGCTCGTCTTCGCCCTGGCGAACGTCTCCTGGTCGATCGCGGACACGGTCGTCGGGCACCTGGACACGCTGCCGAGCTACATCCGCACCGGCACCCTCGACGCCATGCTGCTGCGCCCGCTGCCGGCCCTCGCCCAGCTGGTCACCAGCGACCTGTCGCTGCGCCGGCTGGCCCGGACCGCGATGGGCGTCGTCGTCCTCGTCGTCGCGCTGCCCATCGCGATCGACGACTGGACGCCGGCCAAGGTCGTCCTCCTCGTGATCACACCGGTGACCGGCGCCGCGATCTTCGCGGCCCTGTTCGTCGGGGCCGCCGGCGCGCAGTTCTGGCTGGTGGACGGCGGTGAGATGACGAACGCGTTCACGTACGGCTCGTCGTACGTGTCCAGCTACCCGACGAGCGTGCTGCACTCGGTGGCCCGGGTGTTCTTCACCTTCGTCGTCCCGGCCGCCTTCGTCAGCTACCTGCCGACCCTGGTCCTCACCGACCAGGCCGGCCCGCCGGGGCTGCCGGCGTGGCTGGGCTGGTTCACGCCGGTGATGGCGGCGCTGGCGTGGGCGGCGGCGCTGCTGTGGTGGCGTTTCGGACTTCGGCACTACACGGGAGCAGGCGGATGAGCGAGCAGGGCGCACGGGACGTGCTGACGGTGCGGGACCTGCGGCGCGAGTTCGTGCTGCGCCAGTCCGCCGGACGGGTCCGCCGCACCAAGCGCGTGGTCACGGCCGTGGACGACATCAGCTTCACGATCACCGCGGGCGAGGCCGTCGGCTACATCGGCGCGAACGGCGCGGGCAAGTCGACGACGATCAAGATGCTCAGCGGGATCCTGGTGCCGACGTCCGGGACCGTGCGCACCTGCGGACTCGACCCGGTGCGCCAGCGGCGGGAGCTGGCCCGGCACATCGGCGTCGTGTTCGGTCAGCGCAGCCAGCTGTGGTGGGACCTCCCGCTGGTCGAGTCGTTCCGGGTGCTGGCCGCGATCCACGGGCTGCCGGACGGCGCGTGGCAGACCCGCCGGGACGAGCTGGTGGACCGCTTGGAGATGGCCGACTTCCTCGCCCAACCGGTGCGCCAGCTGAGCCTGGGCCAGCGGATGCGCGGCGAGGTCGCGGCCGCACTGCTGCACTCGCCCGAGCTGGTGGTGCTGGATGAGCCGACGATCGGCCTCGACGTGCTGAGCAAGGAGCGGCTGAGGGCGTTCCTGCGCGCCGAGCGCGCTGAGCACGGCACCACCCTGCTGCTCACCACGCACGACATGGGTGACATCGAGCGGCTGTGCGACCGCGTGCTGGTGGTCGACCACGGCCGGCTCGCCTACGACGGCACGCTGCCCGGCCTGGTCACCCGGGTCGGCGCGGACCGGGTGCTCGTGGTGGACCTGGTCGAGCCGTGGCCGGACCTGGTCGACGTCCCCGGCACCCGGCACGTCGGGTCGCAGGGTGACGGGCTGCGTCAACGGCTCGCGTTCGCACCCGAGACCACCACGGCCGCAACGGTTCTGGCTGCGGTCAGCGAGCGGGTCGAGGTGCGCGACCTCGCGGTCGAGGAGCCGGACATCGAGGACGTCGTCCGCCGGCTGTACCTGTCCGCGCCGCGGTAGGCGCTCGAGCAGGACGGGTCAGCAGCCGGGCACCGAGTCGAACCGGTAGCCGCGCGCCACCAGCTTCGGCAGCACGACCTTCAGTGCGGCCAGCGTCTGGGCCCGGTTGCCGCCACCGTCGTGCATCAGCACGGTCCGGCCGGGCCGGGCGTGCCGCAGCAGCTCGCGCTCGATGGACGCCGTGCCGGGCTTCGCCCAGTCGTCGGTGTCGACGTTCCACAGCACGATGCTCTGCCCCTGGGCGGCGGCGACCTGGCGCACGTGCGCGTCGACGGCACCGAAGGGCGGTCGCAGGCACGTCGCGCCGGCCGGGCCACCGGTGATCTCGCGGATCAGCCGGGTGCCGGCCAGCTTGGTCAGGTTGCGGTGGTGCGAGGTGTGGCTGCCGACCGGTTGGCCCGCAGCGCGGACGAGCGCAGCGGTCCTGGGGTGCCGTCTGACCTCGTCACCGATCTCGAAGAACGTCGCCCGGACGTGGTACCGGTCGAGCAGGGCGAGGATCTGCGGCGTCCAGTGCGGGTCCGGCCCGTCGTCGAAGGTCAGGTAGACGACGTCCGGGCGCTGCTGCGGGCTGGTCGGCGTCCCCCCGGTGGGCAGCGGGCTGGCCGTCGGCGAGCTGGTCGGGGTGCTCGTCGGCGAGCTGGTGGGGGTGCTCGCGGTCGGCGAGGTGGCCGGCAGGCCGACGGGCAGGTGCGCGGACGGCGCGTGCTCGGCGGCGGTCGTGGACGACGTCCCGTGGTGGCGGCCCAGGGAGGCGCCGGCGGTGGGCGCGGACGCGGCGAGCGCCGCCAGCATGAGCGCCACCAGCACCACGGTCCGCGGCCTGCGCAGCCGGCCCCACGACTTGCGCACGGCGTCCAGCCCCTTCCTCAGTCGGTCGATGCCCCCCTCGCGCCGCTCGGCGGATCGAGCTCGAGCAGCATCCGGGTGTTGCCCAAGGTGTTCGGCTTGACCCGGTCCAGGTCGAGGAACTCGGCAACCCCTTCATCGTACGAGCGCAGGAGCTCCGCGTAGACATCCGGCGTCACCGGTGTGCCGTCAATCACCCGAAAGCCGTGCCGGGTGAAGAAGTCCACCTCGAACGTGAGGCAGAACAGCCGGTGGACGCCGAGCTCGACCGCCCGCTCGACGAGCGCGGCGAGCAGCGCCGCGCCCACCCCGAGCCCGCGGTACTCGTCGCCGACCGCGAGCGTGCGGACCTCGGCCAGGTCGTCCCAGAGCACGTGCAGCGCGCCGCACCCGGCGAGCCGGCCCTCGGCGCCGTCCACCACGACGAACTGCTGGAGCCCCTCGTAGTACGCGACGGTGTCCTTGCTGACCAGCACCCGGTCCCGGGCGAGCGGTTCCACGAGCGCACGGATCGCCCGGACGTCGGACGTCCGGGCGATCCGTACCTTGAAACCAGGGGCCATGGCGGCCATTCTGCCGTCCGCCGCAGCCGCTGTGAGGGAGGGTCAGTTGCCCTGCGTGGTGGCGCCGGGGCGCTGGAAGGTGAGCTGGTCGCCGGTGCGGATGGTGCTGGCGTCGACGGTGCCGTCGTCCCCCGCCTGGCCGGTGACGAGCAGCTGCTCGCCGACCTTCACATCGGCCTTCGAGCCCTCCTTCGTCACGGAGTACTTCGTGCTGTCGGTGACCTTGACCTTCACGGACCTGCCGTCCGCCGTCTTCACCGTGATGGTGTCGCCGTCGACCGCGGTCACCGTGCCGGTCGCCAGTCCGCGGCCCGGGCCACCCTGCCCCTGCGGTCCTGCCCCCTGCTGACCCTGCTGACCCTGCTGACCCTGCTGACCCTGCTGGCCCTGCTGACCCTGGCCGGGCGCACCCTGGCCCTGCAGGCCGTAGCCCCCGCGCGCGTTGCCGAACCCGTTGCGGCCGCTCGCTTGCACGGTGTCGTCGCCACCGACGGAGTGCCCGATGAGGGCGCCGACGACGCCGCCGACGACCAGCAGCGCGACGGCGAGCACGGCCATCGTGCTCTTCGGCAGGCCGGAGCCCGTCCGCCGCGGCGTCAGCTGCGGCTCCGCGGCGACCCCGGCCGGCGGGGCGGCCAGCGGGTCGTCCGCGTACGGGCCGGTCGGCGGCTGGGTCGGCTGCTGCTGGGTCGGCTGCTGCTGGGTCGGCTGCTGCTGGGTCGGCGGGGTCTGGCCCAGCGGCTGGGTCGCACCCGGCTCCACGGGCGGCTGGGTCTGGTCGCTCATTGCATCTCCTCGTTGTGCTGGTTCCCCCGCGCTGACAGGACGCAGACGGGGCACTTGCGGTGGGCTCGGTGCCCCGTCCGTGACAGGTCACGGGGCGGGGCGGACGGAAGGGCCGGCGGGCTACTCATGACGCAGGGCGTCAATGGGTCGAAGCCGGGCGGCGCGGCCGGCGGGGTACCCGCCGAAGAACACGCCGATCACCACGCACACCGCAAGGGCGAGCGCGATCGACGACGGCACCAGCACGGGCTCGATGCCGGAGATCGTGAAGTTGACGGTGACGAGCGCCGCCGCGACCCCGAGGACGCCGCCGAGCAGGCTCAGCGCTGTCGCCTCGGTGAGGAACTGGCCGAGCACGGCGCCGGTCCGCGCGCCGAGGGCCTTGCGGATGCCGATCTCGCGGGTCCGCTCGGTGACCGTGACCAGCATGATGTTGGTGATCCCGATGCCGCCGACGAGCAGGCTGATCCCGGCCACGGCGGCGAGCAGGACCGTGAACGTCTTGCTCGCCTCGGTGCGCGTGCTGAGCAGCTGCGACTGGTTGAGCACCCGGTAGGTGCGGTCGTTGCTGCTGGTCACCCCGAGCGCGTTGTCCAGGATCGAGGTGACCTCGGACTCGGCGACGTCCACGGTCGAGGCACCGGTGGCCTGCACGACCACCGAGCTGAGCGCGCCGTAGCCGGTCAGGCTGCGCTGCACCGTCGTGATGGGCGCGATGATCGTGTCACCGGCGTCCTGGAACCCGCTGGATCCCTTCTCTGCCAGGACCCCGACGACCGTGAGCCGCAGGTTGCCGACCGTGATCTGCTGGCCGACCGGGTTCTGCCCGCTGAACAGGTTGTCGGCCGTGGTCGGGCCGATCACGGCGACCTGTCGGCTGGCGTCGACGTCGGCCTGGGTGAAGTAGGTGCCCTTGTCGACCGGGCTGTTGGTGGCCTCGAAGTACGAGACCGACGTCCCGACGATCGAGTTCACGGTGACGCTGGTGTCGCCGGCCGTCACCGTCGCGGACGTCGTCGCCTCGGGCGTCACGCTCTTGACGTCCGGCGCGAGGTCGGTGTTGGTCAGCTGGCGCGCCACCGACAGGGTGATCCCGCCGGACGTCAGCTGCTGCTGCTGTCCGCCGCCGCGGGCCGAGAAGCCGCGACCGCCCTGGCTGGACACGGTCAGCGTGTTGGTGCCGAGCTGCTCGATCGACGCCTCGATCGCCTTGGACGACCCGTTGCCGACCGCGACCAGCACGATGACCGCGCCGACCCCGATCAGGATGCCGAGCGTCGTCAGGGTGGACCGCAACGGGTTCGCGGTCAGGCCGCGCAGGGCGGACCGGACGACCTCGAGCGGGCTCACGCCACACCGACCAGGTCACGGGTGCGGACGTCGGACACGATCTGCCCGTCGACCAGCCGCAGCTGGCGGGAGGCGTGGGCGGCGACGTCGTCCTCGTGGGTGATCAGGACGACGGTCCGGCCCGACGCGTTGAGCTGGTCCAGGATGGCCATCACCTCGCCGCTGGAGTGGCTGTCGAGGTTCCCGGTGGGCTCGTCGGCCAGGACGAGCGCGGGCGCCATCACCAGCGCGCGGGCGATCGCCACCCGCTGCTGCTGACCGCCGGACAGCTGGTTGGGTCGGTGGTCGGCCCGGTCGGTCAGCCCGACCCGTTCGAGCGCGGCAGCGGCCCGGCGGCGGCGCTCGCTCGCCCGGACGCCGGCGTAGGTCATCGGCAGCTCGACGTTGGCGGCGGCCGACATCCGCGGGATCAGGTTGAACGACTGGAAGACGAACCCGATCCGACGTCCGCGCACCTGCGCCAGCGAGTCCTCACCCAGGTCGCTGACGTCGACGCCGTCCAGCCGGTAGCTGCCGGTGGTCGGCACGTCCAGGCAGCCGATGAGGTTCATCAGCGTCGACTTGCCCGAGCCGGAGGCCCCCATGATCGCGACGTAGTCGCCGGCCGCGATGTCCAGGTTGATGCCGCGCAGGGCCTCGACCGCGGCGTCGCCGTGGCCGTAGACCTTGCGGACGTCGGCGAGCTCGATGACGTTCTCGCGCAGCGGTTCGCTCACCGGGCGCCGCCGGCCGGGGCGTTGCCGTTGGTGACCAGACCCGGTCCGGCGCCGCCGCCGGGGAAGTTCCCGCCGCCGGGGAAGCCGTTGCCGGACGACGTCGACGCGGTCGCCAGGAGCACCTGCTGCCCGGCGGTCAGGCCGCTGGTGACCTCGGTGAGCTGGTCGCCCTCGAGACCGATCTCGACCGGGGTCCGGGTCTGCTGCCCGTTGGCCACCACGGTGACGGTGTGCGTGCTGCCGCCGCTGGTGATCGCTGAGCTCGGCACGGTCAGCACGTTGGTCTTGCTGCCGGTCGTCACGGTCACGGTCGCGCTCTGCCCGGACCGCAGGCCCTTCGGCAGGGTCGGCAGGCTCACGGTGACCGCGTAGCTGACCACGTTGTTCGCGGTGGTCGGGGTCGGGGCGACCGAGGTGACCTTGCCGGTGACCGGCGTGCCCTCGGCGGCGTTGAAGACGGTGGTGGCGACCTGGCCCACCTTGAGGGCCATGGCGTCGGCCTCGGCGAACGAGGCGGACACCTCCATCCTGGTCAGGTCGGCGATCGTGAACAGACCGGACGTCGTGTCGGAGCCGGTGCTCGAGCCGTTCCCGCTGGACCCGCCCGACGAACCGCCGACGGTCCCGTTCACGGTCAGCACGGTGCCGGCGCGGGGGCTGCGCAGCGTGGCGCCGGCGAGGGCGGTCTGCGCGGACTCGAGGTCGCTCTCAGCCTGCAGGCGGCTCGCCCGGGCCGACGCGAGCTGGGCGGACGCCGACGAGACCGAGGTCGCGGACGACTGCTGGCTCTGGCCGTTCTGGCTGGTGCTGGCCGTGTCGTCCGCGGAGCTCTCGGCGTCCACGGCGTCGTCGTAGCCCTCCACCGCGGCGGAGTACTGGTCCTGGGCGGCGTCCAGCTTGGCCTGCGCGACGTCCACCGCGGTCTGCAGCTGGTCGGTGTCCAGGGTGGCGAGCACCTGACCCTTCTTCACCGTCTGCCCGACCTTCGCCTTGATGCTCGCGATGGTGCCGCTGCTGGTGAACGAGACCTCGGAGGTCGAGGTCGGCGCACTGGTGCCGGTGGCGCTCACGGTGGCGCTGACGTCGCCGGTGGACACGGTCGCGGTGCGCGCGGTCGAGGCCGTCGCCGTCCCCCCGTCCCCGTGCAGCACAAGGAATCCGATGACGAGGGCGATGACGAGGACGGCGGCGATAGACAGGTTGACCGTGGCCACCCGCCCGGGACGTGGAAGCTTCATGACGGGAAGGATGACGAGCGTTCCTGTGCAGGACCTGTGAACGTCCGGTGTGCGGGCTGTCGATCTCGCCGCGAGCCACAGGCCGTCCCAGGGCCCTACACTCCGGCACGTGCGAGATCACAGCGGAGCGCCCGGCCTGCCCACGCTGGAGTCCGTGGCGGCCTTGGCCGGGGTGTCCCGGGCGACCGCCGGGCGGGTGCTGTCCGGGTCGCCGCGGGTCAGTGAGTCGGCGAAGAAGGCCGTGCTGGACGCGGCGGCCGAGCTGTCGTACGTGACCAACCGGGCCGCGCGGTCGCTGGTCACCCGGCGCAGCGACTCCATCGCGTTCGTGGTGTCCGAGTCCGAGGAGCGGCTGTTCCAGGACCCGTTCTTCCCGGCCGTGCTGCGCGGGGCGCACCGCGCCGTGTCGGACCAGAGCGTCCAGCTCGTCTTCGTCGTGCTGGCCAACCAGGCCGAGCACGAGCAGTTCTTCCGGTTCGCCGCGGGCGGCCACGTGGACGGCGCGATGTTCGTCTCGCTGCACGGCGACGACCCGCTGCCGACCCGGTTGCGCGAGGTGGGCATCCCGGTGGTGCTGAGCGGCCGCCCCTTCCGCCCCGACGACGACATCCCGAACGTGGACGCCGACAACCTGACCGGCGCCGAGCTGGCGACCCAGGCCCTGCTGGACGTCGGCTGCACCCGCCTGGCCACGATCACCGGGCCGCTGGACATGCCGGCCGCGCAGGACCGGCTGGCCGGCTACGAGGCCGGGTTGCGAGCCGCCGGCCGCAAGGTCGCCACGAGCCGGACCATGCAGTCCGACTTCACCACCGAGGGCGGCTTCGACGCAATGAACCACCTACTGCGGCAACGCTTCTCGCCGGACGGCGTGTTCGCGGCGAACGACCAGATGGCGGTCGGCGCGATGCGGGCGATCCGCGAGGCCGGGCTCTCCGTGCCGGGCGACGTCCGGGTGGTCGGCTTCGACGACAGCCCGCTGGCCACCGCCGCCCACCCGCCGCTGACGTCGGTGCGCCAACCCATGGAGCAGCTCGGTCGCGAGATGGCGCTGCTGCTGCTGGCCCTGGTCAACGGCGACCCGGTGTCGACGTCCGTGATGCTGCCCACCGAGCTCGTCGTCCGCGAGACCACGTAGCCCCGATTCCGCACCATTCGCGCTTCCCGTGGCTATGCGTGCCGGAATACCCCGTGTAGCGCGATGGGTGCGCGGGAGCGGCGCCGTGATGAATTTGTTGTCCGCCACACCTTGACACCGCTAGTCCCCGGACGCGAGTATTCCGGCCAGCGTGAGAGCGCTCTCATCAAGTGCGAGAGCGCTCTCATATCGCACACGTTCAAGGACGAACACGTTCAACGACGAACGGCCCTCGGGCCAGAAGGAGCACAACGATGCACCTGCGACGTCCGGCGACCGCGGTAGCGGCCGCGACGATCTGCGTGGCCCTGGGCCTCACTGCCTGCGGAAGCGACAGCGACGACTCGGCAACGGGCTCGACCCCGGGGGGCAAGACCACCCTCACGGTGAGCCTCTTCGGCACCTTCGGGTACAAGGAGGCCGGGCTGTTCGACAAGTACCAGGCCGACCACCCCGAGATCACCATCAAGTACGACTCCACCGAGCAGGAGAAGAACTACTGGACCGCGCTGCAGACCAAGCTCGCCTCAGGCAGCGGCGCCTCGGACGTGCAGGCCATCGAGGTCGGCCGGATCACCGACGTCGCGCAGAACCAGGGCGACAAGTGGCTGGACCTCAAGGGCACCAGCGCCGGCGCGCAGGTCGCCAGCTACCCGGCGTGGAAGGAGGCGGCCGCCACCACGAAGGACGGCGCCGTCCTGGGTCTCGGCACCGACATCGGCCCGACGGGCATCTGCTACCGCACCGACCTGATGAAGGCCGCCGGACTGCCCTCCGACCCGGCCGAGCTGGCCACCAAGCTCACCTCGTGGGACGACTACATCGCCATGGGTGAGCAGTTCAAGTCCAAGGCCCCCAAGGGCGCCGCCTGGACGGACGCCGCCGGCGGGCTCTACAACGTCGTGGTCTCCACCGAGTCCAAGATCTACTACGACGAGTCGGGCCAGCTGATCTGGAACACCAACCCCGCCGTCAAGCACGCCTACGACCTCGCCGCCAAGGCCGGCCAGGACGGTCTGACCGCCAAGCTGGGCCAGTTCACCCCCGAGTGGGACTCCGGCTTCGGCAAGGGCTCGTTCGCCACGATCGCCTGCCCGTCCTGGATGATCGGCTACATCAAGGGCAAGGCCGGCGACGCCGGCAGCGGCAAGTGGAACGTCACGACGCTGCCCGGCGGCGTGGGCGGCAACTGGGGCGGCGCCTACCTTTCGATCCCGAAGCAGAGCAAGCACCAGAAGCAGGCCGCTGACCTGATCAAGTGGCTGACCGACCCCGAGCAGCAGGCCACGGTCTTCAACAAGGTCGGCAACTTCCCGTCCAACAAGGGCGCGTTCACGCTGGTCGCCGACACCAAGGACGACTACTTCAGCGGGGCCGCCATCGGCAAGGTGTTCGGTGACATCGCCGCCTCCGCGCCGACCCAGATCCACGGCAAGGACGACGGCACGATCCAGAACCAGATCAGCACCGCGCTCCAGTCGGTCGAGACGAACCACGTCGCGCCGGACAAGGCGTGGGCCACCCTGAACGACACGCTCAAGAACCAGCTCGGCTGACCGGGCCTGTCTGACGTGTCGTCTGCAGCCGCGGCCGGGGCCTCGCCCGACACCGCCTCGAGCACCGCCAGCACGGCCTCGGGCGGCTCGGGCGAGGGCCCGTCGTCGCAGGACGCTCCCCCACCCGCATCCGTGCGGGTGGGGGAGCGGCGGCGTCGCACCTGGCGCCAGCGAGCCTTCCGCTTCGAGGCGAAGGCCGCCCCCTACGCCTACGTGTCGCCGTTCTTCCTGATCTTCGCCGCCTTCGGGCTGTTCCCCCTGGTCAACACCGTCTGGATCAGCCTGCACGAGTACAAGCTCGGCTCGGAGATGACCTGGATCGGCCTGGACAACTTCCGCTGGTTGTTCAGCAACCCGCTGTTCTACAACGCGCTCTGGAAGACCTTCACCATCGGCGTCCTGTCGACGGTGCCGCAGCTGCTGCTGGCCCTCGCGCTGGCGCACCTGCTCAACTACTCGATGCGGGTCCGCACGTTCTTCCGGGTCTCGATGATCACGCCGTACGCGACGTCCGTCGCCGCGGCCACCCTGGTGTTCTCCGAGCTGTTCGCCCGCGACGCCGGCTTCGCCAACTGGATCCTGTCCTGGTTCGGCGTCGGCCCGGTCGACTGGCGCAACGGCAACTGGACGGCGCAGGTCGCCATCGCGATCATCGTCACCTGGCGCTGGACCGGCTACAACGCGCTGATCTACCTCGCCGGCATGCAGTCCATCTCGCAGGACCTCTACGAGGCCGCGGCGATCGACGGCGCGAGCCGCTGGCAGCAGTTCCGCCACGTGACGTTGCCGGGACTGCGGCCGACCATCCTGTTCACCATCGTGGTGTCCACGATCGGCGCGACCCAGCTGTTCGGCGAGCCGCTGCTGTTCGGCAACGGCAGCGCGGACGGCGGTGCCGTGCACCAGTACCAGACCATCGGCCTGTTCATGTACCAGCAGGGCTGGCAGTACCTGCAGCTGGGCAAGGCGGCCGCCGTCGCCTGGGTGACCTTCCTGATCATCGTGGTGCTGGTGCTGTTCAACACCGCGATCGTCCGTTGGCGCACGAGGAGTGAGCGATGACCACCATGCCGGTCCCCCCGGCCTCCAGCGGTGCGCCGCCGATGCTCACCGTCGGCAAACCACGCCGCCGGCGTCGCGGCACGCACCAGGCCGGACCGATCACCTACCTGCTGCTGGTCATCACCGCGGCGATCTTCATCCTGCCCTTCTACTACATGCTCGTCGGGGCCAGCCGGACCATGTCCGAGATCGCCCAGGTACCGCCGCCGCTGACGCCGGGGGGCAACCTCTGGCACAACATCCAGGCGGCGCTCGAGCAGCAGAACATCGGCAAGGCCCTGATCAACTCGGTCGTGGTGTCCGGCTGCGTCACGGTGAGCACGGTGCTCTTCTGCACCCTGGCCGGCTTCGCCTTCGCCAAGATGCGGTTCCGCGGCAGCGCCGTGCTGTTCGCGATCGCGGTGGCCACGATGATGATCCCGCCGACGCTGGGCGTCGTCCCGCTGTACAAGATCATGGCGACCCTGCACCTGACCGCGAAGCTGGGTTCAGTGATCTTGCCGTCCCTGGTCAGCGCCTTCGGGGTGTTCTTCATGCGCCAGTTCCTGCTGCAGGCCGTCCCGGACGAGCTGCTCGAGGCCGCCCGGGTCGACGGCGCGACGTCCACCCGCACCTTCATCTCGATCGTGCTGCCGATCGCCCGGCCCGGGATGGCGGTGCTGGCGATGCTCACGTTCATGGCGTCCTGGAACGACTTCTTCTGGCCGATCATCGCGCTGAACTCGACCAACCCGACCGTGCAGGTGGCGCTGAACAACCTCGGCGGCGGCTACGTCCCGGACCAGTCGATCATCCTGGCCGGGACGCTGATCGGCACCCTGCCCGTGTTCCTCGTCTTCGTCCTGCTGGGCCGTCAGGTGGTCAGCGGCATCATCGCCGGAGCGGTCAAGGGATGAGCAGGTTCGCGCAGCCCGACCCCGCAGTCGTACCGTCTTCCGTAGCACCTCCGGCAGAGATGAGGCATCCCGTGGTCTTCACGTCCGCGCACAGCACGTCCACCCCCCAGGACGACGAGGGTGGGCGTCGCTTCCCCCCGGACTTCGCGTGGGGTTCGGCCACGGCGTCGTACCAGATCGAGGGGGCGGTCGCCGAGGGCGGGCGGACGCCGTCGATCTGGGACACGTTCAGCCACACCCCGGGCAAGGTGCAGGACGGCGACACCGGCGACGTGGCCGTCGACCACTACCACCGGTTCCGCGAGGACGTCGCGATCATGCGCGAGCTCGGCCTCACGACGTACCGGATGTCGGTCGCCTGGCCGCGGATCACCCCGGACGTCGGCCCGGACGCCCTCGGCCCGGTGAACGAGGAGGGGCTCGCCTTCTACCGCGAGCTGGTCGCCGAGCTGGTCGCCGCGGGCATCGAGCCCGCCGTCACGCTGTACCACTGGGACCTGCCGCAGGCCCTCGAGGACGCGGGCGGCTGGACCGACCGGCGCACCGCGGAGCGCTTCGCCGAGTACGCGGTCGTCGTGGCGCAGGCCCTGTCCCCCGAGGTCCCCACCTACATCACGCTCAACGAGCCCTGGTGCTCGGCCTACCTCGGCTACGCCAGCGGCGTGCACGCACCGGGCCGGCAGGACCCGGCGGCCGCGCTGGCCGCCGTGCACCACCTGAACCTGGCCCACGGGCTGGCCACGACGGCCATCCGCGCTGCCGTGCCGGACGCCCGGATCGGCCTGACGCTCAACCTCGCGTGGGTGCACTCGGAGGCCGGTGACCCGGCGGACGACGACGCCGTGCGCCGCGTGGACGGCCTGCAGAACCGCGTCTTCCTGGACCCCGTCCTCGAGGGCCGCTACCCCGACGACGTCCTGGCCGACACCGCCGCCGTCACCGACTGGTCGTTCATCCAGGACGGCGACCTCGACCTGGTGCACCAGGTGCCCGACGTGCTGGGGGTCAACTACTACTCCCCGACGGTCGTCCGGCACTGGGACGGCTCGCGCCCCCGCCAGATCGCGGACGGGCACGGCCTGACCGTGGCCACGCCGTGGATCGCCTGCGACGAGGTGGAGTTCCCCGAGCAGCCCGGCCTGCACACGGAGATGGGCTGGCCGATCGACGCCCGCGGCCTGACCGAGCTGCTGGTGCGCATGCACCGCGAGCACCCCGGCCTGGACCTCATGGTCACGGAGAACGGCGCCGCCTTCCCCGACGTGCTGGCCGACGACGGCGGCGTGCACGACCAGGACCGCATCGACTACCTGCGCGACCACCTCGGCGCGGTGCTGGACGCGATCGAGCAGGGCGCGCCGGTCCGCGGGTACTTCCTGTGGTCGCTGTTGGACAACTTCGAGTGGTCCTTCGGGTACTCCAAGCGGTTCGGCATCGTGCACATCGACTACGACACCCAGGTGCGCACGCTGAAGGACAGCGCACGCTGGTACTCCCAGGTCGTGCGGTCGGGCGGGGCGCTACCGCACCAGTGAGCTGAGGCCACCGGACAGGCCGCCGCCGCGCTTGCCGGCGTACAGGTCCTGGTCGGCTCGGCGGTAGGTGCCGAGCCGGCCCCCGGGCCCGGTCTCGCCGTCTTCGTGCGACCCGCCGACGCTCCAGCCGCTGCTGACCCGCACCTGCACGCCGACGGCGAGCGTCGACCACGGGTAGCCCTGCACGCGGTCGCCGATGCGCCGGGCCCGCTCCTCCAGAGCAGCTGGGTGCGCCATCCGCGGCACCAGGACCGCGAACTCGTCGCCGCCGAGGCGCACCGAGACGTCGCCGGCCTCCTCGCACTCACGCAGCACGCCGGCGAGCGCCCGCAGGACGTCGTCCCCGATCGCGTGGCCGTACGTGTCGTTGACGCCCTTGAAGTCGTCGACGTCCACCAGCAGCAGACCGGACGGCGACCCGACGGTGTCGACGCCCGAGAGCCAGTCGTCGAACACCCGCCGGTTGCTCAGCCCGGTCAGCGGGTCGGTGGAGGCGGCGTGCACGAGCCGCTCACGCTCGGTCCGGCCGCGGGCCACCCGGATCTGGGCGTAGGCCGCGGCCAGGACGGCCCGCCGCGACTCCCAGCTGCTCCGCACGACGAGCTTGGCGTGGTCGCTCTGGGCCTGCAGGGCGCGCGTCTGCTGAGGGCGGACGGGCAGCCGGAGCGGGCTGGACGTCGAACCGGCCAGCACCTGCGCCCGGACCCACGCGGGGAACGTGGACGACGAGGAGGACGGAGCGATCGTGCCGGTCGGGGTGAGCAGGTCACGGGCGGCGAGCCGGGCGTCGCGCACCTCTCGGCGGTGGCCGGCCCGGCGGTAGCGGGCCAGCACCCAGGCGGCCTCGACCATCGGGAGCATCTGGGTGTCGCCGTCGCGGCGCAGCGCCTCGATGTTCGAGACGACCACGTCGTCGTCCGGCACGTCGACCCCGGTGAGCAAGCCGATCACGCACGCGCAGGACTCGCGGACCTGCGACCACAGCGCGGGCATGGGCGTGTCGCGGGCCAGGGCGAGGGCGGCGTGCGCGCGCTCCAGCTGGCGGGTCGCCTCGACGTCGTCGCCGACCTCGACCAGCGCCAGCGCCCACTCGACCCGGATCAGGACCGGGTTCACCGCGAGCGCGGCCTGCATGACGGGCTTGGGGTCGCGGCGCCCGGCCTGGGTGGCCAGCTCGTACAGCTCGTCGGTGAGCTCCCACAGCCGCAGGCTGTTGTAGGCGGCGGCGATGATCGTGTAGCCGGTCGCCCGGTCCTGTGCCGGGAGCTCCTCGTCGTCCAGGATCACCATCGCGTTGGCGGCGTCCTCGAGCATCTGCCGGGTGTCGCCGTGCAGGTTGCGCAGGACGCCGCGCACGCCCAGGGCACAGGCCACCAGGGCGAGCTGCGAGGTGCGTCGGGACTGGGCCATCAGGTCCTCGACGCGGGCGTCGGTGCGGGCGTCCGGCCCGTGCACGAGGTCGTGCACGACGGCGACGAGCTGCAGCACGAGGTCCACGCGGTTCCAGGCGTGCCTGCGCGCCACCTGCTGGGCGTGCACCACTTCGGCGAGTGCGCCCCGCGGGTCCTCCGCCTGGACACCTTCGAGCAGGTCGTACGCCCGCCGATAGGCCCGCTGCTCGTCGTCCACGCCCGTCCTTCTGCTCCGTCGCGGCCGGTCTGGTCGCTTGACCTGATGATCGGCAGGTGAGGTCGGCACCTTGACGTGCTGGCGCGGTTCGGGAACCGCGAGGCGTTCGTGAACTGCGAGGCGGCGCGCACCCTGCTGGGTGCGCGCCGCCTCGGGCGTGCTGGGTGGCTCGGCCGGCTCAGACGGCCGGCGCCTCGCCCGACTCACCGGCGGGCTGGGACGGGGCACCCGCGCCGGCCACGACGGGCTCCGGGACGGACTTCGGTGCCCCGGTGAAGGTGAAGGCGCGCTCCTTGCCCTCGCCCTCGACGTCGACCAGCACGATGGAGCCGGCCTTGAGCTCGCCGTACAGGATCTTCTCGGACAGCACGTCCTCGATGTCCCGCTGGATGGTCCGGCGCAGCGGCCGGGCACCCAGGACCGGGTCGTAGCCCTTCTCCGCGAGCAGCGTCTTGGCCGCGGAGGTGAGCTCGATGCCCATGTCCTTGTCCTTGAGCCGCGCGTCCAGCTTGGCCAGCATGAGGTCGACGATCCGGATGATCTCGTCCTGGGTCAGCTGCGGGAAGACGATGGTGTCGTCGACCCGGTTGAGGAACTCCGGCCGGAAGTGCTGCTTGAGCTCGTCGTTGACCTTGGCCTTCATCCGCTCGTAGCCGGTCGCGGTGTCGCTACCGGACGAGAACCCGACGCCCTGGCCCTTGGAGATGTCCCGGGTGCCGAGGTTGGTCGTCATGATGATCACGGTGTTCTTGAAGTCGACCATGCGGCCCTGCGAGTCGGTCAGGCGACCGTCCTCCAGGATCTGCAGGAGCGAGTTGAAGATGTCCGGGTGGGCCTTCTCGACCTCGTCGAACAGCACGACCGAGAACGGCTTGCGGCGCACCTTCTCGGTGAGCTGGCCGCCCTCCTCGTAGCCGACGTAGCCGGGCGGGGAGCCGAACAGCCGCGAGACCGTGTGCTTCTCGCTGAACTCGCTCATGTCGAGCTGGATCAGCGAGTCCTCGTCGCCGAACAGGAACTCGGCGAGCGTCTTGGCCAGCTCGGTCTTACCGACGCCGGTGGGGCCGGCGAAGATGAACGAGCCGCCCGGACGGCGCGGGTCCTTGAGGCCAGCCCGGGTGCGGCGGATGGCCTGGGACAGCGCCTTGATGGCGTCGTCCATGCCGACGATCCGCTTGTGCAGCTCGTCCTCCATGCGCAGCAGCCGCGAGGACTCCTCCTCGGTGAGCTTGAACACCGGGATGCCCGTGGCGGTGGCCAGGACCTCGGCGATCAGCTCCTCGTCGACCTCGGCGACGACGTCCATGTCGCCGGCCTTCCACTGCTTCTCGCGCTCGTTCTTCTCGCCGAGCAGGCGCTTCTCGGTGTCGCGCAGCGAGGCGGCCTTCTCGAAGTCCTGCGCGTCGATCGCGGACTCCTTCTCGCGCCGGGTGGCGGCGATGCGCTCGTCGAACTCGCGCAGGTCCGGGGGCGCCGTCATGCGACGGATCCGCAACCGTGCGCCGGCCTCATCGATCAGGTCGATCGCCTTGTCCGGCAGGAACCGGTCGTTGATGTACCGGTCGGCCAGCGTGGCGGCACCCACCAGGGCGGCGTCGGTGATCGAGACGCGGTGGTGCGCCTCGTACCGGTCGCGCAGCCCCTTGAGGATCTCGATGGTGTGCGCGAGGTTCGGCTCGGCGACCTGGATGGGCTGGAAGCGACGCTCGAGCGCCGGGTCCTTCTCGATGTACTTGCGGTACTCGTCGAGGGTCGTCGCCCCGATGGTCTGCAGCTCGCCGCGGGACAGCATCGGCTTGAGGATGGACGCCGCGTCGATCGCGCCCTCGGCCGCACCCGCCCCGACGAGGGTGTGGATCTCGTCGATGAACAGGATGATGTCGCCGCGGGTGCGGATCTCCTTCAGCACCTTCTTAAGGCGCTCCTCGAAGTCACCGCGGTAGCGGCTGCCGGCCACCAGCGCGCCGAGGTCGAGGGTGTAGATCTGCTTGTCCTTGAGCGTCTCGGGCACCTCGCCCTTGACGATCCCCTGGGCCAGGCCCTCGACGACGGCGGTCTTGCCGACGCCGGGCTCGCCGATCAGGATCGGGTTGTTCTTGGTGCGGCGGGACAGCACCTGCATGACCCGCTCGATCTCCTTCTCGCGACCGATCACCGGGTCGAGCTTGCCCTCGCGGGCGCCCTGGGTGAGGTTGCGGCCGAACTGGTCGAGCACCAGCGAGCCGGACGGCGTGCCCTCGGCCGGGCCGGTCGCGGCCGGCTCCTTGCCCTGGTAGCCGGACAGCAGCTGGATGACCTGCTGGCGGACCCGGTTGAGGTCGGCGCCGAGCTTGACCAGCACCTGGGCGGCGACGCCCTCGCCCTCGCGGATCAGCCCGAGCAGGATGTGCTCGGTACCGATGTAGTTGTGGCCGAGCTGCAGCGCCTCACGCAGGCTGAGCTCCAGCACCTTCTTGGCGCGCGGGGTGAAGGGGATGTGGCCGGACGGAGCCTGCTGGCCCTGGCCGATGATCTCCTGAACCTGCTCGCGCACGGCGTCGAGCGAGATGCCGAGGCTCTCCAACGCCTTGGCGGCCACGCCCTCGCCCTCGTGGATCAGCCCGAGCAGGATGTGCTCGGTGCCGATGTAGTTGTGGTTGAGCATCCGCGCTTCTTCCTGCGCGAGCACCACAACCCGTCGGGCCCGGTCGGTGAACCTCTCGAACATCTGCATTCTCCTCGCGAGCGGTAGGCAGGAGCGGGGCTCTCCCCTCCCTCGCCACGTCGATGCTATCCCCGTGGTGTGACACGAGCCGGATCGTCGCCCACATCGTGACCTCACGGACACCCGGACAGACCAGACCTGCGTCTGATCGGCTCAACGTCGGGTGGACCTGAGCATGTTCCGCCGAGGGGCCCGCGTTCGCCCTGCGCGGAATCCCGCTGGGCGAACCTGCATGATCACTAAGCGAGGTCCTCGCGGTGATCATGCACGTTCGCCCCGCGCGGTGCGGCACACTCCTCGGATGGATCAGGTGCTGGTGCTGCTGGACGCCCGGGTCGCCGAGGCTGCCGAGGCGTGGCTGACGGACCCGCGGGACGTCGGGGTCTACGCGCGGCTGGTGGCCGCCGTCCAGGACCGCCGACGGCACCTGAGCCCGCCGGACGACGTCCCCGCCGGTCCGGACGACGAGAGGGACCTCCGGTCCGACGCGAGCCCCGGGCAGGGGGCCGACGAGGACGTCGACGGGCTCGCATCGGACCGGGCCAGCACCGTCCGCTCCGTCGGAGAGGCGCTCGCCGGCGACCCGCGGGACGCGTTGGCGCGACTGCGCCGGGGCGGCACGATCCCCTGAACGACCAAGGGCCCGCACCACACGCTGCTGCGTGGTGCGGGCCGTCCAACCGCCGGGACGGGCACTGGAGTGGCCGGCGGCTGGTCTCGGTTCGACGAGGTGAGTCTTGCCTGCAGAACCGCTGCGAGACAAGGGGGACGGCGCCCCGCGTCGGGCGTCGCTCAGCCCTTCGTGCGGAGGGCGGTAAAGACGGTAGAAAAGTGCTGCGCCAAGCACATGATCATCAGTCCCAGTCCCAGGTCAGCCCGTACTCGCCGGCCGGCTGGTCGAAGACCACGGACCGCAGCACCCCCGCCGCCGAGACCCGCACCGGGCTGCGCTGCTCGTGCTTGCCCGCAGGCTTGCGCAGCGCGAACGAGCGGACCGGGACCTGCTCGGGGTCGAAGAACACCTCGACGACGCACATCCGCACCGGCCGGTAGAACAGCGCCGTGCAGTTGATCGACGGCTCCCCCTCGGGGTCCAGGTGCGCCTCGTACTCCACGACCGTGCGCTCACCCTTGGCCAGCGTGGTGTCGAGCACCAGCTCGGTGACGACGAAGCCGTCGCTGGTGGCGCGCTGACGGCCCACGCTGACCCCGGCGATCGCTTCCACGTGCAGCTGGTCGGGACGTCCGGTCAGCCTGGCCATCGTCAGCCGGGTGCGGGTCAGGTCGTCGCGCATGGCCTCGACCACGTTGAGGTGCCGCGCCGTGCGCTCCACCCGGCGGCCGTCGACCCGCTGGCGCAGGTGGGCGCTGACCACCCGCAGGTCTGGCTTGACCAGGTCGAGCTCGCTCAGCACGGCGCTCAGCGACGCCGAGTCCCGCCAGATGGTCTCGTCGTCCACCGGCCGCGCCGCGTCCCGGCCGCGCCGGCGCTTCTGCCCGAGCAGGTCGGACAGCGAACGCGCCTCCAGGCCGAGCACCAGCTCCAGCTCGGCCAGCGCCGCCATGGACACCGGCCGCTCCGGACGCCGGGTGCCGCGCACCCAGCAGCTCAGCGTCGGCACGCTGACCGTGGCGCCCCGCTCGGTGAGCCGGTGCTGCAGCCGCTGCAGGGTCAGCCCGCGGTGCTCGACCGCCGTAGCCAGCGCCTCGTGGAAGGGACCGCGCTCGAGCAGGTGAGCGAGGTCGTCGCGCCGGTCCTGGTCCGTCATGCGCCCTCCCATCGGCAGCGGTGCGGATCGTGACGAACAGTGTCACCTGACCAGGGTGCGCTCGCCAGACGCGCGCGAGCGCGACCCGCACCGCCCGGGTACAGGCGGTGCGGGTCGCGGTCTCGCGGTCCGCAGTCAGCCCGTGGTGACCGCCGTGTCGTCCACGACGAAGCTGGTCTGCAGGTAGGCGTCCTCGTTGAGCAGGAACTTCACCGTGACGCTCTGGCCGCGGTAGCGGGACAGGTCGACGGTCTTCTGCACGTAGCCGCTGGATGCGTTCCGGTTGGAGTACGTGGCCAGCGTGCTGGTGGTGCCACCCGCGATGCCCTGGATCTTCAGGGTGTCGTAGGCGACGTCCTCGTTCTCCTCGGTGTCGATCGCCACCCAGAAGCTCAGGGTCGCCGAGGTCGCCGAGGCCGGGATCGTGACGGCCTGCTGCTCGTACTCGGTGGCCCGGTAGCCGTAGCCGCCGAGCCACGCCTTGTACGAGCCGGTGCGGGCCGGTCGCGCCGCGTCGTTGCTGATCGGGCCACGGGTGCCGGTCCAGCCGGTCTGGCCGGACTCGAACCCGGGGTTGGTCAGCAGGTTCTGACCGGACGGCGGCGTCGTGGTCGGCGTCCCGGTGGGCGTCTGGGTCGGGGTCTGGGTGGGGGTCTGGGTGGGGGTCTGGGTCGGGGTATGGGTCGGGGTGGTCGTGGAGCACTTGGTGGTGCCCTCGGCCACGGACACCGCGGACCAGGTCGCGGCGATGCCGGCGCACTCGGCGCTGCTGGCGCCGTACAGGTCGATCGCCGCCTTGAGCGTGCTGTTGCGCGCCTGCGGGTAGGTCTCGGTCGACGTCATGTACGTGCTGAGCGCCCGGTACCAGATCTTCTCGACCTTGGACCGGCCGATGCCGGCCAGGGTCGAGCCGTTGCAGGTCGCGCTGTTGTAGCTGACACCGTTGATCGTCTTGGCGCCCGAGCCCTCGCTGGCCAGGTAGAAGAAGTGGTTGCCGACCCCGGAGGAGTAGTGCGGGTCGAGGTTCTTGGTGCTGGTCGACCAGCAGTCGACGCTGCCTGCGCCGTCCTTGGACGGTTTGTCCATGTACCGCAACGGGGTGCCGTTGCCGTTGAAGTTGATCTTCTCGCCGAGCAGGTAGTCACCGACGTCGTTGGGGTTGTTCTCGTAGAACTCGACGGAGGTGCCGAAGATGTCGGACGTCGACTCGTTCAGCCCGCCAGCGTCGCCGGTGTAGGCCAGGCCCGCGGTGTTCTCGGTGACACCGTGGCTCATCTCGTGACCCGCGATGTCGATCTCGACGAGCGGGCTCGCACTGTTGCGCCCGTCGCCGTACGTCATCTGGGCGCCGTCCCAGAAGGCGTTGTTGTAGGCGCTGCCGTAGTGCACCCGCGAGCGCACACCGTTGCCGTTGTCGAAGATGCCGTTCCGGCCGTGCACGGACCTGTAGTAGTCCCAGGTCGCCGCCGCGCCGTAGTGCGCGTCGGCCGCCGCTGAGGCGCGGTCACTGGTGGCGTTGTTGCCCCAGACGTTGTCCGCATCGGTGAACGTCGTGCCGTTGCCGGACGTCGCCCCCTTGAGGTCGGTGGTGGTGCCGTTGCCGTGCGCGGTGTCGACGAGCGAGTAGCTGCTGCCGCTGCCGCTCGTGGTGATCGTGACGTTGCCGGAGTACAGGGTCTTCCCGGTGCCCTCGGCGGTCTCGATGTCGTCCCAGGTCGTCAGGGTCCGGCCGGTGACGGCGTCCACGAGGGTGTGGATGCGGCTGGGGGTCTGGTCGGCCCGGGTGCCGGTGGTCACCACGTCGTAGGCGAGCCGAGGGCTGGCGCCGGCGGCGTAGACGACGAGCTCGGGGCTGGCGTCCTTGCTGGCGCCGGCCCGCAGCGCTGAACCGTCCTGCTGGGCGAACCCGCGGGCGGCCAAGGCACCGTCCGCGGACGCGGTCCCGGGACGCACGCTTGGCGTGGTCGACCCCACCGCGACCACACCGGAGCCGGCGTGGTCCACCGAGTGCACCGCGCCGGTCGCGTCGCGGTGCACCACGAGGTCACCCCCGATGGCCCGCAGGCCGGCGAAGCTGCGCTCGTAGCGGGTGTGCACGGTGCCGTTCGCGTCAGTGATCACGTCCTTGACCCGCAGGGTCTCCTGCGGACCCAGCCCGAGAACCTTGCCGACGGACGGGGCGGCGACCTGAGCCGACGCGAGCAGGGCGGCTCGGGACGGCTGGGGCGGGGACTGGGCGGACGACTGGGCCAGGCCGGACGCCGGACCGGCCGGGACGGCGGCCGATCCCGTGCCGGGCACGAAGACGGAGGCCGCGACGGCTGCTGCCGCGACGGCGCCCAGGGTTGTCGTTCTCTTCACTGCGTCTCCTCGAGAAGGGCTGCGCGGGGTGGTCCGCGAGCGGGACGCGCCTGCGGTCCGGGCAAACCGGGCAGATCCGACGGCGCGCCGCGCAGTCTGGTCACGGAACCCGCTGTGCGACAAGGGGTGTGGAGGTCGCGCGGACGCGGTCCGGCAGGCGCCGTGCGGACGCAGGTAAATTTCGTAGAAAACCCGGACGAGCCCCCGGCGTCAGTCGGACGTCAGGCCGGCCACTGCCAGGTGAGTCCGTACTCGCCCGCCGGTTGGTCGAACAGTGCGGTGCGCAGCACCCCTGCGGACGACAGCGGGACGTCGACCCGCTGCTCGTGCTTGCCGGCCGGCCGCCGCAGCGCGAACCCCCTGGCGGGCAACCGGTCCGGATCGAAGAAGACCTCCACCAGGCACTGCCGCACCGGGCGGTGGAACAGCGCGGTGCACTCGGTGGACGGGGCTCCGGCCGCGTCGAGCTGCACCGCGTACTCGACGATGGTGCGCCCACCCTTGGCGAGCGTCGCGTCCAGCAGCAGCTCGGCGACGAGGAACCCGTCGGGGGTCCGACGCAGCCGTCCGGTCTGCGCGCCGGTGACGGCCCGGAGCCGGGTGGCCTCCGTGCTGCCGGCCAGGTGCCCGATGGTGACCCGCATGCGGTCGGTGTCGTCCTTGGTGGACTCCATGACGTTGACGTGGCGCAGCTCGCGCTCGACACCCCGCTCGTCCACGGTCTGCCGGACGTGCACGCTGACCACCCGCAGGTCCGGGCGGGGCAGGTCGAGCTCGCGCAGCGCGTCGTGCAGGGACCGCGACGGCTGCCACAGCTCGGCGTCCGCGATCGGCCGGGCGGCGTCGCGACCTCGGCGGCGCGGGCGTCCGAGCAGGTCCGAGAGGGCGCGCGGCGGTAGCCCCAGCACGCCCTCGAGCTCGGCGAGCGCCTGGCGGGACTGCGGCCGCTCCGGCTGACGGGTACCGCGCACCCAGCAGCTCAACGTCGGGACGCTGACCGGGCTCGCGCGCAGGGCCAGGTGGTGCTGCAGGCGGGCGAGCGTCAGGCCACGGTTCGCGACGGCCGCCGCGAGCGCCTCGTGGAACGGGCCGTGCTCGAGCAGCCGGGTCAGCTCGTCGGGCAGCGTCTGCTCGCTCACCTGCGGTCAGGCGCTGCGCTTCTTGGCGACCGTCTTCTTGGCCGTGGCCTTGCTCGTGCTGCTGGTGCTCTTCTTCGCCGCGGCCTTCTTCGTGGTTGCCTTCTTGGCCGCGGTCTTCTTCGCCGCGGCCTTGGTGGTGGACTTCGCGGCTGCCTTCTTGGCGGCCTTGCCGGACGAGCCATCCTCGGTCGACGCGGACTCGGCGGGCTTGCCCTTGGCCGCGTCCACGGACCGCTGCAGGGCGGCCATCAGGTCGAGCACCTGGCCGCTGTCGACCGACGACGTGCCGGGCTCCTCGACCTTGCTGCTCTCGCCCTTGTCGAGCTTGCCCTCGACGACGGCGACGACCGCCTCGCGGTACTCGTCACCGAACTCGTCCGGGTCGTACTCGCCGGCCATCGACTCGATCAGCGAGGAGGCCATCGCCAGCTCCTGCGGGCGCAGCTCGTCGAGGTCCCCGAGGGTGTCGAAGTCGGCCTGCCGGATCTCGTCCGGCCACAGCATCGTCTGGAGCACGATGACGTCGTCCCGGACGCGCAGCACCGCGAGTGTCGACCGGCTGCGGATCGCGACGTGCACCAGCGCCATCCGGTCGGAGGCCTTGAGGGCTTCGCGGAGCAGCGCGTAGGGCTTGACGCCGGACTTCTCCGGCTCGAGGTAGTAGGACTTCTCGAAGAGCATCGGGTCGATCTGCTCCGACGGGACGAAGCGCTCGACGTCGATCTCGCGACTGCCGGTGACGGGCAGCTCGGCCAGGTCCTCGTCGGTCAGCACCACCAGGTCACCCTCGGGGGACTCGTACCCCTTGGCGATCTCGTCGTACGCAACCTCTTCGCCGCAGACCTGGCAGACCCGGCGGTAGCGGATCCGGCCGCCGTCCTTGCGGTGCACCTGGTGAAACGCGACGTCGTGGCTCTGGGTGGCGGTGTACATCTTCACCGGCACGTTCACCAGGCCGAACGAGACCGCGCCCTTCCACATCGCCCTCATCTGCCCGCTCCCTCCGGTCCGACGACAGCCGGCCCGACATATGTCGTCTTCACGACGACGCTACAGGCAGGATGGTCCTATGCGCCCCATGCTCGCCACCCCTGCGCCCTCTGGCGCAACGCCGCCGGGGGGCGACGACTGGGTGCACGAGGTCAAGTGGGACGGGATGCGGGTCCTCGCGGACGTGACCGACGGACGGCTGCGGCTGACCTCGCGCACCGAGTCCGACGTCACGGTGTCGTACCCCGAGCTGGCCGGTCTGGTGGACGTGGTGGCCGACGGGATGCTGGACGGCGAGGTGGTGGCGTTCGCGAACGGCAAGCCGGACTTCGGGGTGCTGGCGGAGCGGATGCACGTGAAGGACGCCCGGCGGGCGGCCGCTCTGGCGCAACGGTTCCCGGTGTCCTACGTGGTGTTCGACGTGCTGCGGCTGTACGGGGTACCGCTGCTCGGACGCGCCTTCGACGAGCGCCGGCACACCTTGGAGCGGATCGAGCTCGGCGAGCCGGGGGCGGGGCCGTGGCAGGTCCCCGGCGTGTTCGACGACGGGGCCGCCCTGCTGGAGGCCACGAAGGCCAACGGGCTCGAGGGCATCGTCAGCAAACGACGCAGCTCCGTGTACCGCCCCGGAGTGCGCAGCCGGGACTGGGTCAAGCGCGCCCACCGCAGCACCCAGACCTGCGTGGTCGGCGGGTGGCGCCCGCAGACCGGGACGTCGTCGGTGGTGGGTGCGTTGCTGGTCGGGCTGCCGGACGGCGCGGGGCGGCTGACGTACCTGGGACGCGTAGGGTCCGGCATCGGCGGGAACGCGGCGAGACTGCTGTCCGGGCTGCTGGACCCGTTGGCCCGCAACGACTCCCCGTTCGCCGACGACGTCCCGGCCATCGACGCCCGCGGCACCCACTGGGTGCAGCCGACCGTCTGCGTGGAGGTCGAGCACCTCGGCTACGGCTCGGGTGGGCGGCTGCGGCAGCCGGCCTGGCGCGGCGTCCGGCGCGACGTCCGGGTGGAGGAGCTGGTCCGTGAGTCCTGACCGCAGCGACGCGCACCAGGCGCAGGTCGAGATCGACGGCCGCCGGCTGAAGCTGAGCAACCTGGACAAGGTGCTGTACGCCTCGACGGGCACCACCAAGGCGGAGATCATCGACTACTACGCCAAGGTCGCGCCGGTCATGCTGCCCCTGCTGGCCCACCGCCCGGTGAGCCGGTTCCGGTGGCCGAACGGGGTGGAGGCGGCGTCCTTCGTCGAGAAGGCGATGCCGAAGGGCGCGCCCGACTGGGTGGCGACCGTGACGCTCGACGCACCCGGGTCCTCGCGCGAGCGGATCACCTACCCCGTGGTCGACGGCCTGCCGACCCTGGTCTGGCTGGCCAACCTCGCGGCCCTGGAGCTGCACGTGCCGCAGTGGACCGTCGGCCCCCGTGGCGGCCAGCGCGACCCGGACCGGCTCGTCGTGGACCTCGACCCCGGCGCGCCCGCGGGACTGCCCGAGTGCGCCGAGGTCGCCCTCCTGGTCCGCGAACGGCTCGCCTCCGACGGCCTGGAGTGCGTCCCGGTGACCAGTGGCAGCAAGGGGCTCCAGCTGTACGCGCCGCTGTCCGGCGAGCAGGACGCCGACGTCGTCCGGGAGTACGCGCGGCGGCTGGCCGAGTCCCTGGCCTCGGACCACCGCAGCCTCGTCGTCTCGTCCATGGCGAAGGCGTTGCGCCCCAAGAAGGTCCTGCTCGACTGGAGCCAGAACCACCACGCGAAGACCACCATCTGCCCGTACTCCCTGCGCGGTCGCCCGCAGCCGAACGCCGCCGCCCCCCGCACCTGGGACGAGATCGAGGACGGCGGCTCCCTCAAGCAGCTGCCCTACCAGGAGGTCCTGGACCGCCTCGACGACCTCGCCCCCGTCACGGCAAGCCTCCTGGTGCCCGGGCCTCGCGTCCCTCCGTCCTGAGTGCTCTCGCGACGTGCGGGCGGACACCGATGAGAACTGGCCGCGGCACGAGTCTGAGTACGGTCCGGTGAAGGCGCCGCGCGCATCAGGGGAGAGCAACGAGATGAGACCACTTCGCTACTCGATCAACGTCACCCTCGACGGCTGCTGCCATCACGAGGCAGGGATCCCGCCCGACGAGGAGTCGATGCGCTACTGGACCGCTGAGATGGAACGAGCCGACGCCCTGCTCTTCGGCCGGGTGACCTACGAGATGATGGAGTCGGCGTGGCGGCGGCCGGCCACGGGCACGTGGCCGGACTGGATGACCGAGTGGGAGACCCCCTTCGCCGAGGCCATCGACCGGACGAAGAAGTACGTCGTGTCGAGCAGGCTCAGCGGGGTCGACTGGAATGCCGAGCTGGTGCAAGGCGACCTCGGGGAAGCGGTTCGGCGGCTCAAGCAGGAGCCAGGCGAGGGACTGTCCGTGGGCGGCGTGACCCTCCCCCTCGCGTTGGCAGACCTGGGGCTGATCGACGAGTACGAGTTCCTCGTGCAGCCCGTCCTGGCCGGGAACGGGCCGACGTTGCTCGCCGGTCTGCGTGAACGCATCCAGCTCGAGCTCGTGCATCGCCATGAGTTCCGGTCAGGGGCGGTCGCCCTGCGATACCGGCCCACGCAGGCAACGGCTTGACGTGAGGCGGACCGGCGCGTCGGCCGGTGCATCACCTGATCCACCAGCTGGCCGGATACCTGGGTGCTGGCGCGATGCTGGCTGTCGGGGGCGATCGACGCAAGGGTGGCCGGCATGAGCGATCGGCGGGTGGCCCTGGTGACCGGTACGTCGTCCGGGATCGGCTTGGAGGTGGCCCTGGGACTGGCCCGGCGGGGCGTGCACGTCGTGGCGACGGCGAGGGACGTCGCCAAGGGCGCTGGTCTGCTCGCCGCCGCCACGCAGGAGGGACTGACCGTCGAGCTGCGCGCCCTGGATGTGACCGTTCCGGAGCAGGCCGAGGCCTGCGTGACCGCGGTCGTGGCCGATCACGGCCGGCTCGACGTGTTGGTCAACAACGCCGGTCGCGGCAAGGTCGCGACGCTCGAGCAGCTGGACGACGGCGAGCTGCAGGAGCAGCTGGAGGTGAACTACCTCTCGGTGGCCCGGCTGACCAGGCTGGTGCTCCCCGTGATGCGGTCGGCCGGCCGCGGGCGGGTCGTGACCGTCACCAGTGTCGGCGGTGTGGTCGGCCAGCCGTTCGCGGACGCCTACTGCGGCGCGAAGTTCGCGGTCGAGGGGCTGATGCAGTCACTGGCGCCGGTGGTCGCACGGTTCGGCGTCGAGGTGGCGGTGGTCGAGCCAGCGGCGGTCGCCAGCGAGTTCGTGCGGAACACCGGCGCCGCCGACACCGGCAGCCCGTTGGACGACGACTACGCGCCGCTGCTCCAGGCGTACCTGCACCGCACGGGCCGCTCGTTCGCCACGGCGCAGCCGTCGAAGGAGGCCGCCGCCGTGGTGGTCGAGGCAGCGCTGACCGAGCAGCCTCGGTTCCGCTGGCAGACGTCGCCCTCCGCAGAGGGCTTCGCCGGGTTGTCGCTGGCCGATCTGTCTGGCGAGCGGGTGCTGGACCAGACGCGGACCTGGTTGACCTGAGCCCGAGCTCGGCGCAGGGACGGCGTCGTACCCGAGCCGGCGAGGAGCGCGTCTCGTGCATGCTGCAAGGCATGCATCGCGACGAAGTGCCGGTCGAGGTCCTGGCCGACGTGGTGAGGGCGGTCGGGGCGGAGGTCACTCTTCTCGGTCGGCTACCCGGAGGCGTCAATGCTGGTGCCGTGCGCGTCCAGCTGGCCGGACGGGCAGACGCCGTGCTCAAAGCAGTGCCCCGGACACACCCCGGTCAGCTTGACGAGACGTTGCGCAGCCAGAGAGTGGTCGCGCACATGCGCGGACGCGGCTATCCCACCCCGGCCTGGCTCGGCGTGGGGGCAACGCCCACTCACGTATGGCATCTGATGGACTTCGTTGATGCGGTCCCTGCGCCCGAGCTGACCCCGGCCCTCGTCGAGCAGCTCATGGAGATCATCGAGCTCCAGGCTGGCCAAGCCACCGAGGACTACGACCACTGGGGGTACGCCTGGCGGGTCGCTACCGGTCAGGAGCCGGCTGTCGCCGGGCTCTCGCGGTACTCCGCCGTGGTGTCGGCCTTGGTTGAGCGCCTGCGGCTCGCGTGCGCCGACGTCCCAGCACCACACGAGGCACCCGACATGGTCCACACGGATCTCAACCCGAGCAATGTCCTGGTCCGGGACGGAGCGGTGGTGTCAGTCGTGGACATCGTCAACGCGGGGAGCGGCACGCGAGCGACTGACCTCACCACCCTTCAGTGGCACACCTTCCAGGATCCGCTGGACGGGGTCCGTGGGCGGTTGTGGACGAGGATCCTCGAACTGGTCGGCTGGGAGTGGGCCGCAGCGCTCGCAGCCACACAGATCCTCCTGCAGCTCGAGTGGCCCATCCGTCTCGGGCGGCACGATCTTGTGGCTGACGTGGTCGAGCGCGGCCACCGCACCCTCGACGAGCTGAACGGGCTTCGCTGACCGTCACCCGGCGTCCGCCGGTCGGGTCAGTCCATCCTGCTTCCTGCTCTGCCTCTCGAAGGCTACGGTGGCGCGACCGTCCGAGAGGAGACCGTCGTGCCGAGTCGTCCGTCCCGTCCCCGTCGCGTCGTCCTGACGGCCGCGCTCGCCGCGGGTGCGCTGGTCGGCACCGTCCCGTGGCTCATCGCACCTGCCGCGTCCGCCGCGCCGACGGTGTGCCCGCCGCCGTTGGACGAGCGGGCGGCCCCGGACTACGACGGAGACTTCGCCGCGGACCTCACGGTGGGAGTCCCGACGGGTCTCGTCGGGGGCGTGCCCACCGGCGCGGTCGACATCCACTATGCCCAAGGCCGCGCCCAGCGGGTCGGCCCGGCCTCGTTCATCGGGATCCCCGCGGCGGCCGGCGACCTGTTCGGCGCCTCGGTGGAGAGCTTGCCGCCCGACCAGACCGCGGACTCCTGCGACGACCTGGCCATCGGGGCGCCCGGGAGCGACCGCGGTCGCGGAGCGGTCGTCATCGCTCACGGCAGTCTGACCGGCCTGACGTCCGCTGGCGCCGTCCGGCTGACCGGCCGGTCGGCTGGCGAGCGCTTCGGCGCCTCGATCGCGCTCGGGTCGGCCAGCGCCGACACCACCTCCTACGACCTCTACGTCGGCGCCCCCAACCGGACGGTGTCCGGTCGGGCGGGAGCCGGCGCAGTCGACATCTACCGCGTCCAGAAGGCGACTGGAGCCGCGACCTACCTCGGCGCGGTCACCGAGGACACCCCCGGCGTGCCCGGCGTCGCCGAGGCCGGGGACCACTTCGGCACGGTGCTCGCCTTCTCCGACACCCTGGCCGTCGGTGTCCCGGACGAGACGAGCGGCTCGCACCGCCAGGCCGGCGACGTCGTCCTGGTGAAGACCTCGACCACCGGTGCCGTCACGGCGGCCAGGCTCCTGCAGCAGGGGTACCAGGGTCTTCCCGGCGTGGCCGAGACCGGTGACCGGGTCGGCGCCGCGCTCTCGTGGTCCGGCGACGCGCTGTGGGTCGGCGAGCCCGGCGAGGCGATCGGCCGCGCCGCCGGCGCCGGCCAGGTCCAGGTGTTCCGCTCGGCGTGGGTGTCGCGTTCGAGCGGTGACGTGGGCACCATCACCCAGAACACCTACGCCGTACCCGGCACGGTCCAGGCGGGCGATCACTTCGGCGCCTCGGTGAACGCCCAGGGCAATCTCTGCAGCGCTCAAGCAGCAGCCGTCGGCTCTCCCGGCGAGGACATCGGTTCGGTCCGGGACGCCGGCGAGGTCACCATCGTCCTGTCGGTCGCCGGAGCCAACGCCTGCCAGCGGTCATACCACCAGGGTCCGGGTGGCGGTCTGGGTGGCGCCGCCGAGGCCGGTGACCAGGTCGGCGCGGCGCTTTCCGCGCTCAACCCCTGGGACAGCCTGGACCTGGTCGTGGGCATCCCGGGTGAGGGCGTCGGCAGCTCCGCGCACGCCGGCGGGGTCACGGTGGTTCACCCCGGTCTGGCCCCGAGGAGCTACGGCGACAGCGCCGGCCGCGTGACGAATTCTCGCTACGGGGCCGTGCTCGAGCCGTCGGCCTGGTGAGGGTCGCCCCCTGACGACTCCGTCGCTGAGATCAGAGCAGTGGGGCACAGAACCGGCTTCAGGTCCCCCCCTTCTCTGATTTCGCCGAGTCTGCCACCCAGTCGGCATTGACCCCGTGTGGCTCTCCGATCACACACGGCGACCGTTTCATACCTGTTCTATGGAATTGCACAAGAACCGTGACATCTGTCATGGGCGCTGGTGGACGACGGAGAAAGGCTCGCCTCAACCCGTTCTCCACGGAAGGATCTCCATGAGTCCACGCCTGTCCATCAAGGTGACGGCCGCTACCGCGGCCGCCTTGGTGGCCCCCACGTTGTTCGCCACCACGGCGTTCGCGGCCGCCGGTTCCGGCGCGTCCCGGCACGCGGTGGCCAATGCCCAGCCCGACCAGGTCAAGGGCGCCAAGGTCGTCGGCACCCCGTCGGCCAAGCAGCAGGCGGAGGTCCGGGTGTTCCTGGCCGGCCGCGACCAGGCCGGTCTGGCCAAGGCAGTCGCGGCGGTCGCCGACCCGCACAGCGCGAGCTACCAGCACTACCTGACTGCAGCCCAGATCAAGGCCGCGTACGCGCCGTCCGCCGCGTCCGTCGCGCGCACGAAGGCGTTCCTCAAGGGGTACGGCCTGACGATCGGGGAGATCCCGGCGAACAACGCCTACGTCACCGCGACCGGCTCGTTGTCCCAGCTGCAGAAGGCGTTCGGGACGACGCTGCACACGTACTCGGTATCCGGACACACCCTGCGTGCGGCGTCCAGCGCGCCGAGCGTCCCGGCGTCCTTGTCGGCCGACGTCATCGCGGTGTCCGGCTTGGCCAGCATCAGCCAGCTGATGTCCACTGACCGTGTCGGCGGCCCGACGACCACGCACCGCACCGCCAAGTCCGCGACGACCAAGGCCCCGCCACCGGACGCCTTCGTCAACGCCACCCCGTGCTCGACCTTCTACGGCCAGAAGCAGGCCACCACCGTTCCCACCGCCTACGGCAAGGTTCAGCCCTACGCCCCCTGCGGCTACGTGCCCGACCAGCTCGAGGGCGCCTACGGCCTGACCCGGTCGATCGCCAAGGGCTTCGACGGCCGCGGCGTCACGGTCGCGATCACCGACGCGTACGCCGCGCCGACGATCCTGTCCGACGCGAACACCTACGCGACCAGCCACGGCCAGAACGCGTTCAAGGGCAAGCAGTTCAAGCAGGTTCCGCCGGCCAAGCCGTACCGCTACGGCTACGACGACACCGTGAACGGCGACCTGTGCGGCGAGCAGGGCTGGTACGGCGAGGAGACCCTGGACGTCGAGGCCGTGCACGCCATGGCTCCCGGCGCGAACGTCACCTACGTCCCCGGCCGCTCCTGCGACAACGCCGACCTGCTGACCGCGGTCAACAAGGTCGTCGCCCGGCACCTGGCCGACATCGTCACGAACTCCTGGGGCGGCACCGACGAGTCCAACGGCTCCCCCGCGCTGGACACCGCCTACCAGCAGGTCTTCTACCAGGCCGCGCTCGAGGGCATCGGCGTCTACTTCTCTTCGGGCGACTCCGGTGACGGGGCCTCCGACAACAACGGCGTGCCGACGGTGCAGTCCCCGGCCAACAGCTCGCTGGTGACCGCGGTCGGCGGCACCTCGCTGGCCGTCAGCAAGACCAACACCCGGACGTTCGAGACCGGGTGGAGCACCTCGAAGTCCACGCTGACGGACGGCGCCTGGGACCCGACCCCTCCGGGCACCTACCAGTACGGCGGCGGGGGCGGCACCAGCCAGGTGTTCTCCCAGCCGGCGTACCAGAAGGGCGTCGTCCCGGCGTCCATCGCGAAGCGCTACAGCAAGCTTGGTGGGCGCGCGGTGCCGGACGTCTCGGCGCTGGGTGACCCGAACACCGGCATGCGGGTCGGCGAGACCCAGACGTTCCCGGACGGCACGGTCAAGTACTCCGAGTACCGCATCGGCGGCACCTCGCTGGCCAGCCCGCTGTTCGCCGGGATGATGGCGATCGCCGACCAGGTGTCCGGCCGTCCGCACGGGTTCGCCAACTATGCGCTGTACGACCTGTACGGCACGCAGGCGTACTTCGACCCGACGCACAAGGCCAACACCGGCGTCGTGCGGGTGGACTACGTGAACGGCGTCGACGACTCCGACGGCCTGACGACGTCCCTGCGCACGCTCGACGCACGCAACGGGACGACGATCCGGACCACCGCCGGGTACGACGACATCACCGGTGTGGGCACGCCCAACGGAGAGCGGTTCGTGGGCGGGCTCGGCGTCGGCTGATCGACGGGATCCAGCCGCCGCAAAAGCGACGCCCCCGCAGCCTCACCGTGGCTGCGGGGGCGTCCCTTTGCTCACACCCGCTTCCGCCGTCCAAGCCCCTTTCCGCCACTCAAGCCGGTTTTCCGGAAGGAAAAGCGGTCTGGGTGGCGGAAACGTCAGTGGGCGGCGTTGTACGCGTCGCGAACCGTGGCCGAGATGCGGCCGCGCTCGCTCACCTGGTGACCGTTCTGCTTGGCCCACTCGCGAATAGCCGCAGTGTCCTCAGACCCACCAGCACGGGACGCCGGACGCGCCGCCCGGGGGGACCGACCGGACACCCGACGGCCGCTGCCGACCCACAGCGAGAACGAGTCCCGCAGCTTGGCGGCGTTCTCGTCGTTCAGGTCGATCTCGTACGTCACCCCGTCCAACGCGAAGGTCACGGTCTGGCTCGCGTCACCGCCGTCGATATCGTCGATCAGGACGACCTGAACCTTCTGCGCCATTGCGGCTCGCCTTCTCTCGCTGAATTCTTGTCCACCCGGACAATCCAGCGAAAGCATTTCCTGTGCGTATTCGGTTTGTCAAAACCGAGGCACCGAAAGCGGCGCGACATTGGAGTTCAGCGAGAAATGCTGGGATCCGTCGGCGTCGTCGCGGCGGGGTGGTCCTTGTCCCACCGGGCCTGCGCGGTGCGCTCGCGGCGGTCGCCCTCGAGCATCGCCTTGATCGCGACGACGAACAGGAACAGCACCCCGACGGACGGGATGAGCGCGAGCAGGGCCTTCACCATGTCATCCACGGTACCTCTGCGCGCACGACGCCCTCAGTGCGGCTTCACCAGCGGGAACAAGATCGTGTCGCGGACGCCGAGCCCGGTCAGCGCCATCAGCAGCCGGTCCACGCCCATGCCCTGCCCACCGGACGGCGGCATCGCGTACTCCATGGCCCGCAGGAAGTCCTCGTCCACGCGCATGGCCTCCTCGTCGCCGAGCGCCGCGAACTTGGCCTGCTCCTCGAAGCGGTGCCGCTGGATCACCGGGTCGACCAGCTCGGAGTAGCCCGTGGCGAGCTCGAAGCCGCGGACGTAGAGATCCCACTTCTCGGTGAGCCCCGCCTCGCTGCGGTGG